>NZ_SUEO01000472.1 GCF_004962925.1 Mesorhizobium sp. | reverse complement strand
CGGTAGAAACCTGCGACAAAACAAAACCTATGCAGGCGAAGCATGGCGAAGCCCCGCAAGCCTGCTTAGGTGTCGATGCGGTAGAAGATGATTCTTGAGAGGTGCGAAGCGGTCGCGCCGGGAGGAACTGCCATGTCCGACAGCGTGTTGCCGCTGGTGATCAGCGCGCCCGAGCCACGCACGCTCGACCTGATTTTCACGCCCGAGGCACTGGCGAGATTCCGCGCCAAATACCGTATCGTCGAAACGTCGCCCGAAAGCGTCGCGGCCCTGCCATCCGACGTGCTCGCCGCGGCGCGCT
>NZ_SUEO01000471.1 GCF_004962925.1 Mesorhizobium sp. | reverse complement strand
AGTGATAGGTGGGGTTGCGCACCACGCGCTTGACCTCCGCCATGCCGCTTGGCGCGGGGTTTTCATCGCTTCCGATCGAGGCGGGGTAGACTGCGAGCCATTTGCCGGAAGGGTCGAGCACACGGACCAGGCGGGCGCCCTTGTCAACCTCAATGCCGGCAACGGCAGCGGGAGGATCGCCCCGGCCGACATCAGGCACCACCAAGGTCCTTCCGGGCTTCCTGAAGCCGGTGCCCGGGTTGAGCATCCTGAGCAACTGTTCGCTGACATGGAAGCGCTCCGCCAGCTTCTCCACCGCGTTAC
>NZ_SUEO01000470.1 GCF_004962925.1 Mesorhizobium sp. | reverse complement strand
GCTCGCGATAGTTGGCGGTCGGCGGCACGACGTCCTCTTGGATTGCCATCACGCAGGCGATCATTTCAAGCGCGCTCGCTGCGCCGAGGCAATGCGCGTGCGTGGACTTGGTGGAAGAGATGGACATCGAATAAGCGTGGTTTCCAAACACACGCTTGATCGCCGCCGTTTCAGTCTGATCATTGCTCTTGGTACCGGTGCCGTGCGCGTTGAGGTAGTCGACGTCCTCGGCATTCAGCCCGGCATCGGCAAGGCAGGCGCGCATCGCCGACGCTGGCCCCTCGACAGATGGCGCGGCGATGTG
>NZ_SUEO01000469.1 GCF_004962925.1 Mesorhizobium sp. | reverse complement strand
GCCGCGGGAAGATCTCACGCGCCAAGCCGATCGCATGCAGCGCTTCGTCGACATTGTGCAGCCGGCCGAGGAAGCGCAGATCCTTGTCGTTCAGCGCCTGCACGCCGAGCGACACCCGGTTGACGCCCGCCGCCCGGTAGCCGCGAAAGCGCTCGGCCTCGACTGAGGAAGGGTTGGCTTCCAGCGTCACTTCGATGCCGGCCGGCACCGTCCAGTTCTTCGCCACCGCGTCCAGCACCATCGCCACGGTTTGCGGCTTCATCAGCGATGGCGTGCCGCCGCCGAGAAAAATGCTGGTCACCTCGCGCG
>NZ_SUEO01000468.1 GCF_004962925.1 Mesorhizobium sp. | reverse complement strand
CCGGCGCGCCTTTCCAGCCATGGTTTCATCCGGTCAACGGCGAGGAACATCAGCGGGTTGAGGACGATCGACAGGATAGCACCGGCGAGGATGAGGTCGCGTCCTTGTTCTGGCAGCAGCTTCAGCCCGACGCCGAGCTCAGCCAGAATGAACGAGAATTCGCCGATCTGGGCAAGGCTGGCCGAAATCATCAGCGCGGTCGGGATCGGATAGCGGAAGGCGACGACGATGGCGAAGGCGGCCAGCGATTTGCCGATGACGATGATGGCCAGTGTCGCCAGGACCGGCCAGCCGTTGCTGATCAGGCTGAACG
>NZ_SUEO01000467.1 GCF_004962925.1 Mesorhizobium sp. | reverse complement strand
CGAGGTGGAGCGACGAGCGCAGGAGCTGGTTTGTACCAGGCAAGACGGCAGCCCGCCGGGTCGACCGTTGGCTGGCGCGCGAGGCCGAGATGCTGGCAATGCACGCCGACAGCAAGGGACGTGACGCCTATTCGTTCGACCCGATCTCCAGTCCCTATCTCGAGGTTGCCGACGACCTGCGCATTCGGACACCCTATTCGAAGGCCGTCCTTCGGGAACTACACGAAATTCCCTGGGCAAGCTGGGACGATGACCTCCGGGCGTGGCGCGTGCCGTTTCGGTCCTATGAGGAACTGCGGCGCCGGTGGCCGACAA
>NZ_SUEO01000466.1 GCF_004962925.1 Mesorhizobium sp. | reverse complement strand
ACTCCAGGCCGTGCCGCGCCAGGTCCTTGCCTAGCGCCGCATAGGCTGGCGAGGTGATGAACAGGACGAAGGTCGTCGCCATCACGTCATGGATGAAGCCAGGCGCGGTGATCTCCTCGGTGCGCATGCAACCGCCGATGCGGTCGTTGCGCTCGAGCACCAGCACCTTCGCCCCCTTGCCGCCAAGCATCGCCGCGCAGACCAGCGCGTTGATGCCGCTGCCGACGATGATGTGATCGGGCGCGTTCATCGACGATTGCTCTCCGCCAGCAGGAGTTCAATTGGGGAGATTGGCGCTCTACGGCGCCCCCCTCTGTCC
>NZ_SUEO01000046.1 GCF_004962925.1 Mesorhizobium sp. | reverse complement strand
GCGTCATCGAAAACGAGATTGCCGATGCGGCCAGCCCGCCCAGGCCGGCGATCAACAAGGCATACAGTCTTTGCCGTATTGTCGTTCGTGTCGGTTCCGTCATGCGCGGTGCGGTATGCGATGGTCCTCAGGCCAGCCTTATACGATGCGAGCGCTACGCCATCGGACAATAATTGTTACATCGTTTAAACAGCAGCGCTTGCCCCTTTGACTAGGTTCAGCGCAGCTATAACCACCCGCGCAATCGGATCCTTGGTGGCCCAACCCAACCATTCGAAGAGGCGCCGAGCTCGGCACGGCGCCTCTCTCTGCTGCCTCGCTTGCTTGGGCTTTCTCACCTGTCCGACCACACGGCCAGCTCGTAGTCGTCCGGATCGGAGAAATGGAAGCGGCGCCAGAAGAGGCGGGCTTGACGATCTTCCCGCCGGCCTCCTCGACGCGGCGCTGCGTCTCCTAAGGTTCTCGGCATGCCTCGTCCCGTTTTGGCACGATCGGATTGGCATCTAAATTGCAAATTGAGACTCGCCCGAGTTGGGGCCGAAATCGGTCTGGTACATTCGAAGCGAGGCTCGCTGATTGCGGGGCAGCGAACTTCTTCGGTCACTATGTGAGCGCCTTCATATCAGTTTCACATACGGCGGCTTTGAATGGTGTCGCCAGAGCGCTGGCGAGGGAGATGGAAATGGGTTTAGCCGAAAACTTGTCTGATGTTTCGCTGACATTCGCTTGTCCGGATTGCTCGCATCCGACTGTAAGGAAGGGCTCTGCGCTAAGAACAATCGCGCACATCAGATGCGACGGGTGTAACGCCAAGGTGCGGATCACTTATCCGCAGAAGCTAGCGATCTTCGAAAAGCACAAGCTACTAGCCACCCAAGGCGCCTTGCGATTGGCTATTTCCTAGGCATAGGCAGCGACTAACAGGACCTCAACAGCGCGTTGCTTTCTCGTTAAGCGCTACATGAGTCGCAGTGGGGAGAAATGGTCGTGCCTTCGTGGAGTCGCGGGACATACAGAAGGAAAATTGATGGGGGCGCCGGATCCGGTCCGGCGTCCCTCTCCACCTCTTCACTTCGCTGACCACACGGCCAGCTCGTAGCCATCCGGATCGGAAAAGTGGAAGCGGCGGCCGCCCGGGAAGGAATAGGCGGGCTTGACGATCTTCCCGCCTGCCTCCTCGACGCGGCGTTGGGTCTCGTCGAGCTTGTCGGCATAGAGGATCACCAGCGGCCCGCCTGCCGCCTTGCTCTGGCCACCGAGGGCGAAGCCGCCGGTCAGGCGGCCATCGTTGAACTCGCAATAGCTCGGCCCGTAGTCCTTGAAGGACCAGCCGAAGGCCTTGCCATAGAAGTCGCGCGAACGCGGGATATCGCTGACCGAAAACTCGACGTAGTCGATGCGCTTGTCGTTGCTTGATTTGACCATGATCTTCTCCTTTCGTGGTCTCTGGAAGGCTCAGGGTTCGAACATCGCCTTCAGAGTGTTGAGGTCGCGCTGCACCGCCGCGGCGTCGGCAGCGAAGATCTCCTCCGTCATGTCCCGTGCCTTCAGAAGCGTGAACATGACCTCTGCGCCGGTGCCATTGGGAACCACGCGCACCGCATTGCGGGTTTCCTTGCCCTCGGCAAAGACGATGTGATCGAGGACACCGAATTCATTGGGCCGGGAGAAGCGGATGCGGATGGGCCGGCCGTCGGGATCCTCCGCCGTCCATTCCTCGCCCGATCTTTCGAAGCGCCGGCCGAGGCCTGCCGCCCAGCGCTGGAAATTCTCCGGGATGGAGGCGAAGTCATAAACTTCGCGCCAATCCCTGTCGATGGACACGGTGATGATGCGGGATTTGTAGATGGTCATATCTGCCTCCTTTCCAATGAAGGCAGACTAGGCGGAGTTGGCGGTGGCGTATTGAACGAAACGGCCAGCTCAGGCGCCGAGCTGTCGCAGAACCGTCGCGGGCGAAAACCCAGACAGGCGCCGCACCTCGCGCGTGAGATGCGCCTGGTCGGAATAACCCGCCTCGAACGCAAGATCGACAAGGCGCGGCTCGGCGGACTGCCGCGCCAGGTTCAGAAACCGCTGGAAGCGGAGAATGCGGTCGAGAGTCTTCGGACCATAGCCGAAAGCCTCCTGGCAGCGGCGGCGAAGTGTTCGCGGGCTGACGTCGAGCCGGTCGAGGATGACCGCCATCCCCGGACCGGCGGATTCCGTTTTCAGCGCGTTGAAGGCAAATCCCATGTCCGGAGGTGGCGGCTCGAAATCGGGCGCAAGCCTGGAGAGTGCCACTTGCATCGCCCGCATCCGCTCCGCCGTGGAGGATGCATCGCCAATTCTCTGGGCGATTTCGCGCGCCAGCGCTCCCCAGAAATGGCTGAGCGCCACGCGGCCGCCCACGATCTCAGACATCGGCAGACCGAGCCACCGGCTTGCCGCACCCGGTCGGAAGCGGGTGCCGATCACAGTAGAGCCGGGTGTCAGCGTAGAGAGGGCAACGGCCACGTCGGGGCCCGCTACGACCAGATCGCCGTCGATCCAGGTGATGTCGACGCAGCCGTCGGGCACCACGGCCGATAAGCTCCCCGCCTCCGGTCGCAATGTATTGGACCAGACACACTGGAAATGCCCTTCGAGTGAGGCCGGAGGATCGAACTCGCAGTATTCCCCGATCGCGCCGGAAAGGATAGGCGCCCCGGAAAGGATGGGTGTGTTGTCGTCAGACGTCACGAGCCTCTCCTGTGAGGGACACTTTCGCAGGCATCGTACTCTTCAGTCCCCGAAATCTATTGCGATGGCCGCTTGCTTCAACCCTATTGTCGTTCTCAATCAAGCTCCGTCTGGTGTGATGCGACGTCAGGAGGAACCAGGCAGTTGTCGAGTATTCCACCAAGAGATCGTGGAATAGCCGGCGTGACCACGGAAGCGGTCGTAAGCGGAGGTCCGCGACGTTGGCCGCCCGCGCTCGGCTCGTGCCATCTTGAGTCTCGCACCGGGAATATTTACCCCTTTACGAGAACAGCCTTTCCATCCGTCGTAGCATCTTTGAGGGGACCGAGAGTGGAGAAGTGCCAATCAGGCCTCACCCTGGACAGTGCCGCCAGGGGATTCTTTCCGGAAGTCCGCTGTAAGCTCGGGTCCCGAAGCACACGCTGGAAATCAAAGCCGGCCGCGAGCAGAGCTCTCAGCAACAACTGCTGACGATCCAGTCGCAACAGGTCCGACCCGCTGCGATTGATCATGATCCGCGCCCCCATCCACTGGTGAAGTCGCTCGCCTGAAAGAAGCTCTTCTGGAGGGCGGAACGAGATGGCCTTGCGTCCCTCCTCGATCGGGCGCGTAGGATGCAAGGGATACCAGAAGTCGAGAGGTTCGCTCACTGGCACAGTGACCCTGACCCCCTCGAGCGCAGCCTCGGTCGCGGCGCGCCTGACACACAGTAGGCTCTCAGCTGGAAACCCCAGTTCTCGAACCGCTTTCAGGAGAAGATCGCCGCCGCCGATCGCAAATGCCGCATTGATGCGATCGTTGAGGCTGGGGACCCAAAGATCCCGGGGAATCCAGGTGAGATGTCTGTAGGTCGGATCGACAACCACCATGATATCCGTGTTCGCTTGCCAGTCATCCCGGTCGAGTATTGCCACTACCGTCACGCGCGCGGCACCTGGTCCGCCCGCCCGCGCCAATTCGCGCTTACCTCGGTCGACGCCGCGCTCGTAGGCGAAGGTGCACGCCAGGACGAGCGGCCATGATGCGACAACGAACAGGCGATCCAGCCCTCGAACCGATCTGAAAGAAAGCGGTGCGATGAGCATGAACCGGCTGAAGCCTCGCCTCAGCAGCGAGCTCTCGTCGAGGGCAGGCCAGTGGATTGCGGCGCGCTTGCCACGGGCAAGCTGATCCTGGATCATCTGCCGGAAACTGGTTGGGTTCAGGTGCGATGCCTGAACCGAAGGGGCCCAGACCGGACGATCGGCACGTTTCATCCGGCGGTGGAACTCCGTATCCTCCCCGACCCGAAGGTCCTCCCGGAACCCGCCATATTTTTCGAAGAGCGTTCGGGCATAGCTCGCGCCGTAGCGGAGCGCCTTCCTCTTGGGCACATCGGGCATCCGGCGAACCAGAACCGAGAGATGGCTTGCCCATGCATAGAGGTTCCGCGGATGGCTGTTGACCAAGGCCGAGGCTACGGAGTTGCGGCCTTTCTTGTGAAGCAGGAGCCGGTTGGCCGCCCAGCCCGGACTGGCGACGAGATCGGAGGCAAGAAACGCGACCCAGGGTGCGCGAGTGGATCTGATGCCGACGTTTCGCGCGGCCCCTGGCCACAGCAGTTGCGGGGTGGAAATGACGCTGATACCGGGGGCCTCACTCGAAAGAACGGAGTGGGGATCGCCACCGCCTGAGTTGACGACGACAATCTCGAGCGGAATTGGTTGCGCCAGCAGCGAATCCACTGCCGTCTTCAATTCCGCCGGCGCACCAACGGAAAGTACGACCACGGCAAGTTCGGGAGATGCCCCGCTCAAGTGGGATTTCCAAGCAACAATTTTGCCGAGGTATCGAGCCGCAGCAACCGAGCGAATCGAGAATGCCCCGACGCTAGATCCCTGACCTGTTCTGCCACACCGGCAGGGCTCCTGTAGGTCACGATGTCCGCGACGCTGCGCGTATCGTATCCGCACCAGAAATCCGCGGCACTTCCGATGTCGATGGCAATACCCCCCGCTTGCCTGATCCACATGCAGTAGATTTTACCTAGCATGCCGGCTGAAATGAGAAAAACACGACCGCGCAGCCGTCCCGACAATCGATCTCTCAGCCTGGTGAAGGCGTGTGGATAGTGCGCATCGCCGGCTATGCTGGCGAAGCCTGCGGCGTATTTATGTTCCGGCGGAACCAGGTGAACCGTCTCGACAGTTATCCCGTATCGCTGCGCCAGAACGCCGCCGAGCTTGGCATGACATGTGATCAGGGACACGGCTCCAAACCTGGGGAACAATAGGTCCCAAATTCCCCAGAAGGATAGGGATTGGTGGATATGGCAGGAGGTCAGCACAGCTTGCTTACTGGTGTTTCCGGCAGCAAATTCGATCGATGCAAGGAGGCCGCGGGCATTTCTGCCGCCGTCTCCCAATGCCTCCAGAGAGTTGCTCAAAATACCGCGACTAGTGCGATCGAGATCGGGAAGCCCAACGACATCGGCGGAACGTATCGCTTCTTTCAGTTGCCACTCAAGCGCATCATCCACCTGGGCAGCGCCCCCCCACCAGGTCTGCTGGGTCGCTTCCCTGTCCGTCTCGCGAAACACCTCCAGCTCGGGTCGGTAGGGAAGCATGCACCCTTCCCCATCGCCCAACCTGATCAGCGAAAGAGGCTTCAGTTCATCGAATGCCTCAGCAATGCACGTTGCAACTTCAAGTGCTTCATTCAGGACGAAGGAGGGATCTGGGAAGAAGGCCGCATGCTCAGAACGAAGCCGGACAAAAATCCCGCAGATGTCGCTAACCGCATCTCGACGATTTTCAGCCCGCACCGCTCCCCGGCTGTGCGCGAGATCCCGAACCAATTGCTCAATGTGAGGCCTCTGATCGAAGGCACTTTCACACGAGGAAACCAGACAATTAAGGGAGCGCAGCCTCGTACGCTGAAAGACCGCCGATAGCCTCAGCAATTCCCCCGCTACGGTAGGGGGAGCTTCCGCGTCTACGCGATCCAAAACGACATTCGCGAGACCAGCCCCGCCAGCCTCCCAGGCTGCACTCACCATGGCCGACAGGATTTCAGGCGAGAACTCGTCGATACTCCCGTGCTCCCAAATCTGACGCAAGCATTCACCGGCCTCAAAATACCGATGCGCCTGGATAAGGCAGTTGATCCGAAGCTTCTTGCGGGCTGCCTCCTTACCCGCGCGGCTGCGGTCAAGCACGTCCAGTGCCTCATCTGCCCGGCCGAGCCTTCCCAGAACGCCTAAATAGGAATGCAGCAGCTGCCAATTCCCGAGGAGCAGCGCTTCGTTCGTGCCTAAGAGCTGGCTCATGGTGGCCCAGTCGTGCGTGGCTTCCAAAAGTGGCATCGAGGCAAGCAGGTAAGCAAGTGGCGAGCTCCCCGCTTCCAACTCCTTGACGATCTCCTTAGCCTCGGCAATTCGCTGCAGCCGCACAAGCAACAGAACCTTGCGCCGCATAGCGTCGGGGTCGTTCAATGTCTTCCAGATGACATCCTGCATTTGCAGTGCGAGTGGCCAGTCGCCGCGCTCGGAAGCGATCCGCTCCAGGCCTCGATATCCGGCGATTTCCGCCGGAAAACGTTCGCACAGCAGGCCAAAAGCCGCTTCGGCTTCCGCCAGCCTTCCAAGTTTGAGCAGGGCCGCGGCATGTCCGGCGAGTGCCTTGCGGCCAGGCGCGAGCCTGCTTGCCGCCGCCCAGGCCTCCGCCGCGATACCCCAGTGGTCCAGCTTCTCTGCCGAACGGGCTGCTCCTTCATGTCCGCCTGGAAAGTCTGGATTGCGGCTGCGAAGCTCCGAGAACACCAGCTCGGCCTCGCTGTAGCGGGCGAGCATGAATAGAGCCGTGGCCCGCCTATGCAGACATCTTTTCCGCTTGCCTGGGAGAACACGGGCGGCGACTGTCCAAAGCGCAAGCGACCTCGCCCAACGTTGCTTCTCCGACGCCGACAGGACAGTCTCTAGTCGGTGATGGCCCTGGTGGTCGGCCTGTACTGCCCAAATGACCCGGGAACGCCCTGCACCATGCTCGCCGGAATCACCGCCGGTTCGCGCCATCTCTCGTTCGACCGCCGGAAAAATATGTCTCCATGCGGTTCCGTCAGACATCTCACGCGGCGTCCACTGACTGTAACAGAGGTCGCGCATGAACTGCTCCCGTTCCGGTTGCTTCGGATGCTCGATATCATCGAGACTGTTGGAACAAAGGCGGTATGCGAGGTTCGCTGGAGATAGACATATCGGAGGAACGCCCGCGATCAACGCGTCGATGGCGGCACCGGATGACAAGGTTACGCACACCCACGCATTTGCCACCTCGTCGGCGAACGGCTGCCTGCCGCGCGAGATGGTGACCCTGGGCACGGTGGAGCAAGCATCGACAATGGCTTCTTGATCTCGCCATCGCGTGCTGGGGTGCAGCCGGATCAGAATTGAACGATCACTGACCTTCCTTATCGCCGCCGCGGTCTCGTGCAGCCACCTCACCATGTCGATGCCCCGTAGCGATGCATCCTTGGGCACCTGTCCGACCAGGAGTATGTAATCTCCCTCGGTCCGGTAGGGCTTCAGCTTGATCCCGAATTCGGCCTGCACCCTTTCCCATCGATCCGGCGGGCTGTTTTCTGCACAAAAATCGGCGTCGTCGCCCAACGCTCCGCCTACGGCGACGCGGTAGTACGGGTGCACTTGCCGCGGGCGCAGCGGCCGACGGCGCAACGCTGCGAGCCAACCGGGCAGGCGCTGATTGAAACTCCGGCCGATCAGCGAGCTTTCGATGACGACGATGGGTCCGTTGTGTTCCCGATAGATGGCGTTCCTGAGACGCCCCTGCTGGGAGCGTCGGGGCGGATTGGCAAGCCCGTACATGACTGCGACGTCGCAAGGTTTATACTTCCAACCAGGCGTAACCGTTACCTGCATGCCTTCCGTGCGGAACATGGAAATATCCATGAAGCTGACACTGTCGGTGAAAATGCGCACATGCATTTGTGTCTTCACCGCATTTCTTCCAGCGCGCGGACGAACGCCTGCGGCATCTTAACGGCCAGAGATGAAGGCCGACTCTGCGTATTCATATGACTGCCCCTCTTGGCGAACTCTAAGCGGTGGAGCCGATCACGACAATCGCCAACAGTGTCGGGAAAGTCGGCGGCGAAGGTCCGGCGGCTGTCGTGGCTAAGGGATCTTTTCGAGCGCGCTGCACGGCCGCGTTTAAGACACTTGCGCAGCCATCCGCCGAATGGAAAAAGTTCATTGAAGGCAGAGTGCTGCAGCGAAGACAAAGTGCTCGGTCGTCGGGCTTGGCCCGCCCATTTACCACCTGGGACCGGCTTATCGTTCCTATGCCTGCAGAGGACCGCTTGGCGTTCGTCACCGGAGGCGGGCGCGGCTTCGAGATCGCGCGCGCCCGCCCCGTGTCAAACCCCGTTTATGGCGTCTTCATCATTCGTAACCGTGGCTCGGTACGGCACGCAGTTGATTTCTCCGCCCAAATATGATGCTCCTCTCGCCCATGAAGAAGCTCCGTCTTACGGTTCTGGCGTCGGTGATGCTGGCGTGGCCGGCTAGCGCGATGGATAGCGCACTGCGCGCCGGCTTATTGAAACTCGACCCGCAAACCCGGCTCGAACAGCGATGCGATGCTGAAGTGCTCGACCGGATCACCCATGATGACCACAAATACAAAGCCGATCGCGTGGTCGCCTATGCTTTTGCGACTCCCGAAATGGAAACCGACGCAATCACAAGCCCTGGAGCAGCCTTTCGCAGCAAGGGACAATGGTACCGGCTGAAATTCAAATGCCAGACGGCGCCGGATCATATGCAGGTTCTGGATTTTCGCTATCGGATCGGCGAGGAGATTCCGGAAACCGATTGGTCGGAATACAATCTCTACAATTAGAGCTCCGCTAGAGCGTCGCGCGTCCAATTGGACGCGCAAAGGACGCTCCAACCCTTTGAATCGGCGTACGATTCTTTCCAGAGACCGATTCCGGTTTTCCGGCGCCATGGGCCAGCGTATCTCGATCTTGGCAGCTTTCACCGGCTGCTGGCGATTTCCACCGCGATCAGGCGGTTTGCCGGCCTTGTCCTCAAGCGGTCTCTTGACGCGCGGGAACCATACACGTTAGGCGTCCGAATACCCGACGCCGACGATCGGCGAACAAGCAAGGAACTTCCGGTTGATGGAAATTTTTACCGCCGCAGGCTTCTCCGCCCTGCTCCAGGTTATCGCCATCGACCTCGTACTTGCAGGCGACAACGCCATCGTCATCGGCCTTGCCGCGGCCGGCCTGCCGGCCGAACAGCGCAAGAAAGCCATTCTCATCGGCGTGCTGGCAGCGACCGTGCTGCGCATATGTTTTGCAGCAGTAACAGTTCAACTGCTCTTGATCGTCGGTCTGCTGCTGGCCGGTGGCATCCTGCTTTTGTGGGTTTGCTGGAAGATGTGGCGCGAACTGCGCACGTCCCATGCCGACGAGCTGGAAGCGACCGAGGCGCTATCGAATGCCGATCTCGACAAGGACAATGCCGTGGCTGGCAAGTCGCCGCGCAAGACGCTGGGCCAGGCCGCACTGCAGATCGTCGTTGCCGACGTCTCGATGTCGCTCGACAATGTGCTGGCGGTCGCTGGTGCGGCGCGCGATCATTTCTCCGTGCTGATCATCGGTCTCGTTCTCTCGATCGCGCTGATGGGTCTGGCTGCGACCTTTATCGCCAAGCTGCTGCACCGCCACCGCTGGATAGCCTATATCGGCCTGCTGATCATCCTCTATGTCGCGCTCGACATGGTCTATCGAGGCGCGCTGGAAGTCTGGCCACATGTTAACAACGCGGTGAGCTGACGCCGCCTGTCCCGCCGTTTCCGTCGTCGGCACCGATACATTCATCGTGCGTTTCGTCGCGGTTGCCGCGGGCCCATACCAATGCCGCAATAAGTGTGGTACTGCGCCGCCAATCCCGAAAAGCCGGAAAACCTTTATGTCTGCCCCTCGTGTCAGTTTCGTCAGCCTTGGATGCCCGAAAGCCCTCGTGGATTCGGAGCGCATCATCACGCGCCTGCGCGCTGAAGGCTATGAGATCGCGCGCAAGCATGACGGCGCCGATCTGGTCGTCGTCAACACCTGCGGCTTTCTCGATTCGGCTCGCGACGAATCGCTCAACGCCATCGGCTCCGCCCTTTCGGAGAACGGCAGGGTCATCGTCACCGGCTGTCTCGGCGCCGAACCGGACGTCATCCGCGAAAAACATCCCAACGTTCTCGCCATCACCGGTCCGCAGGCCTACGAGAGCGTGATGGCTGCCGTGCATGAGGCCGCGCCCCCGAGCCACGATCCCTACATCGACCTTTTGCCGCCGCAAGGCGTCAAGCTCACGCCGCGCCACTATGCCTATCTCAAGATTTCGGAAGGCTGCAACAACCGCTGCACCTTCTGCATCATACCGGCGCTGCGCGGCGATCTCGTCTCGCGGCCGGCGGCCGATGTGTTGCGCGAAGCCGAAAAACTGGCCAAGGCCGGCGTCAAGGAAATCCTGGTCATTTCGCAGGACACCAGCGCCTACGGCATCGACATCAAATACCAGACCAGCATGTTCGGCGATCGCGAAGTGCGGGCAAAGTTCCTCGATCTGTCGGAGGAACTCGGCAAGCTCGGCATCTGGGTGCGCATGCACTATGTCTACCCCTACCCGCATGTCGCCGATGTCATCCCGCTGATGGCCGAAGGAAAGATCCTTCCCTATTTGGATATCCCGTTCCAGCACGCCTCGCCGCAGGTGCTGAAGAACATGCGCCGGCCCGCCCATGGCGAAAAGAGCCTCGACCGCATTCGCGGCTGGCGCGAAATCTGTCCGGATCTGGCGATCCGCTCCACCTTCATCGTCGGCTTCCCCGGCGAGACGGACGACGATTTCGAGATGCTGCTCGACTGGCTGGACGAAGCCAAGATCGACCGCGCCGGCTGTTTCAAATACGAGCCGGTCCGGGGCGCCCGCTCCAACGACCTCGGCCTCGAACAGGTACCGCAGGAGATCAAGGAAGCGCGTTGGCACCGCTTCATGCAGCGCCAGCAGAAGATCTCGGCGACGCAGCTCGCCAGGAAGGTCGGCAAGCGCCTGCCTGTCCTGATTGACGAGGCGCATGGCACCTCGGCCAAGGGCCGCACCAAATACGACGCGCCCGAAATCGACGGCTCGGTGCATATCCAGTCGCGGCGCCCGTTACGCGCCGGCGACATCGTCACCGTCAAGATCGACCGCGCCGACGCCTACGATCTCTACGGCTCGGCCGTCTGATGGCCGGCGGGGTGAAGACCCCTTCTGCTAGAGCATTTTTGCAACCAAACGTCTTCGTTTGGCGTCCGACAAATGCGTTAAAATAGAGAGTTAGAGCGCGGTTTTGGTTCGACCAAAACGCAAAGCGCGCTAGGACGTGACTGTTTCGCTTACGCGGATAAGCATCCGCCTGAGCCAGGCGTGACCGGGATCGCTGTCGTTCCTCCGATGCCAAAGCAGAGTTTCCTGATAGCCGAAGTAGTCGAAGGGCAGCGGAAAAGAGCGAACGCGCGGCCAATTCGTAAGCCGGATCACGTTTGCCGACACGGTGCAGATCATGTCCGTCTCGGCGATGATCGCCGGCACGGCGAGCGCATAAGGCAGGCTCATTGCAACGGTCCGCTTCAGGCCGCGGTCGTCCAGCAGACGATCGATGTAGCCTTTCAGATCGCCGACATGAGTGACCAGCAAGTGCGGATACTTCAGAAAGAGTTCGAGCGTCATCGCGTCGCGGATCTCAGGATGCTCGGCCGAGACGATCGATATCCAGTTCACGTGGAAGAGTAATGCACGTTTGATCGTCGTCGGCGCATCGGGCAGGATAGTGATCGCAAGGTCTATCGAGCCCTTCTCGAGATAGTCAACGATCTCCTGTCGGTGTGAGCTGCGCAGGACGATCGAAACTCTAGGCGCCGCTGAACGAAGCACCGGCATCAGTCTGGGCATCAAAGTCGCCGCGGTGTGATCGGTGGTCGCGATCCTGAAGATACGACCTGATCGTTCCGGCGAGAACTGGCCGAATCCTCCCAGCGCATCCTGGATCTGGCGTAGCGCGGCCCGGATCGGATCGGCAAGGTCGAGCGCCTTTTCAGTCGGTCGCACGCCATCGGCATGGCGGACGAAGAGATCATCGGCGAAAAGTCGACGCAGATGGGCGAGGCGCTTGCTCATCGCAGGCTGGCTGAGCCCGATGCGGGCTGCCGCCGCGCTGACGCTCCCTTCACTGAGCAGGGCGTCGAAGGCGACAAGCAGGTTCAGATCGACGGCAGCTAGATTCACACTGGGCCTCCGACACTTTATTACTGAAGGGAATATTGAGATGTCAAATATCGATTGGACGACTGAAAGCGAACCCGGAAAATAGGCGCTTCCAATAGATATGGAGACATGGATGCGACGCTGTTCTCTCGCTGCTATCGTTCTATTCCTGATGCCGAGCCTCTCAAGCACTCAGCCGGCCGAAGGTCACGGGACCGTCTTCGTGCTGTCGGATCTCGATATGGTGCCGACCGTCTACGAGACGGGCGAGCTCGGGCCCCCAGACCCTCACTATCTGGATACGTTGTCCATCATCACCTCGCCGACCGAGCGGTCTCGCTCTGTCGCGATGATGGAGGTTTCGAATTCGACCTATGGGCCGCCCGGAGCACTAGACGTCTCCCTGGATGGCCGGTTTGTTTTCGTCGCCGAAACTTTCCGTCAACGGCCCGAACGGGCGACCCGCCTCGACGAGTTGCAGCAAGGCGACACGATCAGATCGCTTCGGCTCGATGGCGGCCACTCGTCGGCGGTCGACAGTGTGAGGATCGGAATCCAGCCGCAGGCGATCCATCTCAATCCTGCAGGCGATCTTATCGCCGCGATTACTGTCGGCGCCGAACACGAACTCACTTTCGTACCGGTCAGGGAGGGTCGGTTCGGCCCCGTATCCAGCTTCGGTCTCGGTCTTGAGCCGTCAACGGGTTTCATTCCGTTGAAGGCGAGCTGGGTGCAGTGGCACCCAAGCGGCCGGTATATCGGGGTCAATCTCGTCGACCGTGGTCAGGTTGCCTTCTATGAGGTGCTGCGCGGAAAGGACGGCGCGGTTTCTGCTGTTCGTCCCTGGGGCAATCGCGTCCAGACGAACAAGTTCCCCTTTGTCGGCCGCTTTTCGCCGGACGGCCGCTACTACATCACCTCCGATGTTCAATGGGGAATCGACACAACTGGCTTCTATGGCGTTCAGGAGGGCATTCTCACCACAGTCCGGCTTGCCGATGTCGGCGCGACGGGCAACGCGGCAAGGCACTTCGTGCCTCACATCGCGCTTGGTGGCTGGGGCGCCGAGACGATCGCCTTCAGCCCCGACGGCCGTTTTCTAGTCACGTCCAATCTTCGCGGCACCGGCAAGCCAGACGGCTCGCGCGACTGGACGGAACACGCGTCGCTCAGCCTCTATCAGCTGGACACTGAAACAGGACGGCTGTCACCGCACGGCGAATGGCCGCTCGCAGGCGTGCTGCCGCAAGGACTCGCTTTTGATCGCACGGGACAAAAGCTCTTCGTTGGCGTGAACCGTTACCGCAATGAGGAAGCGCCCCTTCGAGATATGGCAGATCACGACGGAGGGACGCCCGGCGCTCGCTCCCACATCGGATCGCATCAAACTGCCCATGGGCGTCCACACCATAGTCGCCCGCTGAGCGTTCGTGAGTGGGACTCGCGGCCGGGCAGGTTAATCTTCGAAGCTCTGCGCATGAAAAAGAGGACGCCCGAAGGCGCCCTCCCCGGTTCTAGCGAAAGCCGGCCGAGCCAAGTTTGCGCTTACTTCGGCAGCTTGTCATCGACGCCCTTGACGTAGAAGTTCATGCCGAGCAGCGTAGCGTCGTCGGCGACTTCGCCGTCCTTCAGCCACGGCGTGCCGTCCTGCTTGGCAATCGGTCCCGTAAAGGGGTTCCATCCGTCGGCGATCTTCTTTTCGGTGGCTTGCGCCATCGCCTTCACGTCATCGGGCATGTTGGTGTAAGGGGCCATTTTGACGGCGCCGTCCTTGATACCCAGCCAGACATTGCCCGGCTTCCACGTGCCGTCGAGCACGGCCTTCACCCGGCTGATATAATACGGCCCCCAATCGTCGGTGAGCGAGGTCAACTGGGCCTTGGGAGCGAACTTGATCATGTCCGAAGACTGACCGAACCCCTGCAGGCCGCGCTCTTCGGCGACTTGCAAGGCGGCGGTCGAGTCGGTGTGCTGGACGATGATGTCGGCACCCTGGTCGAACAGAGCCTTGGCGGCGTCGGCTTCCTTGCCGGGATCGAACCATGAATTGACCCAGACGATCTTCGCCTTGAAGTCTGGGTTGACCGACTGGGCGCCGAGCATGAAGGAATTGATGCCCATCACCACTTCGGGGATCGGGAACGAAACGATGTAGCCGGCGACACCCGACTTCGATTGCTTGGCGGCGATCTGGCCGAGAATGTAGCGGCCTTCATAGAAGCGCGCATTGTAGATGCCGAGATTGTCCGACGTCTTGTAGCCGGTCGCGTGCTCGAACTTAACGTCGGGGAATTTCTTGGCGACCTTCACTTCGGGGTCCATGAAGCCGAAGGAAGTGCCGAAGATGATCTTGCATCCTTCGCGCGCCAGACGCTCGAAAGCACGATCGGCATCGGGACCCTCGGAGACGTTCTCCAGGTATGCCGTCTCGACCTTGTCGCCGAGTGCCTTCTCTACGTCCAGGCGGCCCTGGTCATGCTGGTACGAATAGCCGAAATCGCCGATCGGGCCGGTGTAGACCCAACAGGCTTTCAGCTTTTCCTGTGCTTCGGCGGTCGCCGCCAGCGACAATGCTGCCGCCGCGGCCATCAGCGCAATGAGCAGTTTTTTCATCGTGTTACCTCTCTGAGTTAAGCCTTGGAGCTTCCCGGTTGTCTTTTGTTGTCAACGATCCGGAACGAATGGCTGCCCCAAGGAAGCCGGTGTGTTCATCATCGTCAAACGCTTGTTGCGCGAGATTAGAACGAGAACCACGATGGTTGCCAGATAGGGCAACGAAGAAAGCAGTTGCGAGGGCACCGGAATGCCAAAAGCCTGTGCATGAAGCTGGCCGATCCATACCGCGCCGAAGATATAGGCGCCAGCCAGCACCCGCCATGGCCGCCATGATGCGAACACTACCAGCGCCAGCGCGATCCAGCCGCGTCCGGCGGTCATGTTCTCCACCCATTGCGGCGTATAGACCAGCGACAGGTGGCCCCCGGCAAGGCCTGCACAGGCGCCGCCGAAGATCACCGAGAGATAGCGGTAGCGGATGACCTGGATGCCGAGCGCATGGGCCGATGTGTGGCTGTCGCCGATCGAGCGCAGAGTGAGCCCGGTGCGGGTCTTGAACAGGAACCACATGACGCCGGCGGTCAATGCGATCGAGATGTAGAAGATCGGGTCCTGGCCGAACAACAACCTGCCGATGACGGGGATCGCTGTCAGGCCGGGAATGTCGAGGTTTGGCAGCCTCGCGCCGGGCTGGCCGACAAAGCTGGTGCCCATCATGCCGGAAAGGCCGAGGCCGAGTAATGTCAGCGACAGGCCGGTCGCCACCTGATTGGTGGCCAGCGACAGCGTCATGATGGCAAACAGCAGCGAAAACACCGCACCCATGGCGATCGCCGCCAACAACCCGATCCACGGCGATCCGGTGAGATAGCCGGCGCTGAAACCACCGACCGCCCCCATGATCATCATGCCTTCGACACCAAGATTGAGCACGCCGGAACGTTCGACCACCAGCTCGCCGATCGCCGCGATCAGCAACGGCGTCGCCGCGGTGGCGATGGTCAAAAGAATGTTGACGGTGATGTCCATCAGCGGGCCTCCTCCAGCTTCGGCGCGGATTCAAGCTTCGGCGCGGCAAAGCCGATCAGACGAATGCGGTAATGAATGAGCGTGTCGCAGCCGAGCACGAAGAACAGCAGCATACCTTGGAACACGCGCGCCACCTTATCGGAGATGCCGAGCGCGCTTTGCACCGCCTCGCCGCCGAGGTAGGTCAGCGCCAGCACCAGGCCCGCCGCGACGATGCCTAGCGGATTGAGCCGGCCGAGGAACGCCACGATGATGGCGGTGAAGCCGTAGCCGGGCGAAATGACCGGCTGCAGCTGGCCGATGGCGCCGGAGACTTCCGAGATGCCGGCAAGTCCAGCCAGCGCACCCGACAGCATGAAGGCGAAGAACACCATCCGGTTGATGCCGAAGCCGGCGAAGCGCCCTGCCCTGGGGCTTGAGCCGAGCACGCGGACCTCGAAGCCTTTCAGCATGCGGCTCATCAGGATCCAGACCAGCACCGCCGCGACCAGCGCGAAGACGAAACCCCAATTGGCGCGGCCGGAGGCCGGCATCAGTTCCGGCAAGATGGCGGAGTCGTTGAACTGTATCGTCTGCGGGAAGTTGAAACCCTTCGGGTCGCGCCAAGGGCCACGCACCAGCCAGTCGAGGAACAGCTGCGCGACATAGACCAGCATCAGGCTGGTCAGGATCTCGTTGGTGTTGAAGCGCGCTTTGAGCAGAGCCGGAATGGCGGCGTAGGCGGCGCCGCCGATCATGCCGAACAGCAGCATCAGCGGCAGCACCAGCGGGCCTTCAAACTGCGGAAACAGCACCGGAATGCTCGATCCGACGATGCCGCCCAGGATGAATTGGCCTTCCGCTCCGATGTTCCAGATGTTGGCCCTGTAGCAAACCGACAGGCCGACCCCGATCAGGATGAGCGGTGCCGCCTTGATCGCCAGCTCATGCAGCTGCCAGACCTGACTGACCGGCTCAATGAAGTAAATTTGGAAAGCCTTCAAAGGATTGACGCCAAGCAGCGCGAACAGGATGGCGCCGGCAACGATCGTCAGTGCAAAGGCAATGAACGGCGACAGCGCCGAGAACAGCATCGAGCGCTGCGGGCGTTTGACGAGTTCGAGGCGCATCATGACGTCTCCAGAGCGTGTTCGGCGTGGCCGGGCTCGGCTCCGCCCATCAGCAGTCCGATCTTTTCGAACGTGGCCTCAGCGATCGGCAAAGGCTTCGACAGTTCGCCATTATGCATCACCGCGATCGCGTCGGATATTTCGAACAATTCGTCGAGGTCCTGGCTGATGACCAGCACTGCCGAGCCGCAGCGCGCCAGTTCGATCAGCGTCTGGCGAATGTGGGCGGCAGCACCGGCGTCGACGCCCCATGTCGGCTGATTGACGACCATCACGCTTGGCCTGCGGTCGAGTTCGCGGCCGACGATGAATTTCTGCAGATTGCCGCCTGAAAGCGCTGCCGCCTCCGGGTCCGGGGCGCTCTTGCGCACATCCATCGCCTTGATGATGCGCTGGGCAGCGGCATAGATCGCGTCGCTTTTGACCATTCCGCCGGCGCCGACAAACACCTTTCCATCGGTGGCATGGCGCGACAGAAGCAGGTTTTCCGAGAGCTTCATGCGCGGCGCTGCACCGTGGCCGAGCCGCTCTTCCGGCACGAAGGCAGCGCCCATCAGCCGCCTGCCGGTGATGCTGAGGCCGCCGGCATCCTTGCCGCGGATGCGCACCGAAGCGGCATCCTGCTGCGGCACCTCGCCGGAAACGGATTCGAAGAACTCGCCCTGGCCGTTGCCGGCGACGCCTGCAATGCCGATCACTTCTCCGGCGCGTACCGTCAGGTTGATGTTCCTGAGCGGGATCGAGAACGGCGTTGCCGGCTTGCGGCTGAGTGCGCGGATTTCAAGCAGCGGCTGCGCGGTCTCGATACCCTCGGCCGGCGCGCGCACCACGGTCGGCACATCGTTGCCGACCATCATGCGCGCCAGCGATGACGCGGTTTCCTTGCGCGGGTTGCAATGGCCAACCACCTTGCCGTGGCGCAGCACCGTGGCGCGGTCGCAGATGCGTTTGACCTCTTCAAGGCGATGCGAAATGTAGAGGATGGACTTTCCTTCCGAGCGCAGCCGTTCGAGCGTTTCGAACAGCTTGTCGGCTTCCTGCGGCGTCAGCACCGAAGTCGGCTCGTCGAGGATGATGAGCTGCGGCGTCTGCAGAAGGCAGCGGATGATCTCGATACGCTGGCGCTCACCGACAGACAGGTCGCCGACCAGCGATTGCGGGTCGAGCGGCAGGCCATAGCTGTAGGAAAGCGCCCTGGCCTTCGCGGCAATCGTGCTGATCGGCGAACCGTCGTCCAATGACAGCGCGATGTTCTCGGCCGCCGTCAGTGCCTCGAACAGCGAAAAATGCTGGAACACCATGCCGATGCCGAGCTTCTTCGCAAAGCCGGGATTGGTGATCGTGACCGCCTGACCGTTCCAGAAAATCTCGCCCGAATTGGGCTCCAGTGTTCCGAACAGCATTTTGACGAGCGTCGACTTGCCGGCGCCGTTCTCGCCGAGCAACGCGTGGATTTCGCCTTTTGCGACATTGAGATCGATATGGTCGCACGCTGTCAGCGTGCCGAACGTCTTGGTGAGGCCACGAACCTCAAGCAGGTTTGCGCCGTCCTGATTTGCACTCACAGTGCCTCCCATCTGGTTTGCCAGACATGTTCTGTGTTCCCGCAGGCATGGTATGCGCGGCCTGCTGTCATCGCAAAGCGGCACCCGTCTTGAAAGAGCTTCAAGAATTTCAGCGGAAACCTAACGCATCCGCCCGAAAATCAAAATCGATTTTCGGAAGGCACGATGCGTAGTTTCAAAACGTTGGAAAAACGTTGGAGCGTGCTTTTGGGCGTCCAGGCGGACGCACGTCGCTCTGAGAGATAGCAAGGCTCAAGTGGTGGAAAGGCTCAGGGGATAAGAATGGTTGTTCCGGTTGTCCTGCGCCCTTCAAGGTCGGCATGTGCCCTGCCGGCATCCTTGAGCGCGTAGCGCTGGTTGATCTTGATCTTGACCGCGCCGCTGAGGACGATTTCGAACAGCGCGGCGGCGGACGCCTCCAGGTCTTCGCGCTTGGCGTTGTAGACGAACAGCGTCGGACGGGTTGCGAACAGCGAACCTTTCTGCGCCAGCAACGATATGCTGAACGGCGGGATCGGCCCAGACGATTGACCGAAACTGGCGAACATGCCGAGCGGCTTCAGGCAGTCGAGCGAGGCCGGAAAGGTGTCGTTGCCGACCGAATCATAGACGACGTCGCACTTCTTGCCGCCGGTTATGGCGAGGACGCCGGCGACGAAGTCCTGCTCGCGGTAGTTGATGACATGGTCGAAGCCATGCGTCTTGGCGAGCTCGATCTTTTCGGTGGAGCTGGCGGTGCCGATCACGGTTGCGCCAAGATGCTTGGCCCATTGGCCGAGGATCAGCCCGACACCGCCGGCCGCCGCGTGAAACAGGATCGTATCGCCCGCCTTCACCTTGAAGGTACGGCGCAACAGATATTCCGCGGTCATCCCTTTCAGCATCATGGCGGCCGCCTGTTCGTCGCTGATGCCGTCCGGCACCTTCACGACGCGGTCGGCGGCGATCACGCGCTGCCCTGCATAGGCGCCAGTCGTCACGGCATAGGCGATGCGATCGCCGGGCTTCAGCCAGTCGATATCCGCACCCACTTCCAGCACCACGCCGGCCGCCTCGCTGCCGGGTATCAGCGGGAAACCGCCTGGTGGCGGATAGAGGCCGGAGCGATGATAGACATCGATGAAATTGAGGCCGATCGCCGTGTGTCTGACCAGAATTTGTCCCGAGCCGGGTTGGCCCGGATCGGCGTCCTCATAGGTCAGAACCTCCGGACCGCCATTGGCGTGGATACGGATCGCTTTGGACATTTTCTGGCTCTCTTGGGGGATCAAGCTTTGGGGTCAGGCTTTCTTGTCATCCGGCTTGGCGCCGAGATCTGGAAAGAGCTGCATGATACCGCCGATGCAAGCGAGGTAAAGCCCGGTGACCGTGATGCCGATCTTGGTGAAGACACTCACCTGCTCGCCCAGGACCCCGATCTGGTCGTAGAAGGCGGCGAGAGCTGCCTGCGCCAGGGCCAGCGCTCCGAAAGCGCACCATAGCAACGTCATGCCAAGGTTGATCGGGCGCAGCCGCACCACCCGCACCGGGTGGATGAAATAGATCGGCATGAAGGTCAGAATGCCGGCCACCACTACCACGGCGAAGGAAACCCATTGTCCCGGATCGATGACGAACAGCGTGAACACCACCATGTTCCAGACCACCGGAAACCCCTTGAAGAAATTTTCCTTCGTCTTCATGCCGGTGTCGGCATAGTAGATCGCGCTCGATACCACGATGATCGCCGCCGATAGGAACGACAGGCCCTCGCCCATGAAGCCGCGCTGGTAAAGCGCGAAGGCCGGTATCAGCACGTAGGTCACATAGTCGATAATGTTGTCGAGGAGTTCGCCCGACCACGTCGGCAGGATTTCCTTGACCTCGAGCTTCCTGGCGATCGGCCCGTCGATACCGTCGACGAACAGCGCCAGCCCGAGCCACCAGAACATTGCCGTCCAGCGCTGCTCGCTCGCGGCCACCAGCGACAGGAACGCCAGGAACGATCCCGACGCGGTCAGCAGGTGGACCGAAAACGCGCGCGCCTGCGGCCACGTGACTTTCTTCTTTGGCCTCGGAATCCTGTCCGTAATTTTCCTGGCCGTTGTTTTTTTGCTCACGGGCCCCGCCAGTCCAGCTTGCAGATTTCGGCCGAGCGGCCGGCAAAATTCCAGTTGCGCCCAAAGGCCCGCATCTTGCTCTTGTCGGATCTGGCCACGGTGATTTCCGGTGCGATCCAGTACTCCGAATTGCTGATCACCGTATCCGTGCCGCGGTCCTTGCCGGCAATCGGCGTCACCGCCCCATCGATGATTTTCGGTATCTGGAAGATCCGCGTCCTGTCGCGCGTCTCATAAGTGATCGGCGCTTGCTCGACGCCGAGGAACTTTCCGACCAGGATGGAGAGCAGTGAGGTGGTTCCGCCGGCCTTGCCGGTGAAAATTTTCGTCAATGCCTTTACCGCGTAGACTGAGGCGCGTTTGTCGATGAACAGTCCGGCGGTCCAGTTGCCACGGCTCATATAGCCTGGGATTTCCATGACCAGCCCAAGGTTGAGGCCGGACAGGTCGACTTCGCCGAAATGGCCAGCATCGATGCGGAACCCTGCCCAGGTCTGGCAGTAGCCCTCGGTCGGCGGATGATTGCCGAGAGACAGCACGCAAGGGCAAAAAACCGTGCAATTGCAGGAGAGCACCAGCTCTCCTTTCATTGCCCAGCTTTGATCTGCCATCGAATTCTCTCCCCTTATGCCGAGACTACTAGCAGGGCGGTTGCCCAGACAAGCAGTATCGCACCGGCGACCCGGGTTGGCAGCCTGCCCGCCGTCTGTTTTTCGATCAAGGTGAACAGGGCGATCAACGCCATCCAGAACACGTTCATCACACCGACAGCGAACATCACCAGCATCAGCGCCCAGCAGCAGCCGAGGCACCAGACGCCCTGCTCCATGCCGAGCCGGAAAATGCGGCCGGGCTTAGCGCTCCAGTTGGAAAACAGGATCGAGAACGGGTTTTTGCACTTTGTCAGGCAGGCTTCCTTCAGGCCGCTGAACTGGTAAAGGCCGGCAATCGAAAGCGCGACTGCTCCGGCCGCTCCGACCACTGGATCGAGCATCTGCACAGATGAGGCGAAGGTGTGCACGGCGAGCGTCAGCGCCGCAAACACTGCCGACGCAGCCAACCACACGCTGAGGTAACCGGCGACCAGGACCAGCGGATGGACGACCGGTTCGCCCTTGATCCGCGCAGTATCGGCGATCTCGCAATAGGTGCGGATCATCGGCGCCGCCGAGGGCAGCATGGTGGCGACCGC
Organism: Mesorhizobium sp.; assembly: GCF_004962925.1. GTDB lineage: Bacteria > Pseudomonadota > Alphaproteobacteria > Rhizobiales > Rhizobiaceae > Mesorhizobium. Next base: position 11,189 of record NZ_SUEO01000046.1, on the reverse strand, counting down.
CATCAGGAACCACATGATGACGAGCGCTCCGGCCTGCGCGGCGACGCCTCCGTCGAGCGGCGCAGGTGCAAGACAAAGGGTGAAGAAGCGCTCGAGAAAATCCGGCAGCGGCAGCTCCGGCAGATATCTGAGCATCGTGTCGCCGGGTGCATCGATGCCGGGAATCCGGCTTTCGGCGCCACGTATCGCCATGGCGCCAAGAAGCAGCCAGGCCAGGAGAACGCCTGCGCCCAAAACGATGGTCACCGCCAGTCGAGGATTGCGCGAGACGCTCGCCGTGGCACGGCCGACGCGGTCGAGATGGCTGAAATCATGGTCTTGGCCGGTCATGGCAATCGAATGGGCCGAATCGCCGCGTTGATCAAGCCGCATGATCTGACCTATATGCTCGTGAGGTCGGACCGACCACCTCGCCTCGCAACCGGGAAGCCGAATTTGGATCATCGGGAGACAGCACGGATACTGGTTGCCGGCAGCGGCCCGGCAGGGCTGATCGCGGCGCTTGGCTTCGCAGACGCCGGCTTTCCGGTGACGCTTGTCGGACCTGAGGCAAATGGCCAAGACGGCCGCACGACGGCGTTGATGAACCCGGCCCTGAAGATGCTTGAACGATTGGGCGTCCTCGACGAGGTGAGATCCCAGGCCGCAGCGCTGAAGGTGATGCGCATCGTCGATGCAACCAGCCGGCTGATCCGCAGCCCGGTGGTCACTTTTCGCGCCAGCGAAATCGGCGAGGAGCAGTTCGGGCTGAATTTACCCAACAGCGCGCTGAACCCCGCGCTTGCGGGGGCTGTTGCCGCACATTCCGGCATCGAATGGCGAAAATCGATGGTGGATGCCTGGCGGCTCGACGCCGATCATGCCCATGCGGTCCTGTCTGACGGCAGTGAGATCGCGGCACCGCTGGCGGTCGCTGCCGACGGGCGTCAGTCTCCGGCCCGTGAGGCTGCCGGCATCTCGACATCCACCCGTTCCTATCCGCAGGCGGCACTGGTTCTCAATTTCAGCCACCGCAGCGATCACGCTTTCACCTCGACCGAATTCCACACCGAAACCGGCCCGTTCACCCAGGTTCCCCTGCCCGGCAACCGGTCTAGCCTTGTCTGGGTGGTAGAACCGGAAATGGCAAAGGAACTCGCCGCACTGGACGACGCGACGCTTTCGACGCGGGTTGAATTGCGGATGCAATCGATGCTGGGCCGGGTGTCTGTCGAGGCCGGCCGGCAGATCTACCCGCTTTCGGGCGTGACGCCCCGGTGCTTCGCGCGTAACCGGGTGGCACTTGTCGGCGAAGCCGCCCATGTGTTTCCGCCGATTGGCGCGCAGGGTCTCAACCTTGGTATCAGGGACATCGACGATCTGATTGGAATTGCTTGCGAAAACAGGACCGATCCAGGCGCCGTCAAGGCACTCGCAGCTTATGATTTCAGGCGCCGGCCCGACATTCTGGCACGCAGCAGCGCGGTCAACCTGCTCAACAAGTCGCTGCTCTCCGACATGCTACCGGCCCAGATGGCGCGCAGTGCCGGCCTCGGCGTGCTCGGCGGTTTCGCGCCGCTACGCGCCTTTTTCATGCGCGAGGGCTTGCTGCCCGGCAGTGGTTTTGCGGCGCTCGCCGGCGGCTTAAGGAAACAAGTCCGGCGGTAGCACGCCATGGCGGATCATGTAGAGCAACCCGGTCACCGTCACGACCGAGAGGCAAGTGGTGATCAGCACGCTGGCTGAGGCACGCTGCACCCAGACGCCATATTGCTGGGCGATGACGAAGACATTGGTTGCGGTGGGCAATGCCGCCAGCAGCACGGCCGAAAACAGCCAGGTCTCGGAAAAATTGCCGATCCAGCTCAGCACGACATAGCAGAGCAACGGGTGCAGGATAAGCTTCAGCGCAGCGATCCACGCCAGTTCGTGCGGGACGCGATTGAGTGGCCTGAGCGCCAGGGTGACGCCCATGGCGAACAGCGCGCAAGGTGCGGCGGCCCGGGACAGGTATTCGAGAAGGCGCTCTGCCGGCACGGGCGGGCGAAACCCGATATAGGCGGCGCCCACGCCCAAGGCGGTCGCGATAATGAACGGATGCAGCACGATCTTTCGCAAAACACCCACGATGAGCCGCAACGGCGACGTCTTGTCGTCGCCGGCCAGCGCCATCATCATCGGCGCGACGGCGAAATGCACGATGTTCTCGAAACAGAAGATCAGGGCGACCGGCACAGCCGCCTCCTCGCCGAAGGCCAGCAACGCAAGCCCCGGCCCCATATAGCCGATATTGCCATAGGCGGCGGCGAGCGCCTTGATGGTCGATTGCGCGATCTCGCCTCGCGATGTCAACACCGACCATGCGAACATCAGCGAAAAGATCGTGTAGGTCGAGAAGACCGAGCCGGAGATGAAGCTCCATTCGGTCAGCCGCTCGAACGGCGTCTTGGCAAGCAGTTGGAAGAACAGGGCCGGTAGCGCGACATAGACGATGAAGGTGTTCATCCAGCCAAGCGCTTCCAGCGGTTGCCTGGTGATGCGCGCCACCAGGAAACCTATGAAAATCAACCCGAAGAATGGAAGAACAAGACCGATGACGTCTGACATTTTTGTGCTGGCACGAAACCTCGGGTGGGGCTAGCCCGTGGCTTGACGGCGCGTCAAGCGGTGCGGCATTGAATTGACGCCGCGTCTGCGCCAAATTGGCCAGGTAACAGCCCTAAAGTTGGGCTCGATTTTTTGTGGCGTAATGCGTAGATTCAAGGTCTTAGAGTGTCTTTTTGCGCATTCCAATGACGCGCAGCGCTCTTAGGGCTTAGTGGTGAGTACGATGAAGACAGCCAAATTCTCGATCGGACAGGTGGTTCGCCACCGGCTGTTTCCGTTTCGCGGCATCATTTTCGATGTCGATCCGCAATTCGCCAACACCGACGAATGGTACGAGGCGATCCCCGCGGATGTGCGGCCGCGCAAGGACCAGCCCTTCTACCATTTGCTCGCCGAGAATTCGGAAACGGAATACATCGCCTATGTGTCCGAGCAGAACCTGCTCGAGGATCAGTCTGGCGAACCGGTACGGCATCCGCAGATCGGCGAGATGTTCGACAAGAGGCCGGACGGGCGTTACGAGCCGAGACGCCAATCAAGACACTGATCTGACGGGATTGCAGACCTGACCGGGATCGGCCGAAACGAAAAAAGCGGGGCATGACCCCGCTTTTTCCTTGCTTGAGAAATTGCCTTTTGCCCTGAGGGGCGATCAGTTGGCGGTCTTCGCCTTGTCCTGCTCTTCCTTGAGCTTCTTGGCGAAGTCCTGATTGTTCTTGGCAACGAAATCCTGAAGCTTCTTCTGCCGATCCTCGATGTCCGACTGCTGCAGCGGCGGCCCGTCGAAGGCGCCGCTGAAGCCGGTCAGCGCAATCTTGATCGGGTTCGGCTGGTTCTGGAAATTGACCGAGGTCAGCGTCAGGTTGGAACCCTTCTTGAAGGATGCGACGAGCTGGTCGGTCAGCGGCACTTCCGCCACGCAGCGGTCGGGGAAGCAGATCACATAATCGAGCTTCTGCGCCTTGCCGGTATCGATTTGAAGGCCAATGCCGGGAGGAACCAGGCGACCGGTCGGAACCGTCACCTGGAACACCTTGCGGTTCACCTTGCCCTTCAATTCGATCAGGCTAACGCCGGTGACGAGCTGGCCATTGCCGGCAGTGGTGATGTTCTGGACATTGCAGATGTCGACGTCTTCCTGCTTGGTGCAGGCTTTGAACCAGCCCTGCGGAATCTGCTGTTGCTGCTGCGCAAAAGCAGCAGGAAGTTGTGCGCCCAGAAAGCCGACCACGCCAGCGGCCAGGACCGACAGGCGGTACGCGTTGCTGTTCAGGCTCGTCATATCGTGAACTTCCTCTCAAATGATCCCAGGACCGGCTTCTTCGCGCCGTGTGGTCCAGCTACCTGTTGCCAAAATGAGGCAACAGAATGACTCGGACGGCGTGTTACACTGCAAGCGGTACCAAATCCAGCCCGATACTCGCAATTCTTGAACGCGCGATTGGCCGGCAGGCGACCGGCTCATGTTAGGGTGCGCTCCGAATCATCAAGCCGACCCAGTGAGGAGACGGTCATGGGCCGCGTTCTTGTTTGGCTGATCGCTGCGATCTCGTTTGTCACCCTTTCGCCGCAGCCAGCTCTCTCGGAGCCGAAACACGCGATCGCCATGCAGGGCGAGCCGGCGCTGCCGGCCGACTATACGCATTTCAACTACGTCAATCCCGATGCGCCCAAGGGCGGCAACATCACCTATTGCGTCGTCGGCAGCTTCGACAATCTCAACCCGTTCATCCTGAAAAGCCTGCGCACGACGGCGCGCGGAATGATGGATAAGATCTTCGGCAATCTCGTCTTCGAGCCTCTGATGCAGCGCAACGACGATGAAGCCTTCAGTCTTTACGGCCTGCTTGCCGACACTGCCGACATGGATCCAGAGCGCAAGAGCATCGAATTCCACCTCGATCCGAAGGCCAAGTGGTCGGATGGCCAACCGGTGACTGCGGAGGACGTGCTGTTCACTTACGACGTGTTTACCGAGAAAGGCCGGCCACCCTACAGCGCCCGTATGAGCATGGTCGCCAAACTCGAAAAAACCGGCGACCGCAGCGTGCGCTTTACATTCAATGACAAGGCCAACCGCGAGACTCCGTTGATCATCGCGATGACGCCAATCGTACCGAGGCACGCTTTCGACAAGGAGACCTTCGACAGGACCACGCTGAAGCCTGTGATCGGCAGTGGCCCGTACACCGTGGTGCAAGTCGCGCCCGGCCAGCGCATCGTGTTCAAGCGCAACCCAAATTATTGGGGCAAGGACATCCCCGCCAAGCGCGGTTTCGACAATTACGACCAGATCACCATCGAATATTTCCTCAACGCCAACGCCAAGCTGGAAGCTTTCAAGAAAGGCATCTGCGCCATCGATGACGACAGCGATCCGGTCAAGCGCGAGCGCGATCTCGACTTCCCGGCCTTCCACAAGGGCGATGTGATCGCCGAAACGTTCGACACCGGCATCCCGCCAGTGGTGACGGGGTTCCTGTTCAACACACGGCTGCCGAAGTTTTCCAGTCCGGTCGTTCGACGCGCGCTCGGCATGCTTTACGACTTCGAATGGGCCAACAAGAACTTGTTCGGCGGCAAGTACATGCGCACCATGAGCTATTGGCAGAATTCCGAGCTTTCCGCGCTCGGCCATCCGGCCGACGATAAGGAAAAGGCGCTTCTGGCACCCTACCCCGGCCGCGTGCCGGCCGATGTCATGGACGGCACCTGGCGGCCACCCGTCGCCGACGGCTCGGGCCAGGACCGCAAGGTGCTGAAGGCCGCCTTCGATATATTGAAAGGCGCGGGCTATAGCTTGCAGGATGGAGCGATGCTCGATCCAGAGGGGAACCCCTTCGGCTTCGAGATCCTGACCGCCTCGCAGAACGAGGAGCGCCTTGCCACCATCTACCAGCGCACGCTGGCGAAGATCGGCATCGATGTCACCATCCGCGGCCTTGACGGCGACCAGATCCAGTCACGCAAGCAACGTTTCGATTTCGAGGTGCTGATCGGCACCAGCGGCTTCGAGAACTCGCTGTCGCCGGGCATCGAGCAGCTCGGGCGCTGGGGATCTGCTGCCGCCAATGCCGAAGGGTCATTCAACCTTGCCGGCGTCGCCGATCCGGCGATAGATGCCGCACTAGAGGCGATGCTCGACGCCCGCAGCCGCGAAGATTATGTTGCCGCAGTCCGGGTCCTCGACAGGTTGTTGATCTCCGGCAACTACATGGTTCCGATGCAGCACAACACGCAGCAATGGCTCGCCTACTGGAGCTACCTGGAACATCCGCAAAAGACGCCCATATCAGGCTATCGACTGCCGACATGGTGGCGCAAGCCGAAGTGACCTCTTCGGAACAGGAGATCAAGATGAGCGACGAGAAGTCGATTACCGTCGATGTGGTCTCCGACGTCGTCTGTCCGTGGTGCTTCATCGGCCAGAAGCGGCTCGACAAGGCGATCGCCGCGGCAAGCGATGTCGACGTGCACATACGCTGGCGGCCGTTCCAGCTCGACCCGACCATCCCGCCCGAAGGCAAGGATCGCCGCGAATACATGGTGGCCAAGTTCGGCAGCGACGAACGCGTCCGCGAGATCCACGCCCGCATCGAGCCACTGGGCGAAGCCGAGGGGATCAACTTCGCCTTCGCCGCCATCAAGGTCGCGCCCAACACGCTGGACGCGCACCGCGTCATCCGCTGGGCTGGCGCCGCCGGCGAGGTCATGCAGAACCGGCTGGTGCGACGTCTGTTCCAGTTGAATTTCGAGGAAGGCGCCAATCTCGGCGATCATGCCGTTCTGATCAGCGCCGCCCGCGAGGCCGGCATGGATGCATCCGTGGTCGAGACGCTTTTGCCGACTGCCGCCGATGTCGAGGCGGTGCGCACCGAAATCGCCACCGCTTCGCGCATGGGCATCACGGGCGTGCCGTGCTTCCTGCTTGAGGGCAAGTATGCGGTGATGGGCGCGCAGGACGCCGACACGCTCGCCGACGCCATTCGCCAGGTTGCGGCGGCCAAGGCGCGGGGCGAGTTGGAGAAAGCGAACTGAACAGGCGCTACTGCACCGCTACCTTGGCGTTGCCGACGAAAAATCAGTGCCCGTTGCTGCTGGTGCAGGTCAATCCTGCGGTTGAAGAGTCGCCCTGGGCGACGCCTTTGCAGGAAAGCGACCCCTTGCTGCAGCTGTTTCCGTAGGCGAGCTTGGCGGCATCGCCGCGCAGCGCTTCAGCCAACGCCATTCCGGTTATTTTTCCGGCCGCCGCCAGGTCCGACATGGCAACAAAGACAGTCGAAGACGGCACTTTTTCGCGCGCGTCCATCTTCCGCAGCATAAAAATCGGCTGATCGGCCTCGCCCTTGCCTTCACAAAACTGTGGAAAGAGCTTCCCTGAGGGAAGATGCCGGCACCCGCACGAACGGATCAGCAAGCTATTGAAATTACACAGATAAAGTTCCTTCGGGAACGACATGGCATGACATTGCAGTCCTGAATTCTGTTGCTTGATGGCAACGGCGAGCGGATCAATCCTTCGCGGGCCGAGAAAAGATAATGGAAAATGATCAATTGGTGTTACTGTCTGTAACAAAACTAAAAGAGGTTTGGGCGGGTAGTGATTCGGGTCGGTAGACCAGAGCGACATTCAATATCGGAAAAATGGCTCCGCGGTGCCGCAAGGCCGCCGCTCCTGACACCGGTTTCCTCGATGCGCAGCTTCTGGGGACTGATGCGGGCCTACTGGTTCTCGGACCGCTGGGTGGAAGCCTGGACGCTGACGCTGGTCATCGCGCTGTTCACCGCGCTCTCCAGCAAGGCCGGCGTCTGGTTCGCCGAAGCATCCGGGGAACTGGTCAACTCGATCGCCTTTTACCACGATGCCGCGAACACCACGCCGCTCGCATCGCTGCTCACCAACGCCGGCATGCTCATCCTTCTGGTCGTGCTCAAGGACGCGGGCTTTACCGGCATCCGCACCTTTGTTTCCGCGACGCTGCATCGCAAATGGCGCGGCTGGCTGGACAGCCGTTTCAACGAAGCGCTTCTTGACACCAACCACACGCATTTCCATGCCCAGCATGGGTCCTCCGGCGCCGCCGCTCCCGACAACATCGACCAGCGCGTCCAGGAATCGATCAAGGACATGACCGGGGGAGCCATCGGCCTCGCCATGGGGGTCATGGCTGTCGCCACATCGCTCTATTTCGTCGGCCAGAAACTGCTTGAAACCTCGGTGGAGGTGAAAGGGCTGGAGTTCCTCGGCAGCTATGGCAGCGCGGTCCTGGCTTTCCTGGCGGTCGCCATATACGTGCCGTTGAACACCTGGATCGCGGTGAAGCTCGGCAGACTGCTTGAACGGCTCAATATCAGGATGCAGCAGTCCGAAGGCAGTTATCGCGGCGAGTTGACGACGTTCCTGCGCCGCAGTTTCCACGTCGCCGCCTCACAGGGCGAGAACGTGCAAAAGACAATGCATGACCGACTTTATGTCGACATCGATCGCACATGGGCGCGGTTGAACATCGTCAACACCAGCTACCGTTCTTTCGAGCTGGTCTACAACTTCATCGGCGCCCGCATTGTCGCCTATGCGCCGGGCCTGGTGCCTTACATCCACAACCGTTTCGATCTCAAGGGCTACATAACCGGCTCCGAGATGGTCAACTCGCTGATCAGTCAATGTTCGTGGTTCATCCATGTCATGCCTTCCATTGCGGCGCTGCGGGCCAACAGCCAACGCGTGACCGAACTCGCCAACGCGATCGAAAACGTCCAGCACCCGCAGGAATTCTACAGCCTGACCGGCAGCTCCGATTTCCGCTATGACCGCCAAAACCCGGTTTTCGGCTTGACCATCCAGAAGCTGGAGCTGACCCATCAGGGCGAGGACGCCACGCCCTTCCTGAGTGCCGCGAACTTGCGCTTCCGACGCGGCGAGTGGACGTTCCTGAAGGGCGAATCGGGCTGCGGCAAGACATCGCTGATCAAGGCGATCAACGGCTTGTGGCCCTATGGCCGCGGTAGCATCGTCTTCCCGGAAGGGGTCGAAAGTTTCTATGCCGCCCAGGAGGTCAAGCTGCAGCAGGTCTCGCTGAAGCAACTGGTCTGCCTGCCTGGCTCAGAGCATGATCACACCGACGCGCAGGTTGCGTCGGCTCTGCACAGAGCGGGTCTTGGCGATTTCATCGAACACATGGCCGATGAAAGCCGCGAGGGAATGAACTGGGATCAGGTGCTTTCGGGCGGCCAGAAACAGAAGCTGGTTGTCGCCCGTATCGTCCTGCAGCAGCCGGGGCTGCTGTTCCTAGATGAAGCGACCGGCGCGCTCGATCCCGAAGGGAAGATCGCTTTCCATCAGGCGATCAAAGACAATTGTCCAGACGTCACGGTGATCTCAATCATGCACGAGGCCGCGCCGCCAAGATCGCTTTCAGGCGCCGAATTCTACCACAGCATCGTTACCATCGCGGACGGCGTCGCGACCAAAAAGCCGCTGGCGCCGAGCCTGCCGGTCGAGCTCACCACCATCCTCGCGCACCCAAGGCCGGTCGAGGAAAAATGGCTGCGCTTCCCTCGCCGCATGAGGCAGAAATAGCGGTGAACAGAATATCGTTGCCAGTGTCGCATCGGATTGGTGATCTAAAATTGCGGTCGAGTGGCGCTGCACCATTGCCTGCGTGCATGGATGCTCCGTTGGTGACGATACGGGCAAAACGTCAGACGCGCTCGCCGTGCTTCACCCGGTAGGTCGGCTTGTACATGGTGACGAGTTCTTCCGCCGCGGTCGGGTGCACGGCCATCGTGCGGTCGAAATCGTCCTTGGTCAGCCCGGCCTTCAGCGGAATGCCGAGAAGCTGCGCCATCTCGCCGGCATCTGGCCCGAGGATATGGGCGCCGAGCACCTTTTTCGAGGCGCCGTCGACCACCAGCTTCATCAGCATCTTTTCGTCGCGGCCGGACAGTGTATGCCGCATCGGCCGGAATGTGGCGCGGTAGACCTCGATGTCGGAAAAACGCTTTATGGCCTCGTCTTCCGACAGGCCGACCGTACCGATCTCGGGCTGCGAAAAAACCGCGGTGGCGATCATGTCGTGGTCGGGCGCGGTCGGATTGCCCTTGAACACAGTCTCGACGAAACACATCGCCTCGTGGATCGCCACCGGCGTCAATTGCACACGGTTGGTGACGTCGCCGATCGCCCAGATGTTGTCGATACTGGTGCGTGAATATTGGTCCACATTGATAGCGCCGGTCTTGGTCATCTCGATGCCGACGCCCTCAAGGCCCATGTTTTCAGTATTGGGAATGCGGCCGATGGCGAGCATGACCTGATCGACTGTCAGCACCTCGCCGCCGGTGACGATAGCGTCGAGGCGACCGTCCGGACGCTTCCTGACCCATTCTGATACCGCATGACAGAGGATCTTTATCCCCTTCTTTTCCATCGTTTCGTGCAGCATGCGCCGCAGATCCATGTCGAAGCGGGAGAGGATCTCCTTGCCACGATAGACCAGCGTCGTGTCGACGCCGAGGCCGTGAAAGATGTTGGCAAATTCGACGGCAATATAACCGCCGCCTTCGATCATGATCGCCTTCGGCAACGCCTTGAGGTCGAAGGCCTCGTTGGAAAAGATGCAGTGCTCGTGGCCGGGTAGAGCGGGGTGTGGCGCCGGGCGACCGCCGGTGGCGATGAGAATCTGGTCGGCGGTGACTGTGCGGTCCTCGCCGAGAAGATGCACCACGTGCGGATCGACCAGCATGGCGCGCGACTGAAACGTCTCGCCGCCGGCGCCTTCGACATTTTTCTTGTAGATGGCCTCCAGCCGGCTGATCTCGCGATCCTTGTTGGCAACCAGTGTTTGCCAGTCGAAGCTCGCCTGCGGCACGGTCCAGCCATAACCGGCGGCGTCGGCAAAGTGTTCGGGAAATTGGGAGGCATAGATATAGAGCTTCTTCGGCACGCAGCCGCGGATGACGCAGGTGCCGCCATAGCGGTATTCCTCGGCAATGCCGACGCGCTTGCCGAGCGCCGCCGCCACGCGCGCCGCCCTCACCCCGCCGGAGCCGCCGCCGATGACGAAAAGATCGTAGTCGTAACCGGCCATGGTGCAGCTCCTTGCCTTTCAAAAATGTCTGAGACAGGTAGGCTGCAAACCATCAAAAGAAAAGCCCGGACCCACAACGCCGCGCATGCTGTCGGATGCGCAACAGAGGCCGGGCTTTCCGGTTCGGCAGCGATAACGCCGCCCGGAAAATATGCTCAGTTCTTCGGTGCTTCCGGCTGCGTACCATCAGCAGGAGCCGCGGCATTTGCCGGTGCTGCGGCCTTTGCTGCCGCGGCTAGCGTTTCGCCGACCTGCTGGGCGAGATCGCGCGCGACGCCGTTCTGCCAGATGTCGGCGGCCTTGAGCAGGTCACGTGTCACGGCCGGGCCGCTGTCGAGCAGCTTCTTGCCGGAATCGGAATTGTAGAAAGCGGCGATTTCGGTAAGCTCTTTTTCGGAAAATACCTTGGCATAGGCCATGGCTGCTTCCTTCTCGAGATCGGCGCGGCGCGAGGCCAGCGCCATCGCCTTTTCGCTGATGGTCCTGCCGATCAGTTCCTGCATGTCCGGGTTC
>NZ_SUEO01000465.1 GCF_004962925.1 Mesorhizobium sp. | reverse complement strand
AAGGATCGGTCGGGCGGAACAGCGCATCGACGAAATACGAAGTCGCGTCGCTGCCGGGCGGCCGGAACAAAACGTGTGAACAGCGTTTGCTGCGGATGTCTTGCGGTCAATTCCTCGATGACCGGCAGCACGTTTTGCGCCCAGGGCACGGCCAAGGCCCGCCCGGCCCGAACAGGCGCTGCATGTCAACGCAAAGATGTAGGGAATTCTCACCAAGCGGACCGTGTACCAGGCCTAGAGCGGCCATGATCAGCCGCGGCCTACCATTTTCCCGCGTCCTTTGCGGTTGCGGTCCCTTCGATAGTAGTTAACCGGCGTC
>NZ_SUEO01000464.1 GCF_004962925.1 Mesorhizobium sp. | reverse complement strand
GTGCTTGCGGAGCTTCGGCCTGCGCTTCGCAAATGGATTGTCCTTCAGGTGCGGCAGCTTCAGCGCCTTGCTCTGTCGACGTCGATGAACTATTCCACGCGTGGCAGGCGACCGGGCAGCGGCGTGCGCTTCGGCAGAGCCTTTCCGCTTCTGTGGCACCGGATTGGGCTCGCGTCCGTCCCAAAAAAGGATATCAAAAGCGAGGCATTCTTGCCGCGGAAGACGAACACATGGCCGGAGAACGGGTCCTTCTTGAGCTGTTCCTGGATGAGCGTGGCAAGACCGTCGAGACCTTTGCGCATGTCGGTGTAGCCGAGCG
>NZ_SUEO01000463.1 GCF_004962925.1 Mesorhizobium sp. | reverse complement strand
ACTGTCAGGAGGCGATGGAGCCTGGCTTTCAAGCGATGGTCGATTGCATGCTAGAGGCCGGCTGGACGCGCCGAGAGAGGCGCAGCTCGCGATCGCCCATGCCATAATCCGCGCCGGCCGGCCGCGCTAAGTTAAAACGCAGTCAGCCGACTGCCGCGAATGCCCAACATGGTGGAAAGCTGGCGTATTCTCATTGGTCGTCGAACAAGCCATTGAGGGTCGTGGGCAGGGCAGTGTTGCTATTAAATCAACTCGTCGCATGGGAATGGCGCAGTGTTTCTGCAGTCGGCGGAGGTTTATTTGTGAGCGCAGGTCTGCAC
>NZ_SUEO01000462.1 GCF_004962925.1 Mesorhizobium sp. | reverse complement strand
CTTCTACAGCCAATGCCACCTGGAACCAGGCGCACCGACGAGCCAATTCCGTCAGAACATGGCTTTCGCGGGTCGACGACAGTGAACTGCCGGGCGGCTTCGCGGTCAAATACAGGTTCGCTATCGTAGCGATCTAAAAGGGAGATGGAGTGCAAGCTGGCACGCGGCCGCCGGCGCACCTGCGTAGCCCAGCGCTGTAGCGCGCCACACTCCACCGCTGCGAGGAGCACGGTTGATCGACAGGTCGCGGAAGGCCAGGCTGGTTGCCTTAGTGCCAAAAACTTACACGCCGATATTGCGTGCGATGCCATCGGCCGTCATGCGCCTGC
>NZ_SUEO01000461.1 GCF_004962925.1 Mesorhizobium sp. | reverse complement strand
CCCGCCTCGATCGCCGGATGGGCGCAGGCAAACATCAGTCGCAGCCGCTCGTCGGGCAGGTCTTCATCGATCATACGCGCCTCCATCTCTTCGGCGATCAGCCTGAGATGGTCGCGGCCCGCCTCGCTGGTCAGCCGCCGTCGGATCGCATCGACGCGGCGCCGGCGCGCCACCGCCAGCAGCCAGGCTTCCGGCTTCTGCGGCACGCCGGTTTGCGGCCAACGCTCCAGCGCCGCCGCAAAGGCGTCGGCCAGGGCGTCCTCGGCGCCGGCCACGTCACGCATGCGCGCGGCAAGATAGGCGATGAGCTTGCCGTAGCTTTGGCGGGCGGCCGCTTC
>NZ_SUEO01000460.1 GCF_004962925.1 Mesorhizobium sp. | reverse complement strand
CGGCTTGTCGACGCCGACATTGATCCCACAATGGAAGCTCACGCCCTCGCCCTGCATCTGCTCGATGCGCCGATCGATATAGTGCTTCTCGATCTTGAAGTCAGGAATGCCGTAGCGCATCAGCCCGCCCGGCCGGCTCTCGCGCTCATAGACGTGGACGTCGTGGCCGGCGCGGCCAAGCTGCTGGGCGGCGGCCATGCCGGCCGGCCCCGAGCCGATGATTGCGACGCGCTTGCCGGTCTTCTTTTCCGGCGGATAGGGCCGGATATGGCCGGTTTCATAGGCCTTGTCGGCGATCGCCTGCTCGATCGTCTTGATGGCGACCGGAATGTCCTCGA
>NZ_SUEO01000459.1 GCF_004962925.1 Mesorhizobium sp. | reverse complement strand
GGCCGCTGATGATGTTGATCAGCGAGGATTTGCCGGCGCCGTTGGGGCCGATCACCGCGCGGATCTCGCCGCTCTTGACCTCAAGGTCGACATCGCTCAATGCCGTGACGCCGCCAAAGGAAATACCGATCCCATTCAGCGTCAGGATCGCATCAGCCTTTGCCGACAGGCGCGCCCGGCGCGTGTCCTCCACGGGGCCAACACCAGCAAGAATGCGGGAAATTTCGGGCGCGCGCTCGTATGCGGCGGCTCCCAGCGAAGCACCAATCATGAAACGTCCCTATTTTTGAAGGAGAGCTGGCGGCGGCCCGAAGGCCGCGCCTGACCTATTCCGCGGCGAC
>NZ_SUEO01000458.1 GCF_004962925.1 Mesorhizobium sp. | reverse complement strand
AAGGCGGATTCGCGAATTCTACTGCTAGATAATTGGAATCGTCGCCCATGAGGCTCGCGACCCTCCACCTTGAAACTGCGAAATACGGCGACGTATATCGCGCCGCAACGCTTGCGCTGCTGAGGCAGCAAATCATCCGACACATCAAGCGCACGGACGCCTCGGCTCAAAAAGTCGAGCAAGCGCTGGCTAGGTTGGCCGAAGCAAACGCACCCATCGATCGGCTCGCGCGGCATCAGTAGGGCCACACTCATGCCCGCCTTGGCATCGGCACGATGTGCGGCGGATTAGGCGTCACGTCCCTTGCTGTCGGCGTGGGCCGCCAGCAACTCGGCCTCACGCG
>NZ_SUEO01000457.1 GCF_004962925.1 Mesorhizobium sp. | reverse complement strand
ATTTCGCAGCTTTGCGCAAGGCCATCACGCGGCGCCAGCACGACCTCTATTTTGTCGCCTTTGATCTGCTGCACCTTGACGGCCACGACCTGCGCGACATGGCGCTGCAAGAGCGCCGCGACATCCTTGCCGGCATCATCCCGCCTGACATCCGCATCCAGTTCAGCCAGGCGCTGCCGGGCGATGCCAAGGCGATCTATCACCTGGTCGACCAGGCCGGCCTTGAGGGGATGGTGTCCAAGCGCCGGGACAGCAAATATCGCAGCGGCCCTTCGACCAACTGGCTGAAGACGAAATGCTACACTGTCGGGGAATTTGAGCTGCTCGGCGTCGAGCGTGAGGCTGGAAAGCCGGCATT
>NZ_SUEO01000045.1:388-32796 GCF_004962925.1 Mesorhizobium sp. | reverse complement strand
GATGTCGCCATCCGGAACCGACGTGCAGCCGAGCCCGTCGCGCGCGACCGCGACGCTCTTGCCGAACACGCCGAGCAGCCCAGCCGAGACCGTGCCCTGCTCCTTGTCGACGGAGATCCTCATCAGACGCAACAGCGGATGGCCGGGCGCCTGCACGTCGACGGCGAGCACGTCATTGGCATCGCGTCCGGCGATAAAGACATTCGAGCAGACGATCTTGGCCGAGTACCCCGAGCCGACGCGGATCAGTTCCGGCGGCGCTACGCAAAGCCAGGCGGCGAGTGCTGCGACTGCCAGCACAGCCAGCCCGAGCAGCCATTTCACCAGCCTTAGAACAATCTGCATTTTTCCGACTCCCCCGGAAGCTCATCTATGTCATTGATTTGCCGCCATTGCTTCGGCAAAATCGCGGCTTCTGTCGAGCGCCGTGAACGGAATATCAACCATGATCGGCGATGAACAGGGATAGGAGCGGTCCTGTGGGGTGATCGCTTTGGGGGTACGGTCGAGGGGGCCACCTGCAGCAACAACCCATCAGCGGCCGGCTGAAACCGGTTCAGGAGTAGCGATGCGCCGTTTCGCGGCTTTCATCATGCTGACGTTGCTGGGCGCCTGCTCGACGGTCGACGATCTTGCGCCGTCACTGCCGAGCGCCCCGACCGTTGCGGTGCGTGCACCCCGTTTTGACGACTCCGACCCGCATGAGTGGGAAAGCGGCGCGCCGTGGAGCTATGCCGTTCACGGCACCGACGTCTCCAAATACCAGACCTCGGTCGATTGGCCGGCGGCCAGGGCCAGCGGCATTTCCTTCGTTTTCATCAAGGCGACCGAAGGCGGCGATCGCTTCGACGAATATTTCGACGAGCATTGGAGCCGCACGAAAGCTTCGAGAATTCCGCGCGCAGCCTATCATTTCTACTATTTTTGCACGCCGGCCGCCACGCAGGCGCGCTGGTTCATCAAGAACGTGCCCAAAGACCGCTCGGCGATGCCGCCGGTTCTCGACATGGAATGGAACGCCAAGTCGCCGACCTGCAAGCTGCGCCCCGATGCGGCCACGGTGCGCAGCGAGATGAGCATATTCCTTGAAATCGTCGAAAGACACTATGGCAAGAAGCCGATCATCTACACCTCGATCGATTTCTTCGACGACAACGGCCTATCGGCTTTCCGCGACTACCCCTATTGGCTGCGTTCGGTGGCCGGGCACCCGCGCGAGAAATACGGTAGCCACCCCTTCACTTTCTGGCAGTACACCGGAACCGGCGTTGTGCCGGGCATGAGGGGCAATGCCGACATCAATGTCTTCAACGGCTCGGAAGCAGCCTGGAACAAGTGGCTGCGGCAGAACACCCGTTGACACCGGGCCTGCCGCCTGCTTTTCGGACACGGCCAGTGAAGGACGCCTGCAACCGCCGGTAATCTTTTTGGAAGGATGGCGATGCGATTGCGCTTGGAAATTCTCGCGGCGCTGCTTCTGGCCGCCACGGCGCAAGCGGTGGCACAACAATGCGGCGGCGATTTCGAGGCATGGAAGCAGGGCGTGGCGGCGGAAGCCAGGAACGCCGGCGTCGGCACTGCCGGCCTTGAGGCGCTGGAAAACGCCACCGCCGATGAAAAGGTGCTGGCGCGCGACCGCTCCCAAGGCGTCTTTACCCAGACCTTCGTCGAGTTCTCGAACCGTATGATCTCGTCCCATAGGCTGAAGCAGGGCGCGGCCAATCTGAAGAAATACGCGGATGTTTTTGCCCGCGCCGACCGGGAATTTGGCGTCCAGCCGCCGATCATCGCCGCCTTCTGGGCGCTGGAAACCGATTTCGGCGCCGTGCAAGGCGATTTCCACACGTTGAACGCACTGGTCACGCTCTCGCATGACTGCCGCCGCCCACAACTCTTCCGGCCGCAGATCACACCGCTGTTGACCCTCATCGATCGCGGCGTCGTGCCGGCCGATGTCACCGGCGCCTGGGCGGGGGAAATCGGCCAGACGCAGATGCTGCCGTCCGACTATCTCGGCCGCGGCGTCGACGGCGACGGAGACGGTCTGGTCGACCTGCGCAGCAGCGCGCCTGATGTGATCATGACCACCGCCAACAAGATCATGTCGCGCGGTTGGAAACGCGACCAGCCCTGGATCGAGGAAGTCCGCGTGCCCGACGACATGCCATGGGACCAGACCGGCCGCACCAACAAGCTGCCGCTGACGCAGTGGGCTCAGTGGGGTGTCACCAACCCGAACGGCACGCCGCTTGTCGACAACGGCCTGAAGGCAGGTCTCGCACTGCCCATGGGCCGCAAGGGGCCGGCCTTCCTCGTCTACGACAATTTCGATGTCTATCTCGAGTGGAACCAGTCCTTCACCTATGCGCTGACCGCGGCAAATCTCGCTGCACGGCTGGCGGGTGCGCCGCAATTCGATCCGCGCAATCCCGAACCCGGCCTCAACGGCGACCAGATGAGGGCCTTGCAGACGAAGCTCGAGGCCAAAGGCTATGACGTGGGCACGGTCGACGGCATCCTGGGCACCAACACCCGCGAGGCGATCCGCAAGGAGCAGAAGCGGCTAGGCTTACCGGTCGACGGCTGGCCGACACCGGAGCTGCTGGCGAAACTTTAAGCGGGTCATCGCCTGGCAAGCAGGAAATCGATGAAGACACGCAACGCCGGTGGAACCTGTCGCGAGCTCGTATGATATAGGTAAAAGCCCGGAAATCTGGGCGACCAGGCTTCGAGAAAACGGATGAGCTTGCCGGCTTCGATCCACGGCCGAACCTGGTATTCCAGCATGTAAGCCACGCCGACCCCGTCCAGGGCCGCCTTGATCATCAGTTCCGTATCATTGACCGTCAGCATGACATTCACGGTTGTCTCCAAAGCGCGTTGGCCTCGCGCGAACTCCCACCGATAGATGTTGCCGCCGCTGGGCCACTGGAAATTGATGCACTGGTGATGATGCAGGTCGGCAGGATGGCGGGGTGCAGGATGATCCTCGAGATAACCGGGCGCGGCCACCGCGGCCATCTCCAGCTCCTCGCTGAGTTTCACCGCCACCATGTCCTTATGCAGCCGCTCGCCAAGCCTGATACCGGCATCGAAGCGTCCCTCGACAATATCGGCCAACATGTCGTCGACGATGATCGTCAGTGCGATATCCGGATAGGCGCGGCGAAAATCACCGAGCATGGGAGCGATGAAACGCGTGGCGGCGATGCGTGGAACATTGATGCGCAGCGAGCCTGCCGGTCGATCGCGTGATGCACGCGCGTCGGCGACAGCCCCTTCGAGTTCGCTGAATGCCGGAGCGAGGCGGGCAAACAGCGTTTCGCCTGCAGCCGTCGGCGACACGCTGCGGGTCGTGCGGTTGAGCAGCCGGACACCGACACGCTCTTCCAGCCCGCGTATCGTCTGGCTGAGCGCCGGCGGCGACATCCTGAGCCTGGCCGCGGCGCGGACGAAGCTGCCTTCCTCGACGATCGCTGCAAACGCCTTCAGCTCGGAAAACTCGCTCCCGCGCATTATGTACTCCAGACTTAACAAGCCTGTTCGATAATAGGCTATTATCTGAGTAATGGCATGCCCCTAACTTCGACACGGAACCGCTGCTCGACTTGGAGCGGCCGCAGCCAGACGAGAAAGGACAGCAGCTATGTATCATTCGCTTGAAGGCAAAACCGCGCTCGTGACGGGCAGTTCACGCGGCATTGGACGCGCCATCGCCGAGGGGCTCGCGGCAAACGGTGCGGCCGTGGTCATCAATTATGTCGGTAACGAGAAGGCCGCCCAGGAAGCTGTTGCCGCCGTTCACGAGAATGGCGGAAAGGCCGTCGCCATTCGGGCCGATATCTCCAGCGTTTCCGACATAAGCCGACTTTTCGATGAGACCGAAAAGCAGATGGGACCGATCGACATCGTTGTCGCCAATGTCGGCGTCGCCGTCATAAAGCCATTCGTCGAGGCCACCGAAACCGACTTCGACCACGTCTTCGGCGCCAATGCCAAAGGCACCTTCTTCACGCTTCAGCAGGCGGCGCGCCGCGTGCGCGACGGTGGCCGCATCATCGCCGTCTCCACCGGTGGAACCAAGATGTTCTTCACGCAGACAGCCCTTTATCTCGGCAGCAAAGGGGCCGTCGAACAGTTCGTCCGCGTCCTCTCGCGCGAGCTCGGATCGCGCGGCGTCACGGTGAATGCGCTTTCGCCAGGCTTTACCGACACCGATCTGCTCCCAGAGAGGGATCGCGCGATCGCCGCCGGCATGTCACCCTTCGGCAGGATCGGAGCTCCCCGGGATGTTGCCGATGTCGCGGTCTTCCTCGCCTCCGACGAGGCGCGCTGGCTGACTGGCGAGAACATCCAGGCCGGCGGCGGCGTGGCCTGACCTGCGTATGGCCTAATCAGCCATTGTCTCCAGGCTGGCAAACCCCTGCGGCGCGTCGCCTTCGTCGAACGGCGTCGTCACCTCGACGAACGTGTCGGGATAGAAGCCATTGAATCGTGTCCTGAGCGACAGCGAATAGGCGCCGATATGGCCGATCTCGATCCAGTCGCCGGTATCGACCGTTTCCGGCAGCCAGAATGGCCGCGACAGGATATCGACGGAATCGCAGGTCGCGCCGCAGACCTTGAACGGCACGATGGTCTTCTCCTCGCCATTGCGCGAGCGGATCGCCGGGTCTGGAATGAAGCGCGCCGGCAGCGTGATCTTGCCGGTCCATGAATCCGACAGCGACGCCCAGATGCCGTCATTGATGTAGAGCCGCTTGCCCTTGCGCAGCAGCACGCGCACGATCAGCGACAGGCACCGCGCCACGATCACCCTGCCCGGCTCCGCCACCAGCGGCATCTGGTCGAACTGGTATTCCTTCAGATCGCCCGACAGCCGCGACATGATCTGGCCGAGCGACGGCATCTCGATCTGCTTGCGATTGGGATCATGGCCGTATTCGGCGGGAAAACCGCCGCCGACGTCGAGCCCGGCAATGTCGAAGCTGACGCGGTTGCGCACCCAGTCGGCCGAGGCCAGCGCCCGCTCATAAGTGTCGGGATCCTCGATCTGGCTGCCGACATGGAAGCACAGCCCGACCTTGTAGCCCGTCCGGTTCAGCCTTTCGGCCAAGTCGACCGCATTGGCCGGCCCGGCGCCGAATTTCTTCGACAACTCGTAAGCGGCCGAACCTTTCGTCTGGATGCGCACGAACACCGTGATCGCACCCGGATCGATATCGAGCGCCCGAACCACGCGGGTCAGCTTGGTGATCTCGTCCTCATGGTCGAGCGAGATGACGCGGATGCCATATTTCTCCAGCGCCAGCTTGATGTCCGACTGTGCCTTGACCGGATGCATGTAGAGCATCTCGGCGTCGGGCGAGACCGCGCGCACGGCGGCGAATTCGCCGGGCGAGGCCACGTCGAAAGCATTGACGCCGGCCTCGACCAGCGCCTTCAGCACGATCGGCTCGCCGTTGGTCTTGACCGCATAGGCGGTCTTGCCGGGAAACATCCCCATGAACTGTCTGGCGTCAGCCTTCAGCACCTGCGGGCGGAAGCAATAGATCGGATCGTCCGGGCGAAGCGCCAGCGCCGCCTCGCGGGCATTTTCGAATCGCTGCATGGACGAATCCCTTGACCTGAACTGCGCACAATTAATCCAACCTATGCGGGAATGAAAACAATTCTATGTCTCGCGGCCCTGACGCTGCGGCGCTACGCCAGATGACAGCCCAGACGACAGGCAAAGCTAGCCCACCGATCTGGTTTCGGGTGGCTCTTGCCGACGAACAGGATATGGCCTGAACAGACGCCTGATGGCTTGGCATTCAGAGCCACCGGGGAGGACGATCCATGGCGATCACAACCACGACTGCAATGCGCGGGCCAATGGTGCTGAAAGACTGGGGGCAGCTTCTGCTGCTCGGTGCGATATGGGGCGGCTCGTTCTTCTTTGCCCGCATTGCGGTTGCCGAGCTTCCCCCGCTGGTGCTGGTGCTGTTTCGCGTCGCCATCGCGGCGCTGGCGCTTCATCTCTATCTCGGCCTGCGCGGTCCGTCTTTCCGCCTCGCCTTGCCGCATGCCGGGCTGTTCTTCCTGCTGGCGCTCGTCAACAACGTCATTCCCTTCTCGCTGATCTTCGCCGGGCAGACCGAGCTTGGCGCCGGTGTCGCCTCGGTGCTCAATTCGACGACGCCGTTCTGGACGTTGATCCTCGCCAACGCACTGACGTCAGACGAAAAACTCTCCTGGAACAAGCTTGCCGGCATCGCGCTCGGCATCGTCGGCACGGCGGTGATGATCGGTCCCGGTCTGCTTGCCGGGCTGGGCGGACCGGTCTGGGCGAAATTCGCGCTGATCGGCGCGTCGCTGTCTTATGCGGTCGCCCTGATGGTGGCCCGCCGCTTCAAAGGCGTGCCGTCACCAATCATCGCTACCGGACAATTGACCGCCTCGACCATCATCATGATCCCGGTCGTGCTGTTCGGCTATGGTCCTGGCAACCTGTTTTCGGCCTCGCCGACGGTCTGGGCGGCGGTGTTGGCGCTGGCGTTGCTGTCCACTGCCTTCGCCTACATCCTCTATTTCAACCTCGTCGCTTCGGCCGGCGCCACCAACGCCTCGCTGGTCACGCTGATCGTGCCGGCCAGCGCCATCCTGCTTGGCTTTCTGTTCCTGGGCGAACGGCTCGAACTGTTCGAACTCGGCGGCATGGCGCTGATCGCGCTCGGCCTCGTCACCATCGACGGCCGCCTGTTCGGCCGACGGTAAAGTGGCGCGCACCCCATTGGGCGCAAAATCGATACCGATTTCGGCGGCGGTAGCGCTGCCATATCCATCACTGCCCCAGCTTCGTCACATTTTATGCACAGGTCCGTAGCCGGCTTTTGCCGAAGAGTTTCAATGCCTAACGGCAAAGAGCCGGTCGCAAATTCCACAATGTCGTCGCATTGCAGCACATTTTCCGCTTGCCTGTGGCACAAATGACCCTAGACTCTGGCCATAGCTCTTTAAGAGGAGGCTATGACATGGGACTCACGAGGCCAATCAACGCATTGATGATTTGTGCTGCATTTGCATTTATCGGAGCCCTGATTATGGGCTTTCTTCCGTAAGACCCGCCAAGCGACGGAAGGCCAGCACCGAATAGTCCAAGTCATTGAAAAGGCCGGGTTTTTACCCGGCCTTTTTGCATTTCCAGAGACTTGACCGAGACTTATGCCGCGGCAGACCCCGCAGCTTCAGCCTCATGCGAGCGGATGCCGATCATGTGGCAGATGGCGAACACCAGATCGGCGCGGTTCATAGTGTAGAAGTGGAAATCGCCGACGCCGCGCTCGACAAGGTCCAGCACTTGCTCGGCCGCCACGGCGGATGCCACCAGCGCGTGCGTCTGCGGGTCCTTCTGCAGCCCGTCGAAGCGCTCGGCCAGCCATGCCGGCACTAGCGCGCCGGCGCGCGACGAGAAATTGGCAACCTGGGTGAAATTGTGGACCGGCAATATGCCCGGCACGATCGGTATGTAGATGCCGGCCCGCCGCGCCCGCTCGACATAGCGCTCGTAGAGATCATTGTCGAAGAAGAACTGGGTGATCGCCCGCGTCGCGCCATTGTCGACCTTGCGTTTCAGCATATCGATGTCGGTGGCGAAATCCGGGCTTTCCGGATGCTTTTCCGGATAGGCAGAGACCGAGATGTCGAAATCGCCGACACCTTTCAGCGCCCCCACCAGTTCGGCACCGTTGGCGTAGCCGTCCGGATGCGGACGGTAGGCGGCGCCGACGCCCTCGGCCGGATCGCCGCGCAAGGCGACGAAGCGGGTGACGCCCATCTCGGCGAATTCCTGAATGACCTCATCGACCTCGTGACGCGCCGCGTTGACGCAGGTCATGTGCGCCGCCGGCGTCAGCGCCGTTTCGTTGAGGATGCGCTTGACCGTGCGCGCCGTCCGCTCTCGCGTCGAGCCGCCGGCGCCATAGGTGACGGAGACGAATTTTGGCTTGAGCGGCTCCAGACGGGTGACTGTGTCCCACAGCCTTGCTTCCATCTCGTCGCTCTTCGGTGGGAAGAACTCGAATGAAACCCGGATCTTGTCGCCAATGTCGGGGCGGCGGGAGAAGCGGAACTGGTTCATCAGGCGGTTTCCCCTATCGGATATGCATTGGCCGGTTGTGCGTGGCTGGAAGGATCGGCGATCAGCATGCGCTGGTCACGGCCGAGCCACAGTTTTACGGTGAGCCTGGCCTCATTGCCGCCGCGCGGCTCGAATTCCTGACTGTCCTCGAGGTCGAGCCCGGCCTCGGAAAACCATTCTGTGATCTGCCGATCGGAAAAGCCGAGCCGCACATGCGCGTGCGCGTCGCGCAGGAATTCCAGCGCATGCGGAGCGAAATCGACGATCACCAGCCGGCCTGCCGGGCGCAGCAGCCGCGCTGCCTCGCGGATGGCACGGGCGGGATCATCGAGATAGTGCAGCACCTGGTGGATGGTGACGAGATCGAAGGCGTCGCGCTCGACCGGCGGCGCAAAAATGTCGCCCTGGCGCACCTGCGCATTCGAAATACCGGCCTTGTCGAGGTTGGCGCGCGCCACGGTCAGCATCTCGCGCGACATATCGATGCCGATGCCGCGCCGGTAGAGCGGCGAAAAGATTTCGAGCAGCCGCCCGGTGCCGGTGCCAAGATCGAGCATCGACTGGAACGGCCGTTTGCCGACGAGCCTGAGCAGCGCGGCCTCCACGGCGCGGTCCGGCACATGCAGCGAGCGGATATGATCCCAGCTTGCGGCATTTACGGAGAAATATTCGGCGGCGCGATCCTGCCGCTTGCGCTTGACCGCTGCCAACCGCTCGAGGTCACGCTCGACCTGCGGGTCGGCACCCCGGATGCCAGACACCAGCCTGAGCACGAAATCCCGCGCCGCATCCGAATCCGACAGCCGGAAAAAGGCCCACGAGCCCTCCTGGTAGCGGCCGATCAGTCCCGCCTCCAGCAAAAGCTTCAGGTGGCGAGAGACGCGCGGCTGCGACTGGCCGAGGATTTCGGTGAGATCGGAAACGGTCAGGTCACCGCGTGACAGCAGCGCCAGGATGCGCAGCCGGCTGGATTCGGCCGCCGCCTTCAATGTATCTACCATAGTGTCGAGAGCGACATGCATGCGAACATTCTCTTTGAAAAAGATATAAACATATGTTTATGTCGATTTTGACAGCCTTGCAAGCGCTATGTCGCTTCCGGACAAGAAAATGACGCATGCGTGGTGGATCGCGCAAAGCTGGAAGCATGATCGAGGCAAAACCATGTTCGAGACGCGCAGCGGCGAAAAGCTTTTGGAAACCGATCCGGCCGATATGCCGCCGGACGGCCACATCGTCTTCATTGGTCGCATCGCCTCGCCCTGGACCGCGCGGGAAACTTGCCCCAAGAACATGAAAGCCGCGCGGGAGACGGGACAGCCGGCGGTTCTCACGATAGACCAGCGTTATCGTAATGGCCTGCTCGGGCTGGAGCGTGCCAGCCACGTCATCATCCTGTCCTGGCTGCACCACGCACCGCGCGCCCTGATTGTGCAGAAACCCCGCCATGCGGCTGAACCGAAAGGCGTTTTTTCGCTGCGCTCCCCTGCCCGGCCGAACCCGGTCGGGCTGCATATCGCCAAACTCGTCGCCCTCGACATCGACACCGGCCGCATCGACATCGACGCCATCGACGTGCTCGACGGCACGCCGGTCATCGACATCAAGCCTTACTTCGCTTCGACCGACGCCTTTGCCGAGGCAATCATTGCTGGACGGGACGAGCCAGGGCAGGTCGAGCGATGAGCGCACCGACCGGCCGACGCCGCGCCATCGCCAAGGCGCTGACAGCACTTTTGCCGCTGGCGCCCTATGCCGACATGGAAAAGATCCGCGCCGACGCCGGCGCGGTGCACATGAAGACCCTGCCGCCGACGATCGCCGTGTGGCTGGCGACCATCGCCCACATCCGCCACATGCACACCGATTACGAAAAGCTCCTGGCCGAAGGCTATGACCGTGACTCGGCGCGTTTCTTCGTCATTGAACAGACCAATATTGTGCTGACCCGCTGGCGCGCCACACGTCTGCTCGATGACGAAGAGGAAGAATAGCAAGTTCCTCGATGGCCCAGCGGCAAGCCCGTCCTGTGTCTTGTACTACCCGCCGTGCCGCTCTATCCGCCATCTGGTCGGCGAAAAACGACCTGACGGAGGACGTGATGAGCAAGTCGATCGATCCGCATGCCAAACCGCCCTCGCTCGCCGCCCATCACATAGACCCGCACTCCTATCCGGATGGCGTTGCGTTCCTGGACGGGCAATATCTGCCGATGTCGCAAGCCAAGATCTCGGTGCTCGATTGGGGTTTTCTGCATTCCGACGCCACCTACGACACGGTGCATGTCTGGGACGGTCGCTTCTTCCGCCTCGACCTGCATCTCGACCGCTTCTTCGGCGGATTGGACAAGCTGCGCATGACGATCCCGTTCGACCGCGAAGGCGTGGCCGAAATCCTCCACAATTGCGTGGCGCTGTCGGGTCATCGCGCCGCTTATGTCGAGATGCTGTGCACCCGCGGCGCGTCCCCGACCTTCAGCCGCGACCCACGCGACGCAGTCAACCGCTTCATGGCGTTCGCTGTTCCCTTCGGCTCGGTCGCCAATGCCGAGCAGTTGCAGCGCGGGCAGCATATTGCGATCAGCGACAAGGTGCGCATCCCACCGGCCTCGATCGATCCGGCGATCAAGAACTATCATTGGCTCGATCTGGTGCGAGGCCTCTATGACGCCTATGACCGCGGCGCGGAGACCGCACTGGTCCTCGATTTCAACGGCAATGTCGCGGAAGGCCCCGGCTTCAACGTCTTTTGCGTGAATGACGGCAAACTGTCGACGCCGGCTATCGGCGTGCTGCCCGGCATCACCCGCCGCACCGTCTTCGATCTCTGCGCGGAGGCAGGGCTTGCCGTCACAGCGGCCGATGTCAGCGTCACTGCGCTGCGTCAGTCCGACGAGGTCTTCATCACCTCGACCGCCGGCGGCATCATGCCGGTGACGATGATCGACGGTGTTCCGGTGGCGGACGGCAAGGTCGGCGCGATTACCAAGCGCGTTATGGCGATCTATTGGCAAAAGCACGAGAACCCGGCCTGGTCGAGCCCGGTGCGCTATCCCTGACCCAAGCTTGGCCGGCTGTTGTGGCGCCGGCTCTCATCAACTAAACGTGCTCGACCTTGATAGGTCGGGAATGCTCCGTATATACCGGAAACGGAGAAGCCTCCGTTTAGACCATGATCCCAAAAAAGTGGAACCGGTTTTCGCTGGAGATCATGGTCAAACAAGAACCCAAAATCAAAGCCCGCAGGGGCAAGAACTGGTGGATCATGACACACAAGGTTTGGTTTATTACCGGGTCGTCGAAGGGTTTCGGCCGCGTCTGGGCGGAAGCAGCACTCGCCCGCGGCGACCGCGTCGCGGCAACGGCCCGCGATGCCGGCACGCTTGCCGACCTGGTCGACAAATATGGCGACCATATCGCCGCGATTAAGCTCGACGTCACCGACAAGACGGCCGTCGATGCCGCCATTGCCGAAGCGCATAACCGCTTCGGCCGGCTGGACGTCGTCATCAACAATGCCGGCTATGGCCATTTCGGCGCCATCGAGGAAGTCAGCGAACAAGAAGCCCGCGACCAGATCGAGACCAACGTGTTCGGCGCCCTCTGGGTAACCCAGGCCGCCCTGCCGATCATGCGGACGCAGCGGTCCGGCCACATCATCCAGATCTCGTCGATCGGCGGCGTCAACGCCTTCGCCAATGTCGGTCTCTACCACGCCTCAAAATGGGCGCTGGAGGCCTTTAGCCAGTCGCTCAGCCTGGAGGTCGCGGAGTTCGGCATCCACGTGACGCTTGTCGAGCCGGGCGGTTTCTCCACCGACTGGGCCGGACCGTCCGCCAAGGTTTCGAAGCCGATCGCTGCCTATGAGCCGGCCCATGCCGCGATGGCGGAGCGCCGCAAGCGCTCGGTGGCTGGTGATCCCGCCGCCACCGGACCGGCAATGCTTGAAATCGTCGATGCGGCCGAACCGCCGCTTAGGGTGTTCTTCGGCGATGGCGGCCTGCCGATGGCCAAGCAGGAATATGCCAACCGCATCGCGCTGTGGGAAAAGTGGGACCACGTGTCCGTCATGGCGCAAGGCGAGAACAAGAACCGCAAGGCAGCCTAAGACCGATCCGGAAATCGCTACGCCGCCATGGCGGCGTAGCCCAGTCTCACCTGCCCTAAGCCCGGTAAATCCACTGCTCCGGCACGCGCACCGAAATCTCCTCGCCTGTGGTGATGCGGCCTGGTTTTTCCACCCAGGCGACGAGGCCGCGCAACCGCTTCGCCGCCTTCGGGAACAGCAGCGCGCCGGCCTCGTGGTCGGCCATTCCGGCATTTTCGGCAACCGAGCGTCCGGCGATGCGGCAAGGTCCGTTCTGCGCGTCGACCTTGATGGTGACGCCGCCTTTGAAGAACAGCAGCGTGCCGGACGGCAGCATGGAGAGATGCGGCAGTCCTTCGATCAACAGATTGGCGCCGACCCACTCCGGCTTGATCTCGGCGATACCCATCCGCTGAGCGACGATCGCCAGCTCGTCCGCTGCCACAATAGACAATTGCCGCTCGTTGCGCATCTCGGTGCCGCGTGGATACCAGGGTTCGCGCCCGCCGGAGCGCCGCGTCGCGCCGGCGTGAAAATCGCCGTCGATGCCGTCGAAGCCAAGCCGCAATTCATTCACCGAGCGGGTCTCGAAATGATCCGATGGCGCGACGTAAAGAGCTGCCACCTGCGCGGCAAGCTTCCGCGCCGGGATGATTTCGACCGGAATTTCGGCCTCGGGGAAGAGATCCAGCATAGGCTTCGCTCCTTGCGTGATGCGGCGCAATTAGCCGCAGTCAGCTCATCAGGTCCAGTCTAAAGCGCTGATGCTCCGATCAAGGACACTGATGCGATTGTACCGGCTCGTTCCAATACTGGCGCCGTACGCGCCAAAATAGTCAGAGCATGCGCAATAGCGCCCCGCCAATCGAATAGCCGGCGCCGAAGGCGCAGAGCAGGCCGTAGTCGCCGGCCTTCATGTCGGCATGGTTCTCCGACAGGGCGACGATCGCGCCGGCGCCGGCTGTGTTGCCGAGACGCTCCAGCACCATCGGCGCGCGGTCATGATCGACCTCGTGACCGAAGGACAGCTTCAGGATCATGGCGTTCATCCGGGCATTGGCCTGATGCAGCCAGAAGCGCCGGATCGCCTGCGGCGTCAGCCCGTGCTCGGCCAGAAATTCGACGATGAACTTGTGCCCGGCGACGGTGACTTCCTTGAACACCTTGTTGCCGACCTGCTTGATCAGATTGCCTTCCAGATTGATCATATACGGATCGTCCTGGGCGGTGCGTGTGTAGTAACCAAGATTGGTGCGGATGTTGTTGGACATCTGCGTCCAGGTGCGCGTGTCGAGCACCTCGAAGCGTCCGGGCCGCTTCTCGCCCTGGGCGAGCCCCTCGACGACCATCGAAACCGAAGCATCGCCGAAGATAAAATGCGTCTGCCGGTCGCGGAAATTGAGATGGCCGGTGATGATCTCGGGCGTCGTCACCAGCACGCGCCTGTGGGCACCGGCCCGCACCAGATTGACCGCGACGTGCAGTGCGGCCGCCGCCGACGAGCAGCCAAGCCCCATGTCGAAACCGGCGCCCTTCGTGCCTATCGCCTGCTGCATCTCGATGGCGATCGCCGGATAGGGCCGCTGGTGATGCGAGGCCGAGCAGATCACCAAGTCGATATCCCCAGGCTCCAGGCCGGCATGGTCGAGCGCTTTCCTGGCCGACGCGATGCCGAACTCGGCTTCCAGCGACAGCGCATCGTCCGGCCGCGCCGGAATGCGCGGCGCCATCCGGGTCGGGTCGAGAATGCCTTCCCGCTCGATCACATGGCGGGTCTGCACGCCCGAAGCATGGACGATGAAGGCGCTGTCCGACTTTTGCAGCAGTGTCTCGCCCGTGGCCTGGCGGCGGACATTCTCCATGTCGACCCAGGCATTGAAGCTGCCGACCAGTTCTTCATTGGTGATCGAAGGCTCGGGGATTTCAACGCCGATGCCGCTGATGATGACGCGATGCATTTCCAGTTCGTCCTCATGCGCAGGCGTTGCGGCTTGATGTGGGCGCCGCGAGAGCTCGGCGCAACATCTTTCGCATCAAGCAAGTTTATGCGGGCTTAAATCAAGCACCTGAGCTAAGCGGCGCGCCGCGCGACGATGAAGAGGCGGGGAAAGCGCAGCAGCACCTTGCCATTTGCCGTCTTCGGATAGGCTTCGGTTAGTCTGGCAGTGTAGCGCTCGAGGAAAAGTCGCCGCTCGTCCTGGTCGAGCCGATCGAGGAACGGCTTCAGCCCGGTTGACTTCAGCCACTCGACAATGGCTTCGGCATCGGCCAGCGGGTGATTGTAGGCGGTGTGCCAGATGTCGAGCCGGTCGGAGAACGGCGACAAAAGATCGTAGTAGAACGACACCGGCGGCAGTTGCCCGCGCGCTGCATTCCTCAGTTTGTCGGCAAACGGCATTTCGGCCGCCGTCTCCCGCATCAGCCGGTGCGACGGTTCACCCATATTGTCGGGCATCTGCACGGCGAGCGCCCCGCCGGGTGCCAAAAATCCCATCAGCCGCTGGAAAATCGCCGGATGCTCCGGCAGCCACTGGAACACAGCATTGGCAAAGATCACGTCGACCGGTTTTTCGGGCTGCCACGCCGCCGCATCCGCCAACTCGAAGGTTACAGCAGGCAAACGCGCCTTCGCCTTCTCGATCATATCAGGCGAGGTGTCGAAACCGCTGATCTCGGCATTGGGCCAGCGCTCGACCAGCAATTCCGTCGAATTGCCCGGCCCGCAGCCAATGTCGATCACCCGGCGCGGTGCCTCCACCGGCACCTGCGCGACAAGATCGCGCGACGGCCGCGTGCGCTCGTCCTCGAATTTGAGATATTGGGCGGCGGACCAGTCGGCCATTTCAACTCCTCAGATCATTCGAGAATTCGCCGCCCGATGAGCACCCTACCTCGTCAGCCGCTTGTAGGTCATGCGGTGCGGATTGACGGCATCGGGGCCGAGCCGGCGGATCTTGTCCTGCTCGTAATCCTCGAAATTGCCCTCGAACCATTCGACATGGCTGTCGCCCTCAAAGGCGAGGATGTGCGTCGCCAGACGGTCGAGGAACATGCGGTCGTGCGAGATGATGACGGCGCAGCCGGCGAAGTTTTCCAGCGCGTCTTCGAGTGCCGCCAGCGTTTCGGTATCGAGATCGTTGGTCGGCTCGTCGAGCAGCAGCACGTTACCGCCGGTCTTCAGCATCTTGGCCAGGTGCACGCGGTTGCGCTGGCCGCCAGACAGATTGCCGACCTTCTGCTGCTGATCGCCGCCGCGGAAATTGAACGACGCGCAATAGGCGCGGGTGTTGGCCTCGAACTTGCCAAGCTTGACCACTTCAGCGCCGCCCGAGATTTCTTCCCACACGGTCTTGGTTGGGTCGAGTGCGTCGCGGCTCTGGTCGACGTAACCGAGCTTGACCGTCTCGCCGACGCGGATGGTGCCGGCATCCGGCTTTTCCTGGCCGGTTATCATGCGGAACAGCGTCGTCTTGCCGGCGCCGTTCGGGCCGATGACTCCGACGATGCCGCCCGGCGGAAGCTTGAATTCCAGATCGTCGATCAGCAGCGTGTCGCCAAAGCCCTTCGACAGATCGTCGACCTCGATCACCACATTGCCGAGCCGCTCGCCATGCGGAATGACGATCTGCGTGTCGCTCGGACGCCGCTTGTCGGCTGCATCCAGCAGATCCTGGAAGGCCTGAATGCGCGCTTTCGACTTGGTCTGCCGGGCCTTCGGGCTGGACTGGATCCACTCGCGCTCGCGGCCGATCGCCCGCTGGCGCGCATCGTCCTCGCGGCCTTCCTGCTTGAGCCGCTTGGCCTTGGCTTCGAGATATTTGGTGTAGTTGCCCTCATAGGGAATGCCGCGGCCGCGGTCGAGCTCGAGGATCCAGCCGGTGACATTGTCGAGGAAGTAGCGATCGTGGGTGATGATCATCACCGCGCCCGGATAGGCGCGCAGATGCTTTTCCAGCCACGCCGTCGTCTCGGCGTCGAGATGGTTGGTCGGCTCGTCGAGCAGCAGAAGGTCGGGCTGGCGCAGCAGCAGCTGGCAAAGCGCGACGCGGCGGCGCTCGCCGCCCGACAGCTTGGTGACGTCGGCTTCCTTGGGCGGACAGCCCAGCGCTTCCATCGCCATCTCGACCTGCTGTTCGAGATCCCACAGGTTGAGCCGGTCCATCTCGTCCTGGAGCTTGGCCGACTCGTCGGCCGTCTCGTCGGAATAGTTCATCATCAATTCGTTGTAGCGCTCGATGATGGCAGTCTTGGCGGCGACGCCTTCCATGACGTTCTCGAACACGGTCTTGCTCGCATCGAGTGCCGGCTCCTGCGCCAGGTAACCGACGGTCGCGCCTTCGGCCAGCCACGCCTCGCCGCTCCACTCCTTGTCGATGCCGGCCATGATCTTGAGGATGGTCGACTTGCCCGCGCCGTTAGGGCCGAGGATGCCGATCTTGGCGTCGGGGTAGAAGGAGAGGTGGATATTCTCGAGCACCTTCTTGGTGCCATAGGCCTTGTTGAGGCCGGCCATGTGATAGATGAACTGGCGTGCCACGCGCGCTTTCCCTGATAAGTCGACTGGAATGTCGGATTGAATGGAAGTTGGGCGCTATGTAGGCGATGCCGCGCCGAACGGCAAACTGTTTTGGCATTTCCGACTTATCCTCGGGCTGAAGACGCGCTCATCGAACTGTCTCCGCTTTCGGTTCGCTGCATAGCCCGGCGCAAGCTCCGGTTAACCATTCCGCGTCAAAAAGGTGTTGGATGGGGAATCGCCGGCAAGCCACGATTTCTGCGGCGAAAGATCGGATCGACGGCGTTGTTGAACAGTTGCCTGCTCCTTGCCGAAGCGGTTCTCTATTTCGGCGTCATGGTCACGCTTTTCCGGTTCAGGCACCGTATCGGCCTCGGCGTTTTTGTCTGCGCCCTCGGCGTCATGCATTTCCTGGAAACCTACCTCGCCAGCGTCTTCTACGTCGCGCTACCGTTCGGCATGGTTTCGCCCGGTTCCGCTGTGCTATTTTCCGGAAAACTGGTGATGCTTCTCTTGCTCTACATCAAGGAGGACGCCGCAACCGTCCGGCAGCCGATCTACGGCCTATTGCTCGGCAATGCCCTGATGATCGGGCTTGTGCTGGTATTGCGCCTGCATGAGATCGCACCGCTTCCCAGTGGCAAGCTTCCCGACATCGGCTTCATCGACCAGATGGGCTGGCTGATGGTGTGGGGCACGACGCTGCTCTTCATTGACGCCATCCTGATCATCCTGCTTTACGAAAAGCTCGGGCGTTATCTTCGCAAGGCGCTGTTCTCTCGCATCCTGATCTCCGTCGCTTGCGTGCTCACTTTCGACCAGGCTGGATTTTTCACCGCGCTGCATTTCGTCACCGGCGCACCGATCGCGGTTTTCTTCGGCGGCTGGTTCGCTAAGATGGGCGCGGCGCTTGCCTATAGCATCATGCTTGTCGCTTACATCAGATGGTTCGAGGCGCGGCAGATCCCGGCGCCGCGTGGACTATCCGACATCTTCGACACGCTGACTTATCGTGAGCGCTATGAGGCGCTGGTCGAGCATGTCGGCCGCGACGGGCTTACCGGCCTGCTGCACAGGGGCCGCTTCGACAGCGACGGTGAAACCGCAGTCGCCGCCAGCCTGCGGACGGCCAAGCCGCTCAGCCTCTTGATCATCGATGTCGACCATTTCAAATCGATCAACGACCGCTTCGGCCACGCCGAGGGCGACAAGGTGCTGAAATCCGTCGCCGCCCTGCTCGGCGAGATTGTCGGTCCCGAGGATCAGGTGTTCAGGATCGGCGGCGAGGAATTCGCCATCCTCTGCTCACGTCCGCATTCGGTCGCCAAGCTGCTTGGCGAAAGCATCAGGCACGCGGTCAAGACATCCGCAAACACCAGCCGGTTCGACATCACCGTCAGCGCCGGCATCTCCACCGTCAGCGAGACTACTCGCTGCCTTGCCGATGTCTTTGCGCTGGCCGACCAGCGCCTCTACAAGGCCAAATCGACCGGCCGCGACCGCGTCGTCGGCGAACCGGGCGGCCACGAGGCCGACAGCCTCA
Organism: Mesorhizobium sp.; assembly: GCF_004962925.1. Lineage (GTDB taxonomy): Bacteria > Pseudomonadota > Alphaproteobacteria > Rhizobiales > Rhizobiaceae > Mesorhizobium. The sequence goes on along the minus strand of NZ_SUEO01000045.1, from coordinate 14,529 downwards.
CTGCGTGGACCAAATCAGGGCGCATCGCCGAAGCATAATTTCCGGCCTGCCTGCTGGCTTGCCTGTTATTGGAATCCTGTGGAATCGATAACGCCTTTCGGGCAGCCGGCTTTGCTTGTCGGCGCGGCAGCCTGCATCAGGTCGCTGAGCCGACTGCTCGGACCGATTGGGCCGGTGAGGCCAAGCGTCAGCTCACCGATCAGCCGCCTACCACTCGTCGAATCGACCAGGCAGGATACCCGGACCCGCTCACCTGCCCCGGCGCCAAACGCGCTATCGAAGGCACTGCGGATCTGATCCGACGTCAGCTGCTTGCCGATGTTCTTTGCGAACAGATCACGCACCGGTGAAGCATTCACCGCGCGCATCAGATTCAGCGCATCGGAAAAATACGCTTGCTGGCTCTTGCCGTAGCAGGTGCCATGCTTGATCCACTCGTGCCTTTCGAGGTCGGATGCGGTGCCCGGCATCACCTGATCGAGCTCCGACCGCGTGTTCGGGTCGAGTTCGACCGGCGGCAGGTCCTGCCAGTGCGCCGGATTGTCGTTCGCCTTGTCGGCCGCTGCCACCTGGCAATAGAAATTCCCGTTCGGCTGCGGCCACAGCCCGTGCAAGGTGAAATGCGTCGCATCGAACCGGCCGCGGTCTGCGCCTTGCATTCGGTCTTGCCGGGCCTGGTTTCGCAAAAGGCCGGCTGCCAGCTCAGCGCGAGGACGTATTCGGGCTTTCCCGAAACCGGCGCAGCAGACTTCTCCTGGTCGACTGGCGCAGGTGCTGCCGGTTCCGTCGATGCGCTGCCGCCCGAAACGTGGCCGCAGTCGACCTTCACCCAACGGCGCTCCGGATCGGCCCCCGGCACGCGGATCAGATAATGCGTGGGGGCATCCTTGTTGCCGGCCAGCAGCTCGTAGCTCTGTCCCGCATCGGTCGAGACGTCACCGGGGTTCTTGCCGCTCTTGATGGCCTGGGTCGCTGGACAGGTGGCGTCGGCCACGAAGGAGCCGCTCATCTTGACCTCGGCCCGCGCAGCACCGGTTAGTGACGCGGCGACAAGCGCCAATCCGAAAACGAACCCTGTCCCCATACGCATAAAAGTACCCCCGGCTGAAAAATGCGGCGGCGACAGAACTGCCGCCCTCTCTCGGTATCAAATTCTCCATGTCAGAATTGCGATACCCCGCGTTGCGACGCAAGAACAGCGCTGCGGAAAACACGGATTGACGCAAAGCCGGCGTCAGCGCACACAAATGTCCGCAGGCGCGAAAACACGTTGGAGACGAAGCGACGATGTCATTCAGTCAACAGCGCGTGCTCCGATCGCCGAACGGTGCGGCGCTCAACCTTTATGTGAAACGCGCCGAGGGCCGCCCGCGCGCCGCTGTCCAGATCAATCACGGGCTGGCCGAGCATGCCGCGCGCTATGTCCGCTTCGCTACCTTTCTGGGTGAGCGCGGCTTCCATGTCTACGTCCATGACCATCGCGGCCACGGCGCCACCAAGGCGCCAGACGCGCCGCTCGGCCAGTTCGCTCAATCAGATGGCGGCGCCAAGGTCATCGCCGATGTCGCGGCCGTGCACGATCTGATCGCCGACGAACATCCCAGCCTGCCCGTCATCGTGTTTGGCCATTCCATGGGCGGCCTCGTCGCCCTTAATTTCATGCTTCACCATTCGAACCGCCTGCACGCCGCCGCGATCTGGAACGCGAATTTTTCAGCTGGGCTCGCCGGTCGTGCTGCGCAAGCCATTCTTGCCTGGGAAAAGTTCCGGCTTGGCTCCGACATGCCGTCGCGCATACTGCCGAAACTGACCTTCCAGGCCTGGGGCAAAGCCGTCCCCGATCACCGCACGCCGTTCGACTGGCTGTCGCGCGACGTAGCCGAAGTCGAAAAGTACATCGCCGACCCGCTGTGCGGCTGGGATGCCTCGGTGTCGATGTGGCGCGACCTGTTTGGCTTTGTCTTTGACGGTGCCGACGACACTAATTTTTCCGGCGTCCGCAAGACCCTTCCGATCAGCCTGGTCGGCGGCGAAAAGGACCCCGCCACCGACGGCGGCAAGGCGGTCAACCACCTCGCTGCGCGCCTGCACAGGATGGGCTTTTCGAATCTCGTTTCAAAGGTTTACACCGAGACCCGCCACGAAAGCCTGAACGAGGTGAACAGAGATATCATCATGGATGATTTCGCCGCCTGGGCCGACAGCGTGTTGAAACAAGCCTGATCGAGATAGGCACGGCCGACATTGGCACATTCGGATTGGCCCATTGTAAGAGCCGTGACAGCAGCACGCGGGATTGATAGTGCATGTTGCCCAAAAGTGCGCAGCGGTTTTGGGACAACGACATGCACAAAAAAGAAATCCAAGGCTGCGCTTCCGACCAATCACGGTGATCCATGACCGAGCCTCCGCTGAAAGGCATCCGCGTAATCGAACTCGCCCGCATCCTGGCCGGGCCGTGGGCCGGGCAGCTGCTTGCCGATCTCGGCGCCGACGTCATCAAGGTCGAGAGCCCGGATGGCGGCGACGACACCCGCAAATGGGGTCCGCCGTTCGTCATGAGCCATGACGGCGAGAACCTTTCAGCCGCCTATTACCATTCCTGCAATCGCGGCAAGCGTTCCATCGCCATCGATTTCTCGACGCCCGAAGGCGCCGAGACGATCCGCCGGCTGGTCGCGACATCAGATGTGCTGATCGAGAACTTCAAGCTCGGTGGCCTCAGGAAATACGGGCTCGACTATGACAGCTTGCGCAAGATCAACCCGCGGCTGATCTATTGCTCGATCACCGGCTTCGGCCAGGACGGACCCTATGCGCCACGCGCCGGCTATGACTTCATCATCCAGGGCATGGCCGGCATGATGTCGATCACCGGCGAGGCTGGCCGCGAGCCGCAAAAGGCCGGCGTTGCCATCTCCGATATTTTCACCGGCCTCTATTCGGTGATCGCCATCCAGGCCGCACTTCGCCACGCCGAGAAGACCGGCGAAGGCCAGCACATCGACATGGCGCTCTACGACACCCAGATCTCGGCGCTCGGCAACCAGAACCTCAATTATCTGGTCTCGGGCAAATCACCTGTGCAGATGGGCAATGCGCATATGAACATCGCGCCCTACGAAGTGGTGCCGGTGAAGGACGGCCATGTCATCCTGGCCATCGGCAATGACGGCCAGTTCGCCAAATTCTGCGCGGCCGTCGGATTGGACGACCTGCCATCGAACCCCGATTTCGCCACCAATCCTGCCCGGGTCGCCAACCGGGCGAAGCTGCGCGAACACATCATCGAGGCGCTAAAGACCTTCGATCGTGATCCGCTGCTGGCTAAACTGGAGGCGGCAAGCGTGCCTGCCAGCCCGATCAACACGATCGGCGAGATGTTCGCCGACCCGCAGACCATAGCGCGCGGCATGCGGCTTGACCTCGACGACGGCCACGGCAATCTCTTGCCTTCGGTGCGCGCGCCGATGGTCATGTCGGGCACGCCGCTGGTCTATGAGCGGCCCTCGCCGCGTCTGGGCGAACACACCGCAGAAATCCTTGCCGAACTGGAGAGATCAGGAAAATGAAAACCGGCGGACAACTGATCGTCGATGCGCTCGAAGCCAACGGCACCGACCGCATCTATTGCGTGCCGGGAGAATCCTATCTTGCGGTGCTCGACGCGCTGCACGATTCGCCGATCCGCACCATCGTCTGCCGCCAGGAAGGCGGTGCTGCGATGATGGCCGACTGCCATGGCCGCCTGACCGGCAAGCCCGGTATCTGCTTCGTCACCCGCGGCCCCGGCGCCACCAACGCCTCGGCCGGCATCCACATCGCCATGCAGGATTCGGTTCCCGTCATCCTGTTCATCGGCCAGGTCGCCAGCCACGCCAAGGAGCGTGAGGCTTTTCAAGAAGTCGACTATGTCAGGTTCTTTGGCGATATCGCCAAATGGGTGGTCGAGATCGACGATGCCTCGCGCATCCCCGAATTCGTCACGCGGGCCTTCGCGGTGGCGACGTCCGGCCGCCCCGGCCCGGTGGTCATCTCGTTGCCGGAAGACATGCTGACCAGCCTGGCCGATGCGCCGGAAGCCTTGCATTACACGCGCGTTGAAACCTCTCCCGGTGAAGCCGAACTCGACCGGCTTGAAGCGCTGCTCAATGCCGCGAAACGGCCTGTGGCAATTCTGGGCGGCACACGTTGGGATGCCAATGCCGTTCAGGAAATGCAGCGCATCGCCGAATCCTGGTCGCTGCCGGTTGGCTGTTCCTTCCGCCGCCAGATGCTGTTCGATCATCTGCATCCAAACTACGCCGGCGATGTCGGCATCGGCATCAACCCGAAGCTGGCCACCGCCATCAAGCAGGCCGACCTCGTGTTGCTGATCGGCGGCCGCATGGGCGAGATGCCGTCGTCCGACTATACGCTGCTCAAGAGCCCCTACCCAGACCAGACGCTGGTCCATGTCCATGCCGACGCCGGCGAGCTCGGCCGTGTCTACCGGCCGACACTTGCGATCAACGCCTCGCCTGCCGCCTTCGTGCGGGCCTTCGCCAGGAGGAAGGGGCCGGCGGCGCCGAACTGGGCCGACGAAACCCAACGCCTGCATGCCGCCTATCTCGACTGGTCTACGCCGCCGGAAACCGGGCCCGGTCCGGTGCAGATGGGACCGATCATGAACTATCTCGAAACGGTGCTGCCCGACGATGCGATCCTCACCAACGGCGCCGGCAACTACGCCACCTGGGTGCACCGCTTCCACCGTTCCCGGCGCTTTGCCACGCAGGCGGCACCGACCTCCGGCTCGATGGGCTACGGCACGCCGGCGGCTGTCGCCGCCAAGGATCTCTTCCCCGAGCGCGACGTGATCGCCTTTGCCGGCGACGGCTGCTTCCTGATGAACGGGCAGGAGTTCGCCACCGCCGTGCAATACGATCTGCCGATCATCGTCATCGTCGTCAACAACGGCATCTACGGCACCATCCGCATGCATCAGGAGCGCGAGTATCCGGGCCGTGTCGTCGCTACCGATCTCAGAAATCCCGACTTCGCGGCTTTGGCTCGCGCCTATGGCGGCCACGGAGAAACGGTCGAGAAGACGGCCGACTTCGCGCCGGCTTTCGAACGCGCCCGCGCCAGCGGCAAGCCGTCGATCGTCGAGATCAGACTCGACCCGGAAGCCATCACGCCGACCCGGACGATGACCCAGATCCGCGACAGGTCCTGAGCGCCTGAGGCATAGGCCGAGTTCCTTCGCGCCCTGGGGCGCTGTCCCGCAGACTTCGACGGGTTAATGTGGCGCTATAGTCGCCCTCGGGCGACGTTGCGCTACATCGTCGCCGCCTTCTCGATCTGCCCGCGGATCTCGCCATCCTTGTGGGCCGCCGTATGGATGTTGATGTAATATTTGCCGGCCATCAGGTCGCCAGCCTGCGCGTCGGTCAGAATCGCCGCCCCCTTGAACGGACTTTTCGGAGCGCCCTTGAACGGGACGGCGACGCCGGCATTTTCACCCTTTGCTGCCGGACCGTGAATATGTCCGGCCGTCGCCGGGCCACTGAGACCTGAATACGTCACGTTCCAGGTGAGCTGTTTCGTGGCGGTGTCAAAGACGAGAGCGGCGGTACCCTTGCCCTCGGTGGTGATGGGCGGATTCTGCTGAGCGCCATCGAGCGTCGCCTTCATCTTCATCATGTCGGCCAAAGCCGGTGAAGCGCACAGGAAGGAAGCCGAAACGGCCAGCGCCGAAAGCATCGGCGAGAAGGATTGCATGCGCATGGAAATCTCCGTTGTGGCGATGACATCCGCTGAAGCTGGATGCACCGCAACAACGGTTGTGCGAGCAGATGTTTCCACCGGTAACGGCTATTTTACGTCCCAACAAAAAGGGGCGGTCGCCCGCCCCTTTTCGAATGCAGGCTTCAGAAGCCCAGTTGATCGCCTATTTGATGGGCCCTTACTTGATGGCCCCTATTTGATGGCCTTGTCGGTGATGGCGGTCGTGTAGGCGCCGGTCGGCTCCTTGGTGATGATCTTCTGATCGAGCAGCGCCTTGGCGGTGCGCGCGTAGGTCGCCGGATCGAGCTTGCCGTCGGCATTGTCGATCAGCTTGGCGACTTCGCCCATCATGCGCTTTTGGTGGTTCTCGTCCTGGCCGCCATTGTCCATGACGATGCCGGCCGCCTCGTCGGAATTGTCGACGGCGTATTTCCAGCCTTTCATCGAAGCGCGCACGAAACGCACCATCTTGTCCTCGAAGGCTGGATCCTTGAGCTTGTCCTCGGACGCATAGAGCCCGTCCTCAAGCAGGTCGTTGCCCATCGCCGAGTAGTTGAACACGATCAGCTCTTCCGGCTTGTAGCCAGCGTCGATGAGCTGCCAGTATTCGTTGTAGGTCATGACCGAAATGCAATCCGCCTGCTTCTGGATCAGCGGTTGCACGTCGAAACTCTGCTTCAGCACGGTGACGCCCTCCGGACCGCCGTCGGTCTTCAGGCCGAGCTTGTTCATCCAGGCGTAGAACGGATATTCGTTGCCGAAGAACCAGACGCCGAGCGTATGGCCCTTGAAGTCGGCTTCGGTTTTGATCGGGCCGTCCTTCGGACAGACCAACTGCATGCCGGCCTTCTTGAACGGCTGGGCGATATTGACCAGCGGCACGCCCTTTTCGCGTGCGGCGAGCGCGCCGCCCATCCAGTCGACGATGACATCGGCGCCGCCGCCGGCAATCACCTGCTCCGGCGCGATATCGGGGCCACCCGGCTTGATCTCGACGTCGAGGCCTTCGGCTTCATAGAACCCCTTGTCCTTGGCGACGTAATAGCCGGCAAACTGGGCCTGCGTGACCCATTTCAGCTGCAGCGTCACCTTGTCCGCGGCCATCGCCTGGAACGCGGCAAGCGACATCGCGCCGGCCAGCATCGAAATAACAAGTCTTTTCATGTTTTTACCCTCTGAAGTTAAGTGTTCACCCTTTAGGATCAGGACCTTCAATGCGCTCCTGATTCCAAACCCGCCACCGCCCTATCCACCACGGACGGAGGGATGCCAAAACGTGACTGCTCTCTCGAAAAGAGCGACCACGCCATAAAAGACCGAACCCGCAAGTGCTGCAACTGCGATTTCGGCCCAGACCATATCGATGTTCATCCGCCCGACCTCGGTCGAAATCCGGAAACCCATGCCGACCACCGGCGTGCCGAAGAACTCCGCGACGATGGCGCCGATCAGCGCCAGCGTCGAATTGATCTTCAGCGCGTTGAAGATGAAGGGGGCTGCCGCCGGCAGCCGCAGCTTGAACAGCGTCTGCCAGTAGCTCGACGCATAAGTGCGCATCAGGTCGCGCTCCATATGGCCGGAGGCGGCAAGGCCTGCGACCGTGTTCACCAGCATCGGGAAAAAGGTCATGATGATGACGACGGCGGCCTTCGACTGCCAGTCGAAGCCGAACCACATGACCATGATCGGCGCCACGCCGATGATCGGCAACGCCGACACCATATTGCCGATCGGCAGCAACCCGCGCCGCAGGAACGGCACGCGGTCGGCCGCGATGGCGGCGAGGAAGCCAGCGCCGCTGCCGACGACATAGCCGAAGATCACCGCCTTGAAGATGGTCTGCCGCACGTCGGCGGCCAGGACCGGCAGCGAATTGGCGATACGAACGCCGATGGCGCTTGGCGGCGGCAGCAGGATGAAGGGGATGCCCGCGCCGCGCGTCACCGCCTCCCAGATGATCAGGATCCAGGCGCCAAAGATCGCCGGGATGATCAGCCTCAAAGCGGTCGCCGCCCAGCGCGAGGTCGGGCGAAGCGCGGACAGGACCGTCACGCAGCGCCAGGCTAGAAGCCATGCCGCGGCAAGCAGCAGATAGAAGGATGCGCGAGCGGTGCCTTCATTGCCGGTTATGCCGGCCAGCAGCAGCCACGCCGCGCCATGCGCACCAAGGAAGAGCAACACCACCCCAATTGCCGGTGGGAAATTGTCGGCCTCAATTGCCAGGAGCAGCAAGAAGAAAATCAAAGCCGCGGTCGCCGTACCGTAACCGGGCGTGGCATCGACAAGCGGCCAAAGAAGGAGCGCGCCGGCAAGAAGGGCAAGCGCGGCAACCCCTTGCCAGGAACGAGGCGTGATCGACGAAAGGAGATCGCTCATGCCGGCCTCCCGCCCATGGCGCGGTCGACGATGCGCCCGGCAATGCCAACCACCATCACCAGCAGCGCCGCCACGACCGAGCCGGCCACCAGCGCCGACCAGATGTCGATGGTCTGGCTGTAATAGGCGCCGGCGAGCAGCTTGGCGCCGATACCTGCGACGGCGCCGGTTGGCAGTTCACCGACGATGGCACCGACGAGGCTGGCAGCCACCGCCACCTTCATCGAGGTGAACAGGAACGGCACCGACGCCGGTACGCGCAATTTCCAGAAGGTCTGCGAAGGGCTGGCATTGTAGGTGTGCATCAGATCGAGATGGGTGAGCTCGGGCGAGCGCAGTCCCTTGACCATGCCGACCGCCACCGGAAAGAACGACAGATAGGTCGAGATCAGCGCTTTCGGGATCAGCCCAGTGATGCCGATCGCCGCCAGCACGACGATGATCATCGGCGCCACCGCCAGGATCGGAATCGTCTGCGAGGCGATGATCCACGGCATCAGGCTGCGGTCGAGCGTTGCCACATGCACGATGCCGACGGCAATCACGATGCCAAGCGCCGTGCCGAAGGCGAAGCCGAGCAGCGTCGAGGACAGCGTCACCCAGGCATTGTAGACAAGGCTGCGGCTCGAGGTGACCTTGCGCAGAAACGTGTTCTCGAAGAAATTCACCGCCACCTGATGCGGCGCCGGCAGTGTCGGCTTCGGCTGCGACAGCGTCTTGCCGATGAATTCCACAACCCCTGGCGTCTCGCCGGCGCGGCGATCGAGATCGCGCTGGAACGGCGCGTTGAGGATGACGGCCATAATGTACCAAACGACAACCACGCCCGCGAGGATCGAGGTCACCGGGATGAGCTTGTCGCGAAAGGAGTCCATCTAGCGGCCCTCGCCGGACTGGCGCACGCTCTGCGTAACGTGAGAGGATGACCGCGCTTTCGTCATCCTAGGGCGGACCCGCCGCGAACCGGCGTGCGTAAAGGGAGCGCCAAACCGCGCCCTCGTCATCCTAGGGCGAAGCAAGGAGCGAAGCGACGCGGCGCAGACCCTAGGATCCATGCCGTTACCTCCCCGCCCCGCAACGGTGCGAAACATTGCTCCCGATGCGAGGAGGTTTGCCGCGCGTCCCGCACACTTTCTGAACCGTTTGTGCGCTTCGGCCAATGTCACGGCATGGATCCTAGGGTCTGCGCACGCCGCTTCGCGGGTGCTCCGCCCTAGGATGACGAAGGCAGGGTCAGCCGCTCCCCCGTTACGAGGCGGCTCATCTTTCACCCGCTCAATCGTCATAACTGTGCCCTGCCCTGAGGCCATCACGCACCCGCGCGGCGATCGCCAGGAACTCCGGCGTCTCGCGAATGTCGAGCGGCCGCTTCTTCGGCAGCGTCGATTCGATGACGTCGCTGACGCGGCCCGGACGCGGCGACATGACGATGATGCGCGTCGAAAGGTAGACTGCCTCGGGAATGGAATGGGTGACGAAGCAGATGGTCTTGTTGGTCCGCTCCCACAGTTCCAGCAGCTGTTCATTGAGATGGTCGCGCACGATCTCGTCCAGCGCGCCGAACGGCTCGTCCATCAACAAAAGATCGGCATCGAAGGCCAGCGCCCGCGCGATCGAGGCGCGCTGCTGCATGCCGCCAGAAAGCTGCCACGGGTATTTCTGCTCGAAGCCGGACAGGTTGACGAGATCGAGCGTGCGCTTGATGCGCGCCGCCTGCTCTGCCTTGGACAGGCCCATGATCTCCAGCGGCAGCGCCACGTTGCGCGAGATCGTACGCCACGGATAAAGTGCGGCCGCCTGGAAGACATAGCCATAGGCGCGGCTCTGGCGCGCCTGCTCGGGCGTCAGGCCGTTGACCGAGATGCTTCCGGAGGTCGGTTTCTCCAGATCGGCGATGACCCGCAGCAAGGTCGTCTTGCCGCAGCCGGACGGCCCGATGAAGGACACGAATTCACCCTTGCCGATCGTCAGGTCGACATTCGACAGTGCCTGCACCGGACCATCACTGGTCTGGAAGGTCAGGTCGAGCTTGCTTGCCGAAACGACGGCTGGCGATGCTCCCATCATAGGCCGCAGCCTGCCTTTTCGCACCGCTGGCGCGCCTGCTGGAATCCGGTTGATCTTTCCTCGATGTTGCTTTCCACTCGCCCTGTCCTATCCGGCTGAGAGTTCCCACTCGATCGAGAGTCGCCCCGATGTCGCCCAAACTCACTTGTCATCTTATCCGCCCTGAAAGCTCTTATGAAGGCAAGCAGGGACTGAGTTATTTCACCGGCATCGCCGCCGAGACAGTCGGCTCTACCGGCATCTGCATGCATCTGCTCACCATGCCGCCCGGTGCCCGCGCCAAGGCGCACATGCATGAAAGCCATGAGACCGCGATCTATGTGCTCTCCGGCGAGGTCCATACCTGGTATGGCGACCGGCTCGAACAGCAGATCGTGGTCAAAGCCGGCGACCTCTTCTACATTCCTGCCGGAGTGCCGCACCTGCCCGCCAATCTGAGCGACAGCCCGGCCTCGGCGGTCATCGCCCGCACCGATCCCAACGAGCAGGAAAGCGTCGTCCTGCTGCCGGAACTGGATGCGCTGGTCGCCTGAGGCCGACGCTGAGGCAGCGGCCATCATCGGCAACGGGAGACTTCCCCCATGACCGTGCCGTCCTCGTCGGCAATCACCAGCCTCTTGGCGTTCTTGGTACTCCGCTTGATGGTGAACTGGCCGGGTGACTCACCCTCCTCGCCTTCCGCCTGGCATTGCGCCTTCACCACCAGCGAACCGTCGGCCTGCGCCTGCTTTTCGGTGAAAGTGCAGGCGCTGGCCACAGTGATGAATTCCTTTTCGGTCAGGAGCAGCATGTCCTCGGCATAGACCTGCTGGCCGTTCTTGTTGATACAGCCTGACTTGTTACCATAGGGCTTGGAAAGGTCGATCGCGGCGGCCGTAGCCTGGCCGGCGGCCAGCAGGACCACGGCTGCGAGATGAACAGCGCGCAAGCTCACACCCCGGTCGCCGGAATGCCTGTGCGTTCCACCTTGCGCGGCGCGGAAATCTCCTTCCACGTCGACAGCGCCCGGTTGACCGCTGCATTCGGCTCGCGGCCGACGAACTCACCATGGCCGGGCTTCGCCTTGACCTCAGCCTCCTGGATCGACAGTTCGCCGCGCGAGAAGACGAAGCGCGGCAGGCCTGTCACCTCAAAACCTTCGAAGACGTTGTAGTCGATCACCGACTGCTGCTTCTTGGAGGTGATCTTTTTCTTGCGCTTCGGGTCCCAGACGACGATGTCGGCGTCGGCGCCTTCGACGATGGCGCCCTTCTTCGGATACATGTTGAGGATCTTCGCGATGTTGGTCGAGGTTACCGCGACGAACTCGTTCATCGTCAGCCGTCCGGTGTTGACGCCTGTGGTCCACAGCACCGGCAAGCGGTCCTCGAGCCCGCCGGTGCCGTTCGGGATTTTGGTGAAATCGCCGACGCCGTTGCGCTTTTGGCTGGTGGTGAAGGCGCAATGGTCGGTCGCCACCACTTGCAGCGATCCGGCCTGCAGGCCGGCCCACAGCGAGTCCTGATGCAGCTTGTTGCGGAAGGGCGGGCTCATCACCCGGCGCGCCGCATGATCCCAGTCCTTGTCGAAATACTCGCTCTCGTCGAGCGTCAGATGCTGGATCAGCGGCTCGCCGAACACCCGCATGCCTTTCTGGCGCGCCCGGCGAATGGCTTCGTGGGCCTGCTCGCAGGAGACATGCACGACATAGAGCGGCACGCCGGCCATGTCGGCGATCATGATGGCGCGGTTGGTCGCCTCGCCTTCCACTTCTGGCGGGCGCGAATAGGCGTGCCCTTCGGGGCCGTTATTGCCGGCGGCCAGCAGCTTCTGCGAAAGCGCCGCCACCACGTCGCCATTCTCGGCATGGACCAGCGGCAGCGCGCCAAGGTCGGCGCAGCGCTGGAACGACGAATACATCTCGTCGTCGTCGACCATCAGCGCGCCCTTGTAGGCCATGAAGTGCTTGAACGAGGTTATGCCCTTGTCGACGACCGTGGCCATCTCGTCGAACACCTGCTTGCCCCACCAGGTGATCGCCATGTGGAAGGAATAATCGCAGGAGGCTTTCGAGGTCTTGTTGTCCCACATCTGCAAGGCCTCAAGCAGCGACTGCTGCGGCGCCGGCAGGCAGAAATCGACGACCATGGTGGTGCCGCCGGCAAGTGCGGCGCGCGTGCCGCTCTCGAAATCATCGGCCGAATAGGTGCCCATGAACGGCATTTCGAGATGGGTGTGCGGATCGATGCCGCCCGGCATCACATAGCAGCCGGTGGCGTCGAATTCGTGGTCGCCATGCAGGTCCGGGCCGATGGCGATGATCTTGCCGTGCTTGAGCAGCACGTCGGCCTTCCAGCTGCGGTCGGCGGTCACGATGGTGCCGTTTTTGATGACTTTGGACATTTTCTTGTTCCCTTGTTTTTCTCGCGCTTCTTGTGAGCGCCTTGCTTGATCAGGTCGGTTCAGGATCGAGGAACCCTGAACGGTCCTTACATGACCCCAACTTCCCGCAATATTTCCTCGACGCAACCATCGAAGGAATTTGCCAGGTCTCCTGTCGAAAACCGCAGCACACGATAGCCCTGACGGCCAAACCATGCATCGCGTATCCGATCCTTGTCCATTTGCTCAGGCGTGAAGTGATGCTCTCCGTCCACTTCGATGACGAGCTTCTTCTCATGCAGAACGAAGTCCGCGACGTAAGGTCCGATCGGCGCCTGCTTCCTGGCGTGCAGCCCATAAAGGCGGCGGAACTCTTTCAATTCAGACCAGAGTTTGCGCTCGCCTTCCGTCATGTTTCGGCGCAGTGCTCTGGCACGCTTTATGGCGGCTGGATCGATCGCGGTCGGTGCCAAGACGAGTACCCCCACCCTCAATCCCTCCCCACAAGGGGGAGGGAGGCTTGTCGTCGCGTTGTCACAGTTGAACCCATCGAAGCTTTCGCCATAGGAAGAGGCGTCGGCATTGCCAGTCCCCCTCCCCCTTGTGGGGAGGGGTTAGGGGTGGGGGTACGGCGCCGACTGCTCACTCCACAATCACCGCCGTCTCCACCACCGCGTGGAACAGCACGTCGGCGCCGGCCGCCGCCCATTCCTTTGAGATCTCCTCTGCCTCGTTGTGGCTGAGCCCGTCGACGCAGGGGCACATCACCATCGCCGTCGGCGCGACGCGGTTGATCCAGCAGGCGTCGTGGCCGGCACCGGAGACGATGTTGCGGTGCGTATAACCCAAGCGCTCTGCCGCCTCCCGCACGGCCTTGACGCAGCCCGCATCGAAGGTGACCGGATCGAAATGGCCGACCTGATCGATCACGTATTTGATGTCGAGCGCCTCGCAGATCGTGTCGATGCCTTCGCGGATGCGCCCGTCCATCGCGTCCAGCACTTCCTTTTCCGGCGAGCGGATGTCGATGGTGAACACGGTGCGGCCGGCGATGATGTTGCGCGAGTTCGGATAGACTTCCATGTGGCCGACCGCGCCGACGGCGTCGGGCTGGTAGTCCATGGCGATCTCGTGCACCAGCTCGATCACCCGCGCCATGCCGAGCCCGGCATTGCGGCGCTTCGGCATCGGCGTAGAGCCGGTATGCGCCTCCTTGCCGGTCAGCGTCACCTGTAGCCATTTCAGTCCCTGGCCATGAGTGACGACGCCGATGTCGATGCCCTCGTCCTCGAGGATCGGCCCTTGCTCGATATGCAGCTCGAAGAAGGCGTGGATCTTGCGGTAACCGACTTTCTCGGTGCCCTTCCAGCCGATGCGTTCGAGCTCCTCGCCGAACTTCTTGCCGTCCTTGTCGACATGCGAATAGACGTCGGCCTGGTCGAGGACGCCGGCAAAAACCCCGGACGCCATCATGGCCGGCGCAAAGCGCGCGCCTTCCTCGTTCGTCCAGTTGGTGACGACGATCGGATGTTTTGTCTTGATGCCGAGCTCGTTGAGCGAGCGCACGA
>NZ_SUEO01000045.1:0-378 GCF_004962925.1 Mesorhizobium sp. | reverse complement strand
ATCTCCAGCCCGCCAAGAACGCCGAGCACGCCGTCATATTTTCCCCCGGTCGGCTGGGTGTCGAGATGGCTGCCGACATAGACCGGCGGCAGATCAGGGTCGGTGCCTTCGCGGCGGGCAAACATCGTGCCCATCTCGTCGAGGCCCATTTCGAGCCCCGCCGCCTCGCACCAGCGCTTGAACAGATGCCGCCCCTCGCCGTCCTCGTCGGTCAACGTCTGGCGATTGTTGCCGCCGGCAATGCCGGGGCCGATCTTCGCCATCTCCATTATCGAATCCCACAAACGGTCTGAATTGATTCGCAGATTCTCGCCGGGAGCGGCCATATTCTAAAACCTCATCGATTGCGGCACGCCGGCGTCCCCCTCCCCTCAAGGG
>NZ_SUEO01000456.1 GCF_004962925.1 Mesorhizobium sp. | reverse complement strand
ACTTCTGTCCGGTCCCTTTCGCCTCATTCAGTATCGTCAAGCAGACGCCATCGATGTTCTTCACCACCTCATCGTTCCAGAAGCGGAGCGCCTTGAAACCCCGGATCTCGAAATGCATGTCTCGCGCGGCATCTCGTTTCGACTCCGAATGCTGACCACCATCGACCTCCACAATCAATCGTGCGCCCAAGCAGACGAAGTCGATAATGTAGCCGTCGAGCGGCACCTGGCGCTTGAACTTCAAACCCTCGAGCTGCTTGTTGCGCAGCGCCTGCCAGAGAATGTTTTCGGCCTTGGTCGCATCGGCGCGCATGGCCTTGGCGAAAGCGCGATGTGGCGACGGGATGGTTTGGCGCATGCGTTCGGC
>NZ_SUEO01000455.1 GCF_004962925.1 Mesorhizobium sp. | reverse complement strand
CCGTCTTGCCGTCCGGCCGGAATGCTTTGCCGTCGAGGTTCAGTTCGGCATCGAATTTCCCCGGACCCCACGCCTCAACCGCCTTCTTCACCTCCGCTTCGGATATCTGCAGCATCTCGGCGAACGCCGTGAGATCAGGTGCGAGGGCAACGATCGCCCCGATATTGAGGTCACGGTTGGGCCAGCCGTCCAGCCGTTGCCCGATCCCGGGTGCGTAGGCGTCGTCGACGGTTGAATGGCACACCGCGCATTGGATGCCCACCGAAGTCAGCGTCTTCCCGTCCTCGGCGAAGAACCCGGTCACCCCGACAACGGCATTGGCTCTCAGCAGGACAAGCGTGCTCGCGGGATCAGCGAGGTCGACCGCGC
>NZ_SUEO01000454.1 GCF_004962925.1 Mesorhizobium sp. | reverse complement strand
CCACGGTTCTGTCGATCATGTCATAGTCGACCGTGTCTGTGCCCGTGCGCACCGGATAAGGGTCTATTCCGAACAGATCGATATGCGTGTTGTCATGGTTGTAGGTGTTGGAAAAATCCGGCTCGGCAGACGATCCCATGTTCATCATGGTGATGAAGGTCTTGGCGCCTGGCACATTGGAATGGATGTAGTCGGATTCGGCTTTCAGGTCCGCGGCGTCTACCTGTGTGTGGTATTTGCCGGTGGGATCCGGCTCGTCGACGAGAAAGAACCCATATACCTTCGGATTGCCAATGAAGGGGGTGACCTTGTCGATGAACGACTGGGTTACGCCCTCGCCCTCGTTGAGCCAGACCAAGCCCTTCGTGCCATCCG
>NZ_SUEO01000453.1 GCF_004962925.1 Mesorhizobium sp. | reverse complement strand
TTGTCCCCCTCGGGCGGCTTGGCCACCAACTTGGGCTCCATCGGGGGGATGAACCGCAGCCGGCCGGTAACGGTACTTACAATTTTACGCACTCATGTGATTCTAGGCGGCAGGCTTATATTAGCTAGTGCGAATGGACGCAAATCCCCAGGCTGCGGCAACAAAACCGCGTTTCCGGCGTTGCCGTCGATCCGAAGCTCACCAGGAGCACCACTTGGCCGACGACAAGAGCAAGCGAGACTTTCGCGATCGCAACCGCGTGTCCGCCGACGAAGATTACGAAGTGGATTATTTCGCCCGCGAGAATGGCGTGACGATCGAGCAGGTCCGCGAGCTCATCAAGGCCAACGGCAACGATCGTGAAGCCCTCATAGAAGCCG
>NZ_SUEO01000452.1 GCF_004962925.1 Mesorhizobium sp. | reverse complement strand
ACCGGCATCTGCCCGCCTATGCATAGAACCCAGTCTAGGTCACCGGCGTATATTAGCTATAGTGAACAAGATGAGATTCTAAGGGACGTACGAAATGGCGGACGACAAAAGCAAACGCGACTTCCGCGACCGCAACAAGATATCGGCGGACGATGATTATGAGGTGAACTTTTTCGCTCTGCAGAACAACATCACGCCGGAGCAGGTGCGCGAGCTGATCCGCAAGCACGGCAACGATCGGGCAACCCTGACCGACGCCGCGAAGGCATTGCCGGCACAATAATGACAAAACTCTCAGACCTGGGGCCGCCGATCGCCGGCACGCGACACGGTGAGCCCGTGAATCATGAGGGGATCATTTTGGACGAGGAAGTACTTATTTC
>NZ_SUEO01000451.1 GCF_004962925.1 Mesorhizobium sp. | reverse complement strand
GATATGCGTTACTCCGACGCCTTGCTGAGCTGGGAGGGTGTATGGACGTACGAGGACCTGAATAGATATCTCTTCGGGCCCATGCTCACCACGCCAGGCGTTAAGATGGAGACGCCTGGTGTCCCGGACGAGACCGAACGGGCCAACCTGATCGCGTATTTGCGCACACTCAGTGACAAGCCGATGCCGCTACCCTGAATCGATGATCTCTTGCGCAAGTACTGCTACGGACCTGCGTCGGCTAGATTTGCTCAAGCAGCCCTCTTTGGTGACCCTGAAGGGGGCCACTGGCCCAGCGGGCATCAGACGCCAATGAAACGAGCTAGTGGTAGAAATCTGATGGAGTGGATGCCCCCTCCCGACGGCATCGCGATGTGCCAATTTGGC
>NZ_SUEO01000450.1 GCF_004962925.1 Mesorhizobium sp. | reverse complement strand
CTGAACTTCGCCTGGATCCAGCTCGGTGGTCTTCGCGTCGGTAAGGACGAATCGGCCTTCAACACGTTCATCGGCTACGCCGGCAACGTCATCCAGGATACGCTGGTTCCCTACGGTGGTTTCGATACCAACGTCGTCCAGTACTACTTCGACGCTGGCAACGGCTTCTCGGCCGTGATCTCGCTCGAAGAAGGCGAAGGCTTCCACACGATCGACAGCTACGTTCCGCATGTCGTCGGCGGCGTGAAGTGGACGCAGGGCTGGGGCGCGATCACCGGCGTCGTTGCTTACGACAGCAACTACGAAGAAGTGGCCGGCAAGGTTCGCCTTGACATCACCCCGATGGAGAACCTGTCGCTGTTCATCATGGCCGGCTACGGCACGGACGA
>NZ_SUEO01000449.1 GCF_004962925.1 Mesorhizobium sp. | reverse complement strand
TCGCGGTGCATGCCCTCCAGGACCCGACAATCCGCCGCCTAATGACGTTGCCCGGCCTCGACGTCACCGTGGCTGCGAGCGTTGCCGCGGCAATCGGCGACATACGGCGCTTCAGCGATCCACAGAGGCTTGTCGCCTATCTTGGCCTCAATCCTAGCGTGCGGCAGTCCGGTGAGGGGCCAGCCTATCACGGCCGCATCACGAAGCAGGGCCGCGGCCATGCCCGGGGGATGCTGGTCGAGGCGGCATGGGCAGCAGTGCGATCGCCAGGACCTCTACGCGCCTTCTACAAGCGGATCGCCTCGCGCCGCGGGAAGCACATCGCGGCCGTCGCCACCGCGCGCAAGCTTGCAATGATCATCTGGCACATGCTGAGCAAGGATGCCGACTACATCTGGGCC
>NZ_SUEO01000448.1 GCF_004962925.1 Mesorhizobium sp. | reverse complement strand
CCGCATCGGCGAGTGAATGCTCGGACCGTTTCGTTGCCGAAGCGCCTGGACCGAGGTGTCGATCCAAGGCATCCGCCAGCGCCTTTGCCGCAGGTGTGTGCTCAATAGCGCTGAAAACGTTTAAGGCCAGTCGGCCGTCAGGCACCAGAACCCGGAACATCTCACGTAGCGCTCTCGATCGGTCCGGAAAAAATTGCAGCCCGAGCTGGCAAAGAACCAGATCGAAGGTGGAGTCAGGGAACGGCATTTCGAGCGCGCTTCCCTCGTGCCAGTCGATGCGCGGTCCAGCGCCTCTCGGGTGCGATCGAGCAACGGCAAGCATGCCCGTGTTGATGTCGAGGCCGACGACATGCCCACTTCCCATACGCTCGGCCGCCGAGCGTGCCACCACGCCGGTGCCGCAAG
>NZ_SUEO01000447.1 GCF_004962925.1 Mesorhizobium sp. | reverse complement strand
TTCCTGGTCACCCGCGCGTTTCTGCCGGCGATGGTAGAGGCAGGCTATGGGCGCATCGTCAATGTCGCCTCGGTTACCGGGCCGCTGGTGTCTTTCGAAGGCACCGCCGCCTATTCCGCCGCCAAGGCCGGCATGGTCGGCCTGACGCGCACGCTGGCGCTCGAAATGGCAAAAAGCGGCATCACGGCCAATGCCGTGGCCCCCGGCTGGATCGAAACGGGCTCGTCGAGCGCAATGGAGCGGCAAGCTGCCCTGCACACGCCACCGGCGCGGGCCGGGCGACCGGACGAGGTTGCCGCAGCGGTGGTGTTCCTGGCATCGGAAGGCGCCAGCTACGTCAACGGTGCCCTGCTGGTGGTCGACGGCGGCAACAGCCTTCAGGAGCGCAAGGGCTGAATCCGAAAACGACCGG
>NZ_SUEO01000044.1:8461-33601 GCF_004962925.1 Mesorhizobium sp. | reverse complement strand
GGCCGCAGGCACTCAGGGGCCGCCGCTGGTGTTGGCCGACCACTTCGCGCGCAGGTGCGGCGCTTTTTTCGTTTTTAGTCCCAATACGGAGAACAACATGTACGAGACAATCAAATGGCCGGCGGAAATGACGCCCAGTCGCTCCCCGATCCATTTCACCAACGAGCTTGAGGTTGCGGCCTCTCCCGAAACGATCTGGTCGTTGCTCGTGGATCCCGAAGCCTGGCCTCGTTTTTACCCGGGCGTCGAACACGTCCAGTTGCTTGACGGGCACGAATCGCTTCGCCTTGGCACGCGGTTCGAAACCAATTTGGCCAGCCAAGACGTCTTCGCGTCGGTGCAGGAATTCGAGCCTATGACGCGCATCGCGTGGGGCGGCTACCCCAAGGTCGCCGAGGCATCCAAAGCCTATCACGCCTGGATCATCGCACCCACGGCAAATGGATGCCACCTTTGGACCGAGGAGACGATGCAGGGCCCGTTCTGGATCGAGTTGGCCAAGCAGGCTCCCGACGGTTTTTGGCGCACACACGAGAAGCTCCTTGAGGATCTCGCCAAGGTCGCAGCCGAACGCAGTGCCTCACACATCAAATAAACAGCCGTGACTGTCGCAGTCCGAAATTGAAGGAATAGCCTCATGAATATTGACCTCGAGGGCCGCAAGGCCATTGTAACCGGCTCTACGGCCGGCATTGGTCGCGCCATTGCGGAAGGGCTGGCGCGCGCAGGCGCTTCGGTCGTGATCAACGGCCGCGGCGAGGAACGTGTCGCCGCAGCGCTTCGCGAGATTCGTGAGCTTTTCCCAAAGTCTGATCTGACGGGCGTCGCCGCTGACCTGGAAACAGCCGAAGGTGCCAGGGCCTTATTCGCGCAGGCGCCCGATGCGGATATCCTCGTCAATAATGTGGGTACAGCGCGCCCCAAGCCCTTCTTCGATCTTGCTGATGACGACTGGCTAAGCCTTTTCCAGCTCAACGTCATGAGCGGCGTTCGCGCCGCACGCCACTATGTGCCGAAGATGACGGCGCGGGGTTGGGGACGTGTCGTATTCATCAGCAGCGAGTCCGCCCTCAACGTCCCCAAAGAGATGATTGACTACGGCATGACCAAGACCGCGCAACTCGCCATTTCGAGGGGGCTCGCGGAAGCGGTCGCCGGAACGGGCGTGACGGTTAACGCGGTCCTTCCCGGCCCGACGAGGTCCGAAATCCTGTCCAACATGATGAATGAGTTGGCGCACTCGCAAGGCATCGGCCAAGAGGAAGCGGAGCAAGTGTTCTTGAAGACGATGCGCCCGACAACGCTTATCAATCGATTCGCGACGACCGAAGAAGTAGCAAACATGGTCGTCTATATCTGTTCGGAGCAAGCTTCGGCGACAAGTGGCGCTGGTCTGCGCGTCGACGGCGGCGTCCTTCGGTCAATCGTCTAGGTGGCGCTATGGTCGCACACATTGGGTCGCCACGCGCTTCAACAATTTTCTTGCACGGCGGCACTCGCCTCGGGTGGCCTCGTCACCCCCCTTCCTGCGATCACCGCTCGTTGGAGAGGACCTCCCTGACACGTGATCGTGCCCCCTATTGAAGCCCCTGGGAAATGGCGCCCGGCATCATTCCTTCCTAATTTATTCCCCGCTTGCCCGACCTGAAAAACCCCGCCGAAGCGGGGTCCGGAGATGCGGTCAGTCAACATCAAAAGCCCGCGCCATCGCCGGCACGGGCTTTGTCAATATCTCAGCTCGCCAAATCAGTAGGGCGAATTGCACTGCTGCCGAGGTCCGTAGTTGGGCTGGAACGTATTGTCTGAAGCGCGATAACTCCGGTACCGGTCGTAGCACCACTCCACATGGGAGTCGCCTCGATTAATACGGTTCTGGTTGTTGTTGATGATCGCACTGCCGATCACCGCGCCGGTCGCGAAGGCAGCCAGCGGGAACCAATAATCGCCATGACGGCGATGGCCGCGACGGTACTCGCGATAGCCGCGATGGCCGTTCCAGTGGGAGCCGTCATGGCGCGAAAATCTGCGGTTTTTGCGGTTGTGGCGCTTCCCCCACGGATTATGGTCAACCGTCTGCACATCGGTCGAAACGGACGGCGCTTGCGGCAGAAATACCTGAGCTGCATCAGCAGGCACTGCTATGGTGGCCGCGAACGATACCGATAACGCGGCCGCCAGCAAACCCGACATGATCTTGTTCATGATCTCTCCTTGAACGAAAGTTGAGGCTCAGTTCCCTAAAGCGAATGTTACGGGCCACCTTACTATTTCGCCGCCGTTTATCAAAGACAAAAACCGTGAAACCGGTCTAGTCTTGATAAAGTGGCGAAGTATGGTCAACCGCGATTTAATCCATTCTACTGTAGCCGTCGTAAAACACGAATGTCGTCCGGCATTACAGCCGAGTGGCCAGTTCGTCAGCAGTCGACCTGTCTGAGACCGGCCACGACTCACCGGACAGTCATCCGCAAACATCGCGGCATATTGGAGCAGCACGGGCGTTCTGCGCCTGATGTACAAAGCCGGAGCCCTGATGTATCTCGCCCACCGCGGGACGGTATCAGAAGCATCGAGGTGCGCCTGCTATGTTTAGACCCGGCGAACTTCCGCGATCGCGCCATAATCAATCCGGCGATTTTTGCTACTATTTTTTCGTGGCGAACCCCAACGCCGCTTGGCCGGCGCCAACCTAGGCAACCCCACCTTCCCCGCCCCCTGCGGCGCCGGCCATCTTTCACTAGGTTCTTCGTCGTCACGCCACCGGGACCGGTTTCGGTGCCGTCACCAAGGGCATAGAGATGTCCTCAATGATTTTGGTCGATCTCGCGAAGCCTGCGAAAGCTTTCGCGTGCGACTGAAATGGGACCTTGGCCATCATAAGCGCGCTGGCAAGCTCGGGCGCCGTAACGGCCCTGACAACAGCAGAAAGCCCGCGCCCTCCGGGAGAGGACGCGGGCTGATCGGGGCCACCGATCTCGCAGCATTTGTATGAGGGGACAATACGATGCTGCTGGCGTTTAAACTTTCGTCGCAGGACAGTGTTCCATCCTCAAAGGAAAAAACCGCAGGCTCATGTTCGGAGGTTGGCGCTGTGGAAATTCCTCCAGACGAACGCGTACAGTGCCCCGCCCGGTCAATTCGCCTGGAACAAAACTTTCTAGAGGTGGTTTTTCCCCCTGAAGGGACAGACTTTTCGAAGGAGATTATCTCATGAAAAAAGTTCTGATCACCAGTATGCTGGCCATCGGCGTTGGCTGTGGGGCAGCACTCGCTCAGGAACAGCAGCCGGCCGAAAGCCAATCGGGCGCCGGCACCAGTTGCGCACCCGGCTCGGCCGATTGCCCTAGCGGTTCGACGACGGGTAAACAGACCCAGGGCGAGACCGGTACCGCCACCGAGGAGCAGGCTCAAGGCAAGGCGAAGATGCAGACCGATGAGCAGGCTCAGGGCAAGGCCGGCACTACAACCGAGCAGCAGACGCAGGACAAGGACAAGGTCCAGACCGAGCAGCAGACCCAGGGCGAGGCCGGCACCACGACCGATCAACAGGCGCAGGACAAGGCCAAGATCCAGACCGAGCAGCAGTCCCAGGGCGAGGCCGGTACCACCACTGAGCAGCAAACCCAGGGCAAGACCTCCACTCAGCAGGATGAGACTTCGACCGGCTCGATCGAAAATGTGACCGTTGAACAGAAAACGGAAATCACCCAGGTCCTGAAGGAGGAGAAGGTCGAACCGGTTTCCGACGTCGATTTTGACATCTCCGTGGGCATCGAGGTTCCCCGGCAGAAGGTCAGACTGCATCGTCTGCCACCGCGAATTGTCAAGATCGTCCCGGCATACGAATCCTACGAGTATTTTGTGTTGGCTGATGGCCGCATTGTTATCGTCGACCCGGATACGCTCAAGATCGTCCTTATTCTGACCTAACGTCCTTGTCGGGCGTGAGGGGGCTCGCCGCAACCGCGGCGGCCCCTTCACCATTCATCGTTTGAAGTTGGAGGGGCAGTCTCCATTCATCGGACGGCGACAGCCATTTAGGTCGCCAGTACACCCCGCTATTCAAGCTGGCAGGGCATTTTGCGTGTCGAGGGCGACCCTTCCAGCCGAAACCCTCATCGATCACCCCTCGATGGCCTTCATCTCCCAGGCAGGACTTCAGTCTGCCCGCTGGCCGACCATGGGCTGGCGCAGGCAGTGCTTTGGTCCGGTACTGCTATCGCAAAAGCCCCAATGGGGGAGTTTCAGGAACCTAGTTCCTGCAGGCGTCGTTGCGATGCCGACCCCGTGACAGGAGGCTGCCGTGGACCACAGCATTCGGCAGGCACGTTGGCTGCTTCTTCCGGTATTTGGCTTGGTGTTCGGGGTCGCGGCCGTCGGGCTTATTATCGGCTGATGGGACCCGATCGGTGAAGGCGACACACTTGCGCAGTAATGAGTCCCTTCCTGCGCTAGCGAGACCCACCGGTTTCTCCCCTGAGACCGGTGGGTCTTGACACAGCCTTATGATGGCGAAAGCGTGATAAGTCGGTGCAACGCACAGAGGATTGGCTCGAAAACAGCAGGCATAATGCAGCGCAGACGTAACGGTTAGAGGATTTCTAACGTGACATTGGCAAGTTTATTGATGACGCCTGCCGTGCGGCGACGAAGGCTTCGCGTCGCCATTTGCCTCACTGCATCGACCTTGATTCTCGTCGTGAGCCCCTACCGTGTGGCACAAGACGGCCTATCCCTGACGCTCAGCCCGCAGTCCGCCTGGGCACAGAATGGTGGCAACGGGAATTCCGGAAATTCTGGAAACGCCGGAAACTCTGGAAATGCTGGGAATTCTGGAAACGCGGGAAACGCTGGAAATTCTGGGAACGCTGGAAACACCGGGAATTCGAACTCCAACAGCAACGCGGGCAAGGGCAAATCAAAATCACCGAAAGACAACCCACCTGAAAATCCGGTCGCTGCGGTAAACCCTGACAACAAGCCAAAACTATATATCAACGCGGCCACTGGAGACCGGATCGAAGTGCACGGGCCAAGCGTCGGCGTGGTGCATTCCAACGGGCTCAGCGAACGCATCGACGGTCGCCATTATGAAATGCGGGATGCCATGGGCCGCACCATCATTCGGCGACAGGCAACGAACTCCGATCGGGCAAGACTGCTCGCCATGATCGAGTGATGACCAGTTCATGGGCCGCAAGGCCCCATTGCTTCAGGCAGAATGGCGAACAGGCGAATGCTGACGCTCGGTCGCGTCGCGCAATGTCATCGCGGCTTCGGTCCGGTTGCTCACATTGAGCTTGGCGAGAATTCGCGTCATGTGATGCTTTATGGTTTTCTCGTGCAGGTTCAGCTGAAGACCGATCCGCTTGTTGCTCAATCCCGCGGCAACGAACGTCAGGATCTCTCTTTCGCGACTGGTGAGTTCGGCCAGCACGTCAGCTTTCGCAGTCGTGGTTGATCGGGTAGACAAGTCGACCAGTACACGTGCCGACAATTGCGGGCAAACATACCGTTCGCCCAACGCCACCGTGCGCAATATGGCGGCCAGGGTCCTCGACCCGACCCCCTTCAGGACATAGCCTCTCGCCCCGCTCTGCAAGGCGGCCACGACGTCCTGGTTTTCCTCCGAAACGGTCAGCATCACGATTTTCAGATCCGGGTGCCGCTCCAGGGCCGGTTCGATCGCGCTGAGGCCCCCTCCAGGCACCGAGATGTCCATCAGGAGAATATCGAGCTGCTGGTCTTCCGATATCCGCAAAGCGTCGTCTCTGCTGCTGCCTTGGGCAATGATCTCGAACCCGCCGATCTGCTCGAGAGTGCGCACGACGCCTTCCCTGAACAGCGGATGGTCGTCGATGACGGCGAGTTTTATGGCTGCTGGCATCATGCCTGTCCCATTTCAACTGTATTGAGAACCATTTTCACCATCGTGCCATTTTGTGAAGATGTTACGGCAAACTGGCCGCCGAGGCTTTCTACCCGCTCACGCAATCCGACGAGCCCCAGCCCTTCAGGGTGGACGATCTTCGGGTCGAAACCTGGGCCGGTATCGGAAACCTCGATACAAACGCGCTCCCCGTCGAAATGTTTCGCGACCGATTGACCGGCACCCCCGGCGTGGCGGAAGCCGTTGTTCAGCGCCTCCTGGATGAAGCGAAAGATGCAGATCTTGGCCGATGGCGACAAGGGTGTGTGCCCTCCGGTCATGGACAGCATCACTTTGACGCCGGTCCGCTCTTCGTGCGCTCGCACGGCAAGCTCGAGGATTTCCGTCAACTCGGCATTCTCGACATGCGGCAGCACAAGGCCCTTGCTGACATTCCTGATCTCTCGCATCGCGTCGTCCAAATTGGCTTTGACGGCCCGCAATTCCCGTGCACGCGTCGCAGCCGGCGTGGCAGGATCGGCAAGCACCGGACTGTCGATTCCCAGGGCAGCGAGGGCAACCAGTTGCGCCGGCCCGTCGTGCAGGTCCGCGCCGATCCGCCTGAGATAACGTTCGTTAAGCGCCGTGGCGCGCTGCGAAGCACGCTGCACCCGCAATCTCAACATCCGGTTTTGAGCAAGCAGATCGGAAAGTTCGGCAATGCGTTGCTTCAATGACCGGCTCTGGGAACGAATCGTGCGGCTGCCACGAAAAACGATCGCAGAAAGCCCGAGGAAGAAAACAGCGGTGACGGCAGCGACATCGAGCCAGGTTCGGACGAGTGCCTGCCGGAGGTTCGTTTCAAAATCGGTGGCGATCTCGTAGAATTCCAAAACAGCGACGACTTCGCCCGACCACGGCTGAAGCACAGGATTGTAGATCTCAAGAAGATGCAAGCCGCTGTCTCGCTCAGCCTGGCTGTCCGCGTCATCGAGCTTGTCGAATTCAGCGACCATGTCGCCCGCGAATGCGGCCCGGAGATTGTCGCTGGGTGGAAAACGCTTCCCGACCAAATCTTTGTTGGTCGAATAGAGGATGGTCCCGTCGCGGCGCCAGAGCTTGAAGGATTGGAGCCTTTTGCCGAGCGCACCCTGCCCCAGCGTCTCATCCAGCGCATGAGCAACGCTCTCCTCCAGCACTTCGCTCCTGCGCATGTCGGGGAGCAGCGGCGCGATAACGCTGTCGACGTAAAGAGCTGTCGCGGAAGCCGAGTTTCGGGTGACCGCGGCTTCTATCTGGCTTGTCACGGAAATTCCCACCACAATCATCGCCGACAGCGAGAATAGTCCGCCCGCGAGCAGAAACTGAGTGGCCAGCGACAGTGCGTTCCATCGATCGATCAGTCTTGTCGCTCTGTATGGCGCCATATCCCCAACGGCCCGGTCGGCGGCGCGTCGCGCCAGCGGCGCGATTCGAGAGAACCGGCCAATCTGTTGTCGAACGACGCTAAGCGACGCCATCTTTGATCTGCAACTGATCAATCCCTGGGGAACTTAGGGCTCTACGGACTGGACGGAAACCACACCCGGCGGTTTTTTCGCATAAGCTCCGCTGCCCTCGTTGAGCGAGGCAGCAAAGCCATGAGGCGCCAGCTCCGATGCTTTCGATCTCCCCGGCACAGATCGTGCAACGCCTGATCGCCAATCGCGGCGGAAGGCGCGGCGTATTTTTCACTTCTGGGCGCGCAATTCTCTCACCGCTTGAGTAAGGGTCATCCGATCGTTACCGTTCTTTTTGATCAGCCTACTGACCTGGCTGGGCGAAACGCCATTTTCTCGCGCGAAATGTTCCACCTCGTAGTACTCATCGACCGACAGGCGCTTGCGGTCGAGAAAGTCTCGGTTGTTTTTCTCGTCGGCCATTTCCTTTCTCCTTGCGAGTTTAACGCGGGTCCGCCCAACACTGGGCTGAATGTCGGTCAGGAAGCAGGTTGCAGAGTGAGAGTGGTGGACACTCCTCTCCACGAGATCCTCCCGTTAACTGGCGGCGAACGAGTGCGAGCAGTCGCGGTTCCGGACGGCTCGACGTCCGGCCCCATTGCGCGCAGCAGGTCAGACTTAAGTCCAACCGCAAGGCCTCATGGATCGGACCGAAGCCCAGCCAAGGAACGTTTGCAGCGGTCTCATGTTTGAGGGAGTCTAGCGCGAAGAATGATGCCAAGAGAGCTCACATAAGGAGGCAACCATGAAAATGCGTCTTTCCACTGCAGCCGCGGGATTTCTGCTACTGGCAGGTGTCGGCACCGCTGCCGCTCAGGACGTGATCATCGCGCCTGAGCAGGAGACCGTCATTAGAGAATATGTGGAAAAGCAGCCGCTCGCATCGGTGGAACTCCCTGGAGTCGAGCTCAATATCGGCTCAACGCTGCCCGATACGGTCGAGCTTCATGAAGTCCCCGACGTCGAATATCGGTACGTTGTCGTGGACAATCGGACCGTTGTCGTTGATCCAGGCACACGCAAGATCGTCAAAATCATTCAGTGACCTGAACGAGAGGGAGGAGACGCCCGCCGCTTCGAGACGAGCGGCGGGCGACTATTGTATGGGCAGCGTCAAATGAGAACAATCAGCAGACTCTTCGATTCCCGCGACCAGGCATCGCGTGCCGTTGCCGCGCTTCAGGCGGCAGGAGTTTCTCACGAACAGATCAGCGTCATCGGACCCTACGACGACGAAATCGGCGCTGTCCTGCGCGGTCCGGGCGGTGCCGCCCTCGGCGCGGCAGTTGGCCTGTTAATCGGCCTTGGGACTTTTGGAACCACCGGCATCGATCCTGTCGGAGCGGCGGCTGGCCTGACTCTCATCGGTGGAGCCTGCGGCGGCTTTGCTGGTGGGCTTCTCCAGACACTCGCCAAAAAGCCGGGCGAGCCCAATCTTGTTCAAGGGGTCATTCTGGTGATGGCGCATGTCGACGAGAACCAGGCCGATATGGCGCAGGCGGCGCTCGGAAGTCCCGTTCCCGTAGAGCAACTCGTGGCCACGGCCGGGTGAGATACGTCGGGTTGGCGCGCAGACGACGAAGCGCGTTCAGATCGGCACTTCTCGCTGGACCATCAGTTTCCCTCTGACGGTTCACGAGACGGCAAGCGTTTGCTCAACCAGATTGACGTAATAGCGCATCACAGTCGGCACGATTTCGTCGTTGAAGACATAGCGATCGCCGTGCAGGCCCTCGCCGGGGCCGACATCGCCGGCGCCGATCCATGCGTAGCAGCCGCCGGCCTCGCGGATCATGAAGGCGAAATCCTCGCAGCCCAGGCTCGGGCTAAACTCGGTCGAGACGTTCTCCCTCCCGACTGTTGCGGCGGCCGCCTCGACGGCGCGGGCTGTTGCGTGAGCGGCGTTGATGAGCGGCGGATAGCCCTTCTTGTAATCGAGCGTGGCCGTGACCGAATGGGCCGCGGCAATGCCCCGGGCGATCTCGCCGATCAGCTTCTCGCAGCAATCGGAATGATCGGGTTCGAAAAACCGGCAAGTGCCTTGCAGCCAGACCCTGCCCGGCACGATGTTGGCGACATTGCCGCCATGGATCTGCGTGAGACTGACGACCAGCGCGCTTTGCGGGTCGACTGAGCGGCTGACGATGCGCTGAACGGCCTGGACAAACGCGCCCGCGGCCAGGATCGGGTCGTCGCCAAGCTGTGGCATGGCGGCATGTGCGCCAAGACCTTCGAAAGTCAGCTCGAAATTGTCGACGGCTGCCATCTGCGCTCCGACGCGAGCCGCGATCGTGCCTAGCTTGACGCCCGGCCAGTTGTGGACGGCATAGATCGCCTCGACCGGGAAACGCTTGAACATGCCGTCTTCGATCATGCGCATGCTGCCGCCTTCGTTTTCCTCGGCTGGTTGAAAGATGAAATAGACGGTGCCGTCGAAGGCACGGGATTGGCTGAGCAGTCTGGCGGCGCCGAGCAGCATGGCGGTGTGTCCATCATGGCCGCAGGCGTGCATCACGCCCGCATTCCTGGAGGCATAGGGCAAGCCGGTTTTCTCCAAGACCGGAAGCGCGTCCAGCTCGGCGCGAAGACCGATGGCGCGTGTGTCCGTGCCGCAGCGCAGGACGCCGACAACCCCGGTGCCGCCAATCCCCTCATGAACCTCATCGAAGCCGAAGGATCGCAGTTTCTCAGTGACGAAGCGTGCGGTTTCGTGCTCCTTGAATCCGAGTTCGGGATTGGAATGGATGTGGTGACGCCAAGCTACGACGTCTGGTGTCAGAGCGGCGATGGGGTCATTATGCAGCATGATGCTCTCCTTCCGCACCGGCAAAGGGCGGTTTGGTCCGAGATCACGATTAGAAGGTCGCACAAGAGGCGTCTTGAACCAGATTGACCGCAGCAGGGACGAAAGACGTGGACGCGACAGAGACCAGGACATACTGGCGCCATCCCTGTTTTCCTGACCTTGGCCTGTTCAAAGCGCGCTTTACGCAGCACCGCTATGAGCTGCACACGCATCCGACCTATGTGATCGCGCTGATCACGGCCGGCTGCGAACGCATCCGCATCGGACGCCACACCGTTGTCGCTCCGACAGGCACCGTTGCCGTCGTCAATCCCGAGGAGTGGCATGACGGCGAACAAGGCGCCGATGAAGGTTGGGCCTACCGGACCTTTTATCCCTCGGTGCCGCTGATGACGGCGATCGCCCGCGAGTTGGGCGGGGATGGCACTCCGGTCTTCTCGCATGCGGTCATCGAGGACAGCGGTCTCGCCACAGCGTTGGCGACGGCGCATGAAGGCTCGACGTCCCAGGACGCGACGCAGGCCGAGGCGTCGATGCTCGTCGCCTTGAGGCACCTCATTGTTCGCCATGGCGATTGGGGCGGATGGGTCGAGGAGGTCGAAAGCTCGGGATCGCGGCAGAGGTTCTCGCTCTACGAGGACCTTGTCGAAAGTGAACTTGGCTCGCAACTCGACTTGCAGCGGCTTGCCGACGCCGCGCACGTCACCCGGTTCCAGGTCATCCGGGATTTCAAGAAGGCGATCGGCCTGACGCCCGCAGCCTATATCCGCGACCGGAGACGGCGTCGCGCCAGCTCCTTGATCGAACAGGGGCTCGGCCTCGCCGACGCCGCCATTGCGGCAGGTTTCGCCGACCAGAGCCATCTTTCCCGCACCTTCCGGGCTGCGCATGGCATGACGCCAGGCATGTTCAGGAGAGGTGGCTAAGCCTCCCGAAAGGAGACGCTTGCGCGCGGATATTTGCTGCGCGATGGTGAAGCTGGGCTTGGGGGGAATCATGCGAAAAATCCTGGTGTCGACGACGCTGCTGCTCGCGCTGCTGTTTGCGAATGCCGCTCAGGCGCTGGACAGCAGCGGGACGCCGGTTGTCGTGTCTCCACTTGCATCACGCACGGAAACCGCATCCGGCCAGCCGATCACGTTGCCGCAGAAAAACGTGCAGGTCCTGGTTTCGTCCTTTGAGATCGCGCCGGGCGCGACCTTGCCGGTCCACAAGCACCCGTTTCCCCGCTATGCCTATGTCCAAGGTGGAACGCTTCAGGTCACCAATGTCGAAACCGGCAAGAGCACCACATACAAGTCAGGCGATTTCATCATCGAAATGATCGGGCAGTGGCATCAGTCCACCAATGTCGGTGCCGATGCGGTCAAGCTGCTGGTCATAGATCAGGTCGAAGAAGGCACCAAAAACACGGTGTTGCGCCAGTAGCTGGCAACAGTGGTGGCTATCAGCCGGCTGCTCACTTAGCCTCTGCATTCACCCGGTCCGCGGCGGCGGCCAGAACGGCGCGGTCGCCCTCTTCGTACAAGCGATGGATGGAAATGGCGCTGACGCGCCAGCCTTCTGGTGTCCGCACCAGCCGGTGGAGATAGCTGGCGCCGATCGTCCAGAACCGGGTGTCGATCCAGTGGGTCGCGCGGACATGGCTGCGCGCAATCGCATCGTTGCCCGCGCCTTCGACAACGATGTTGGTGATGAGGTGCTGGGTGGCGTCGAAGCCCGGCAGCAGACCTTGCCACTGAGCGATCAGGGCGTCGCGGTCGCTGGTCACGACCTCGCCGCCGAAAAGGCTCGTATAGTCGGTCGCGACGCGGGCCGCGAAATAGGACTTGACCCGGTTCCATTCGCGCAGATCGGCATAGAGGCCGATCCCCGCCACTGCCTCGGCAATGGCGGTCCTATCTTCGACCGTCAGCGCAGCTCCCGAGGCGCTCAAGGCCGACGCAGAGGTGGCAGCAAGCGTCGCGGCGAAAACTGTCGAGGCCAGGACGACGTGCCGGCGGGTGACGGGGCTCATTGTCCCGCCTCCCCTGCATTGCCCAGCGTGGCGCGGAAATGCGCGGCGACGGCGTCGCTCGCGGCCTTCACCGGCGCGGCGCGGTCGTAGAAATCGAACTGGGTGACGTTGTCGAGCCACAGCTGCTGCTTCGGCCCGGTCAGCCGCGCGTAGAATTTGTGCGCGCCCTGCGGGATGGCAGCCGCCTCGCTATGCACCATCAGAAAGGGCTGATGCAGACGCGGAGCAGCCTGGGTCGCGTCGAATGTCAGCCAGCCGCGCCAAAAGGCCGGATCGGCCTCGTTACGCCAGGCTGGGATCATACCGCGATCGGCCTCGGTGTAGTAGGGCACCTTGAACATGATCGCGCGATCGTCGGTCAGGCTGGCGGCGGGCAGGAAGGCCTGGTTGCCGGTGCTGCGATACGCGGCCTCTGCCGCATCGCCCGCGGCTTCAAGCCTGTCGACGCCGTCCTTGCCGCCATAGGTCTGCTCGACTACCTCGGCATCGTGCAGCCAGGGCGCGACCAAGGCGACCGACTTGATCGCGGCATCTTTGGCGGCGGCAGTGACCATATAGCCGGAGCTGGCGCAAATGCCGAGCCCGCCGATGCGGTCCTTGCCGATCTCGGGCCGAGTCGCGAGATAGGCGACCGCCGCTTCGATATCGGCGATCTTGGCGCTGGGATCCTCGTATTGGCGACGTGCGCCGCCGCTTTCGCCCCAACCGCGAAAATCGAAGGTCAAGGCGACGAAGCCGCGGTCGGCCATCTCGCGGGCGTAGCGGGACGGCATCTGTTCCTTCACCGTCATCCAGGCGCCGGTCACGACCAGCGCGGGCCGAGGTTTCGCCGCGTCCAGATCCTCGGGCAGATAGAGGTCTCCGACGATCTGCTCGCCATGCGAGGCGAAGGTGACGCGCTCGACGCGCGGTGCGGCGACGGCAGTGGAGGCGAGCACGACGGCGGTTGCCACGGTTAGTGTCAGGGTTTTCAGCATCGCAAGTCTCCTTTGGCTTGGGGCGAGAAGCGCAGCGCGACGGAACGTCGCCGTCTTAGCGGTCATCCGCCAGTCGGCCGGGCAGTGGTTTCAGCGGGTAATGCGCCCAGTAGAAGGCGTCCGACTGGTACATGTCGGTCAAAAAATTCTGTGCTTCAGCGATCTTGCCGTCCTTGATGCGAAACATCAGGGTGTAGAGCTGGTCGACCTCGGGACCTGAGCCGACGTTCGACCAGCCGCGATGGATGTCGACGACGAGGTCGCCCTGCGCCTGGAAGAAGATCGGCTCAGCCTTGAACTTGCCGTCGGCCAAGCCGCGGAAAAAGGCGACCACCTCCTCCGGTCCGCGCTTGTCGCCGGCGAGCGGATGATGGCCGGGAATGCGCCACACGATGTCGGGCGCGAGGAAGGGCCGGACCGCCTCCTCGGGATTCCCGGTCGCGTAAGCTGCGTAAAAGTCCTTGATGAGCTGGATGTTGCGGTCTTCCTGCGGACCGCCGCTCGCGGGGGCGGCAGACACCACCAGGAAAGCGCCGGCGGCGAACGAAGCGAGCCTGGTCATCGGTTCTGTCTCCTTGCCTGTTTCGTCGGACCCAACATGAAGCTTTTTGTTCGCCGGAAAAATCCGTATAGTTCGACAAGGCTATTTGGAATTTCCTCACAATGCGCCTCGACCAGTTCAGCGGGATTGTCGCCTTCGTGAAGGTCGCGGAGGCCAAGAGCTTCACACGCGCTGCCGCCGAACTCGGCGTCACTCCGGCCTCGTTGAGCGAAGCCGTCAAGGGGATCGAGGAGCGTCTGGGGGTGCGGCTCCTCAACCGCACGACCCGCAGCGTTGGCTTGACCGAAGCCGGCGCCCACTATCTCGATCACGTGCGCCCGGCGGCTGAAGAGATCTGGGCAGCAGGCGCGGCGCTGCGCGAGACCCGTGATCGCCCCGCCGGCACGCTGCGCCTGAGCCTGCCGTGGATCGCCGCGCCGCTGCTGATCGAGCCGCTGATGGGGCCGTTCATGGACGCTTACCCGGACGTGCGGCTTAGCCTGATCTTCGATGACAATTTCGTCGATATCGCCGCTCAGGGCTTCGATGCCGGTCTGCGGATCGGTGAGCTTCTCGAGAAAGATATGATCGGTGCGCGTCTGGGCGGGCCGCTGCAGACGGTCGTGTTGGGGAGCCCGGATTATTTGGCGAGGAACGGCACGCCGAAGCGGCCCGCCGACCTCGCTGCCCACCGCTGTATTGCCTTCGCCTTCACCCGCACCCGCGCCATCTCGCCCTGGGAGTTCGTCGTCGATGGACGCCAGGTCGAGTTCACCCCGGACGCACGTCTGGTCGTGAACACACTGCCGCTCTGCATCACCGCCGCCGCGCAAGGGCTTGGCCTTGCCTTCGCCGTCGAAGGCCTCGCCGCGCCGCTTCTCGCCTCAGGCGCGCTGGTCAAGGTGCTGGAACCTTTCTGTCCCACCTACGAACCGCTCCACTTCTATTATCCCAGTCGCCGCCTCGTCCCGCCGAAGCTGCGGGCCTTCATCGACTTCGTGCGCGCGAACGCGCACAATTTGCGGATCTGATGCACCGCCGCGAAACCAGCCGCGGCGCATATCGGCGAGCCGGTCCGGCTCACCCCCAGGCGCCGACCATCTGCCTGGTGGCGGCGTTGAGGCGATTGAAGGCGTTGATCAGGGCAATCTGGACGACCAGGGTGGCAAGGGCCTTCTCGTCATAGTGCCGGGCGGCCTCGTCCCAGATCGCGTCCGGCACCGCGTCCGGCCGGTCGCAAAGCCGGGTTGTTGCCTCGGCAAGCGCAAGAGCTGCGCGTTCGGCGTCGGTGAAGTAAGGCGTCTCCCGCCAGGCGGACACGTTGAAGATGCGCTCGTCCTTTTCGCCTGCCTTCTTCAATTCGCGCGCATGCATGTCGATACAAACGCTGCATCCGTTGATCTGGCTGGCGCGCAAATGCACGAGCTTGCGCGTCACATAGGGCAGGTCAGCCGTTTCCGTCGACTTGTCCAGCGCGAGCAGCGCCTGCAGGGCGCCGGGAATGAGAAGCACAGGGTTTTTCAGTCTTGCTTGCATGGTGGTCTCCTTCAGACGTGTTGTGCGGGTGCGTTCTGCCGAGCCGGATGTCGGGCCGTCTATGCAAAACAATAACTGATTGGTTATGAATTTACGCATAACTCACCAGTTATGAATGTGTCAAGTGAGGAATTGGCAGCAAGCGCGGCAACGACCTGCAGCGCGTTGAGCCAATAGTTCCGGCTTTCGCTACAAGGAGCCCGATGCTAGGGCATGATCAACTCTAATTCGCCAATGGATGCCCTGTGACCCACCCTGAACGCCCTCGCCTGCCGCTGATCGAAATCTGCGTCGACGGCATCGACGGCCTGCTCGCCGCGCAGGCCGCAGGCGCCGACCGGGTCGAGCTCTGCGCCAGCCTCGTCGAGGGCGGCATCACGCCGAGTGTTGGCACGGCGCGCGCCGCGCTCGAGATGGCGACGATCCCGTTCCACGTCATCGTGCGGCCGCGCGGCGGCGATTTTCTCTACAGCGACGCTGAATACGGTTCGATGCTCGCCGATATCAGCGCGCTGCGCGAGCTTGGCGTAGCCGGTGTCGTCGTCGGCTGCCTGAGCGCCGACGGCACCATCGACGAAAAGCGCATGAGCGAACTGGTACAGGCGGCAGGGCCCTTGAACGTCACCTGCCACCGTGCCTTCGACATGACGCGCGACCCAGCCGAGGCGCTGGAGGCGCTGATCCGCAGCAAGGTCGGCCGCGTGCTGACCAGCGGCCAGCGCGACACCGCATTGGAAGGCATGGCCCTGCTGGCGGACCTCGTCCGGCAGGCCGGCAAGCGCATCATCATTCTCGGCTGCGGCGGGCTCGATCCCACGAACATCGCCGAGGTGCTGGAAAGAACCGGACTGACTGAAATGCACTTCGCCGCACTCAAGGACGTGCCGAGCGCCATGCGCTACCGCAATCCCCAGGTTGGGATGGGCGGCACCGATCTCGACCGCGAGTACCGCAACACCATGACCGACGAGGCGCTGGTGGCGGCGACGATTGCGGCGGCGAGAGCATGATCCCGAACGTGACGCAAGCACGCTTGCCGATCGAAAAAGTGTCGCCGCAGGACGAGCCCGCCGCCCTCGCCCTCAACAACGAGCACGCGGCCGAACTGTCGTGGCTTGAGCCAGAACGCCTGTCCTTCCTGCTCGGCGAAGCATTTTATGCGCGCCGCATCGGTGCGCTCGAAGCCTTCATCATGACCTTCGACCAGGGCGCAAGCTACGACAGCCCGAACTTCCTGTGGTTCCGCGAGCGCTACCAGCGCTTCGTCTATGTCGACCGTGTCGTCGTCGCGGGAGAAGCGCGTGGCCGCGGCCATGCCCGCAGGCTCTATGAGGATCTATTCGACCATGTTTCGCGTGCCGGCCAGACCATCGTCACTTGCGAGGTGAATGCCGACCCGCCCAACCCGGCTTCGGATGCCTTTCACGCCGCGCTCGGCTTTGTCGAGGTCGGCGACGCGGTGATCCACGGCGGCAAGAAGGCGGTGCGCTACTATACCAGGCAGATCACCGGCTGAGGCGACAACTCTACCAGTTGCGGTTCAGCCAGGCGCGGGCCGGCTTTTCGACGATGTAATAGCTGCACCAAGCGCAAGCGAACGCCGCGGCCAGCATCAGCAGCGGCGCACTTCCCTGCGAATAGACGAATTTGTAGAACGGCTGCTGCCACAGATAGAGCGAATACGACCACAGCCCCAGCGTAGCCATCGGCCAGGCGGACAAGAATCCGGTCAGGTAACTGAAGTCGAGTGAATTGACGGCGAGCGCCAACAGCGGCACCGCGATCAGATAGTGGATTGGCGTCGGCACCGAATCCATGAACAGAAGAACCGCCCCAACGGACGCCGCAACCGCGACATGCGGCCCCTTGAACAGGGCCGGCAGCCTGTCGTCGGCCTTGAGCAGGCATATCACCGCGGACAGCAGGATCGAGGCGATGTGCACGTCGGTTCGCCAATAGGTGGTCTCGTAGTCCATTCCGAAGACCCAGTACGAAATCGCGCCATTCGCCATGGCCAGCACCGACAGCGCGCCGAGCAGCATGACGACGCGGGCACGCCCCGAGACGACAAAGCTGATCAGCGCCAGGATGACATAGGCGTGTTCTTCGACGCACAGCGACCAGATATGGTCGAGCGCGCCGGCGCGGCTGACGAGAATTCCGGCATAGTTGTATGTGAATGTCAGCGCCGTCAGCGCCGCTTTCCATTTGAAGGCGACAAACGTGCCGGACAAGGCAACCATCGAAGCGACGACGAAAACCAGCAGCGCCGGATAGATGCGGGAGAACCGGCGTTTGAAGAATGCCTTGAGCGGATAGCGTTCGACAAAGAGAATCTCGGCCATGAGCCGGCCGCTGAGCACGAAGAAGAACTCGACGCCCATGACACCGAGGTTGATTCCGGGAACGGGAAAGAAGTGCCCGATCAGCACCAGTGCGATCGACAGGCCGCGCCATCCATCGAGATAGGCCAGCCTTGTTCTCGACGATGTGTCGGCGGCGGACCGGGACACGACAAGTTGCGTCGCGGAGATATCCGTCATGCCGGTCCCTTCGCATTTGAACGATGCGAAAGGGCTTCAGGCTGTGACCGTGCGCTCCGAGCCCCGGCTCGCATTTCCTCCAGGCATATTGCAGTGCAATAGAATGTTGTGCAAGTGCGAGATAGCAACACTCTCGCATATCCGGCAATCAGACCTGAGAGCGACGAAAAAGGGGCCGCGAAGGCCCCTTCCTCAAAGCTCGCAATCCCAAGACCGGCAATCGGCAGATTCAGGCGTTGGCGGCAGCCACAGCGCGCTTGGCCATCACCGCAATCAGATTGGCGCGATAATCGGCCGAGGCGTGGATGTCGCTCATCAAATTTTTCGCCGAAATCTTCATGCCGTCGAGCGCGGCTGCCGTGAAACTCTTGGTCAGCGCCGCCTCGATTTCCTTCGAACGGAAGACGCCGTCGTCGCCGGCCCCGGTGACGGCGACCCTGACGCCGTCCTTGCCCTTGGCCACGAACACCCCGACGATCGCATAGCGCGAGGCGGGATTGCGAAACTTCTCATAGGCCGCCTTGGCCGGCGCGGTGAAGGTCACGGCAGTGATGATCTCGCCGTCTTTCAGCGCCGTCTCGAACAGGCCCGTGAAGAACTTGCCGGCCGCGATCTCGCGCTTGTTGGTGACGATGGTGGCGTCGAGCGCAAGAAGTGCTGCCGGATAGTCGGCCGCCGGATCGTTGTTGGCGATCGAGCCACCGATCGTGCCCTTGTAGCGCACCGCCGGGTCGCCGATCCGGGACGCGGTATGGGCGAGCGCCGGACAGGCCTTCTTCAGCTTCTCGTCGCTGGCGACATCATGATGCGTGGTGCCGGCGCCGATAGTGACGGTCTTGCCCGACACCTTGACGCCTTGCAGTTCCTTGATCCGCGACAGGTCGACCAAGTCGGAAGGCGCGGCAAGCCGCGTCTTCATGGCGGGGATCCGCGTCATGCCGCCCGACAAGAGCTTTGCATCGCCGCTCTTGAGCAGCTTGGCGGCATCGGCGACGGAGGCGGCGCGGTGATAGTTGACCGAATACATGATTGTTCCTCCTCAGTGTTTCGTCGCCCGGATCGCTGCCCAGACCGTGGACGGCGATGCCGGCATGGCGATATCGGTGATGCCGATGGCGTCGGTGATGGCGTTGATCACCGCCGGCGGTGAGCCGATGGCGCCGGCCTCGCCGCAGCCCTTGATGCCGAGCGGATTGCTCGGGCACGGCGTGTTCGAGGTCGAGACCTTGAACGACGGCAGATCGTCGGCGCGCGGCATGGTGTAGTCCATATAGCTCGCCGTCAAAAGCTGCCCGCTGGCGTCGTAGCGAGTGCCTTCCAGCAAGGCCTGGCCGATGCCTTGGGCGACGCCGCCATGCACCTGGCCTTCGACGATCATCGGGTTGATGATGTTGCCGAAATCGTCGGCGGCGACGAACTGGACGATCTCGGTGACGCCGGTCTCCGGATCGATCTCCACCTCGCAGACATAGCAGCCGGCCGGGAAGGTGAAGTTCGACGGATCGTAGAATGAGGTCTCCTTCAGCCCCGGCTCCATGCCGCCTGGCAGGTTGTGGGCCGTGTAGGCAGCAAGCGCCATCTGGAACCACGGCACGCTCTTATCGGTGCCGGTGACCTTCAACGCGCCGTTTTCGATGACGATGTCGCCCTCGTCGGCCTCGAGCAGATGCGCGGCGATCTTCTTGGCCTTGGCCT
The DNA here is from genome assembly GCF_004962925.1 of Mesorhizobium sp. Taxonomy (GTDB): domain Bacteria; phylum Pseudomonadota; class Alphaproteobacteria; order Rhizobiales; family Rhizobiaceae; genus Mesorhizobium. The sequence goes on along the minus strand of NZ_SUEO01000044.1, from coordinate 14,118 downwards.
CGACCTTATCGAGCGCCTTGGCGACGGCCGACATGCCGACGGCGCCCGAGCGCGAACCGTAGCTTCCCATGCCCATCTGCACCTTGTCGGTATCGCCATGGACGATCGAGACGCTGTCTATCGGCACGCCAAAGCGCTGGCTGACCAGCTGCGCGAAGGTCGTCTCATGGCCCTGGCCGTGGCTGTGCGAGCCGGTCAGCACCTCGATGGTGCCGACGGCGTTGACGCGCACCTCGGCCGATTCCCACAAGCCGATGCCGGCGCCAAGACTGCCGACCGCCGCCGACGGCGCCAGGCCGCAAGCCTCGATATAATTGCTCAAGCCGATGCCGCGCAGCTTGCCTCTCTTGACGGCGTCCGCCTTGCGCTTGGCAAAGCCGCCATAGTCGGCAGCCGCCATCGCAGCGTCGAGCGAAGCGGCATAGTCGCCGGCATCATAGTTCATGATGACCGGCGTCTGGTGCGGGAACGAGGTGATGAAGTTCTTTCGGCGAAGCTCTGCCGGCGACACGCCCAACTCGCGTGCGGCGGTCTCCATGGTGCGTTCGAGCAGATAGGTTGCTTCCGGCCGCCCTGCCCCGCGATAGGCGTCGACCGGTGCGGTGTTGGTATAGACGGCGCGCACATTGGCGTGGATCGCCGGGATATCGTACTGGCCCGACAACAGCGTCGCGTAGAGATAGGTCGGCACACAAGACGAGAATAGCGACATGTAGGCACCGAGATTGGCGATGGTGTCGACCTTCAGCCCGGTGATCCTGTTGTCCTTGTCGAAGGCCATTTCCACTGTCGAGACATGGTCGCGGCCATGGGCATCGGTGAGAAAGCTCTCGGTGCGGTCAGCCACCCATTTGACCGGCACGCCGGTCTTCTTCGAGGCCCACAGGCAGATGATTTCTTCCGGATAGATGTAGATCTTCGAGCCGAAGCCGCCGCCGACATCCGGCGCGATGACGCGCAGCTTGTTTTCCGGCGCGACATTGTAGAAGGCGCTCATCACCAGGCGCGCGAGATGCGGATTCTGCGAGGTCGTCCAGCACGTATAGTGGTCCTCGGCCTTGTCGTAGTAGCCTAGTGCAGCGCGCGGCTCCATGGCGTTGGGCACCAGCCGGTTGTTGACGATCTTCATGCGGGTGACGTGGGCAGCGGCCTTGATCGCCGCATTGGTCGCGGTGCTGTCGCCGAGCTCCCAGTCGAAAATCAGGTTACCGTCGGCTTCCGGATGGATCTGTGGTGCGCTCCTTTCGAGCGCCTTCGGAGCATCGACGACTGCCTTCAATTCCTTATAGGTGATGTCGACCGCTTCGGCCGCGTCGCGCGCCTGGCCCTTGGTTTCGGCGACCACGACGACCACCGCGTCACCGACGTAGCGGACCCTGTCGAAGGCCAGCGGCGACCAAGCCCCCATCTTCATCGGCGAGCCGTCCTTGGAATGGATCATCCACCCGCAGATGAGATTGCCGATGCCGTCGGCCTTGAGCTCCTTGCCAGTCAGCACGCCGATGACGCCCGGCATGCCTTTCGCCTTTTTGACATCGATCTTCTTGATCTGCGCATGCGCGTACGGGCTGCGCACGAAGGCCGCATGCTTCATGCCGGGAACCACCATGTCGTCGACATAGCGCCCGGCGCCGGTAATGAACCGCCTGTCTTCCTTGCGCGCTACACGAGCGCCAACACCTTCAATGCCCATCGCAGAAATTCCTCCCGAATTGCTGAAGTAGGTGAGTAGGGCAGTAGGGGAGTAAGGATTTGAGCCAATTTCCCTACTGCCTTACTGCCCTACTCCCTTACTGCCCTTATGCTGCTTGCTTGGCCTTGCCCTTCGAGGACATCGTCTCCGATGCGGCGAGGATCGCCTTCACGATGTTGTGGTAGCCGGTGCAGCGGCAGATGTTGCCTTCGAGCTCGGTGCGCACCGTGGCCTCGTCGAGGCCTTCGGGGTGACGGTTGATCATGTCGGTCGCCGCCATGATCATGCCCGGCGTGCAGAAACCGCACTGCAGCCCATGATGCTCCTTGAACGCCGCCTGCACCGGATGCAGGTCGGCGCCGTCCGCCAAGCCTTCGATCGTCACGACGGTCGACCCGGAGGCTTGCACCGCAAGCATCGTGCATGATTTTACCGCCTTGCCATCGACATGGATCACACAGGCGCCGCATTGCGAGGTGTCGCAGCCGACATGCGTCCCGGTCAGGCCGAGATTCTCCCTCAAGAAATGAACCAGAAGCGTACGGTCTTCGGCAGCGCCGCTGACTCGCCTTCCGTTGACCGTAAACGATACGTCCGACATGAAACCTCCCTGGGTGCTACCTTGGTCGTTCTGGCGTCGGTGTTGCCCGAGCCCTCCATCTGTCCGCTATTCTTATACCGCATAAAGCACGGGGAAAAAGTGCCGCGGAATGCCGAGATTGCGAGAATGCAGTTCGTCCGAAAATCCGCCTATTGTACTTTCGGTCACGCAAAGACAGGAAATGGCGCAACGAAGCGACACACGATCGCTGTGCGATGCCGGCCTTCGGCAATCAGCGGCCTGGGGCTGGCCAAGCCGATTCAGCCGATGCCGTGTTTTCTGAGAACCTCCCGCTCGTCGCCTGACACCCACCCAAATACTTTGGGCTCTCCGTCCAGCTTCTACACGAGGTAGTGGACGTCGAAGTCTATCGTGACGTCCGGTCGGTCTTTTCGGGCATAGATCGACGTCCAGGCGACGTGGGCAACGCAATGATGCTCGTCTATCGGCGAGATACGAACATCCCGTATTCGCATTTCCTTCGTGCCGATCGCTCGATAGTGAGCATAGCCTTGCTCCATAACCTGCTTGAACTGGTCGTCGTTCTTGCCGACCATGACGCCGGCAGGCGACGCCGCGATGAAGGCGGAGGCATAGACCGATGTGACTTCGTCCATGTCGGCATCGCCGGCGAGGGATTTCTGGAAAAGCTGCTCATACCTTTCGAACAGCTTCCTGATCTGCGCTTCCATGGATCACGCTCCCTTCCCGTGTAGTTCTGGCCAGTGTGGTTTTGGATTTGAAGTTCCTGAGCGCTGACGCCGTCAAAAATAGCAGAAAATGCAAATCCGTCATGTTGGCTCATTGCCAAAGTGGCACTTGAAGACAACAATACCCTCGACGCCGGCGCGCCAGACGCGCACAAAAAGCGCGTCGGAGGAATGGAGGACGAAGCCGCTGGCCAGTTCACGGACGCGCTATGCATGCGGCCTATCGGTGCTCACTACCGACGAACCCGACGCGGATGCGTTCGCCCGGGCGGTGGCAGCGGAAGCCGCGGCCATCGACGCCGGGTTCGCCCTGCTGTTTTTCTCGCAGAGCCTCGTTGAGGCAGTCGCCCTTTCGGAAGCGCTGAAAGCCCAAGCGCCGGCGCTCCACTATGCCGGCTGCTCGACGGCCGGCGAGATTACGCCTAAGGGCCTGGAGGACGGCCAGGTCCTGGCCATGTTGCTCCCCTCCGCATCGTTTTCGGCAGCCAGCACCATGGTCGAAAATCTGTCCTCATCGGGCATGGACGGGATCACCGGCGAAGTCGAGGCGCTGAGGCGTTCGCTACGCGGGCGCGTCGGGCACGAGCGAGCCGACACCACCTTCGCGCTCTGCTTCATCGACGGGCTGTCCTTTGCCGAAGAGGCGGTGACCTCCGCCATCCATTGGGGGCTCGACGACATTCCACTAATCGGCGGGTCGGCCGGCGATGATCTGAAATTCGAAACGACGCGGCTGATCTCGAACGGCAAAGTTACCTCCGACAGCGCCATCATCGTGCTGATCACCACGGAAATTCCTTTCCACGTGTTCAAGACCGACAATTTCGTCCCCACCGACGAGAAGCTGGTGGTGACCGCGTCCGATCCCGATCACCGCACCGTGCGCGAATTCAATGCCACCAACGCCGCCGAGGAATATGCCGCCTCGGTCGGCGTCATCCCGCAGATGCTGACGCCGCTGAGTTTCGCCTCGCATCCGGTGGTGGTGAAAGTGGGCGGCGAATTCTACTGCCGCTCGATCCAGAAGATGCATGCGGACGGCTCGCTGTCGTTCTTCTGCGCCATCGACGATGGCGTTGTCCTTTCCATCGCCCAGCCCAAGAACATGGTTGAATCGACACGTGCCGCCCTTAGGGATGTCGAGGAAAGGCTTGGCGGCATCGACATGATTCTCGGTTTCGACTGCGTGCTGCGCAGGCTCGACGCGCGCAACCGCCAGGTCTTTCGAGAGATTTCGGAACTCTACAAAGTCAACAATGTCATCGGCTTCGGCACCTATGGCGAACAGTACCGGTCGATGCATCTGAACCAGACTTTCACCGGCATCGCTTTCGGAGAGCGGCAGGCGGCGGAGTAGGAGGTTCTTATGCCGCTCAGGAACATCAACGACCTGGAGAAGCTGAAGAAGATCAACGCAGCCCTTGTCAGCCGCGTCGAGCGGTCGATGGAACAGCAGGGCAACGCGTTCTCGCTGTTCCAGACCGCGATTTCGCTCGAAAATCGAGTGCGTACGCGCACCGAGGAACTGCACTCGACACTGCGTAGATTGGAACAATCCAACATCGATTTGAGCGCGGCCAAGGAAAACGCCGAGCTGGCAAACCTGTCCAAGACCAGGTTCCTGGCCGCCGCCAGCCACGACGTGCTGCAGCCACTAAACGCTGCCCATCTCTCCGTCTCGGCGCTGGCCGAAGTGCAGACCAGCGATGAAGGCAAGAAACTGGTTCGGCAGGTCGAGCGGTCGCTGGAGACGATGGAGGATCTGCTCCGCACCCTGCTCGACATTTCCAAGCTCGACGCCGGCGTGGTGCAGCCCGATATCGGCGACGTCAGCCTGGAGATGCTGTTTTCGTCGCTGCGCTCGGATTTCCTGCCGGTCGCCGAAATGAAGAGCCTGACGCTAAAGTTCCGGCCGGTCAACGCCGTCGTGCGTTCGGACCGCACCTTGCTGCGCCGCATCCTGCAGAACATTCTTTCCAACGCGCTGCGCTACACCCGCTCCGGCGGCGTGCTGGTCGGCACCAGGCATCGCGGCGACACGATCCGCATCGATGTCGCCGATACCGGCTGCGGTATTCCCGACGACCAGCGCGAGGCCGTGTTCGAGGAATTCCACCGCGGCACGATCCCGATCGATGCCGGGCTTGCCGGCGGTGGGCTGGGATTGGGCCTGGCCATCGTGCGCCGCATCGCCGCCGCACTCGGCCATCCCGTGACGTTTTCGTCGAAGGTCGGACATGGCACGATTTTCCATATCGACGTTCCGGTCGGGATCGGCGCCAGCGTCGATGCCATTGCGAGCACCGCCGACATGGAGAGGCCGCGCGGCTACGGTCTGTTCGGCACCAAGGTGCTGCTGGTCGAGAACGACATCGAGGTGCTGCAGGCGATGACGTCCCTGCTCGAGCGCTGGCAATGCCTGGTGCGCCCCGCCACCTCGACCGGTGATGCGCTCGACATGCTTGGCGATACGGACTGGGTGCCGGACATCGTCATAGCCGACCAGCATCTCGACGGCGGCGATCTCGGCACCACGACCATCGCCGAGGTCCGCGATTACCTCGGTCGCGCCGTGCCGGCGCTGATCGTCACCGCCGACGGTTCGGAAAAAATTGCCAAAGCCGCCCGCGCGGCCGGCATCGAGCTGATGCGC
>NZ_SUEO01000044.1:2494-8451 GCF_004962925.1 Mesorhizobium sp. | reverse complement strand
GATGCGCAAGCCGCTGAAACCGGCACAACTGCGCGCGCTGCTGGCGCACCTGCTGGCTTGATCCCCCAAAGACGCGGGCAGAGGGCGCTAGCGCCAAGAAAATGGTGCACTGTCACCGTATTTCGATTGGATGGCGTAGGCCGGCGCGATTCGGTACGTATGACCAACTTCGTGGCGCCGAAATTCAGGATGCCTTCTAATGAAAACAATAGATGTTCAATTAGATGATGGCTCTGGAGCCATTCTGGAAGGCGCTGTCAGTTTTCCTGGTATTCTGACAAATTTGAAAACCGCAGATAGTTTTAGCTGCGATTGCACAATTTCATCCAGATCAAAAAAATATATTCGAATCCATATTTTGTTTACTCTATCTTCTCCGGACATACGCGATCTATCAGGCCCTCTGCGGCTGTGGGCGGAAAAAGGCGAGTTCTCAGTGAGGGTTTACTCATCCTAACGGGTGGCCCGCTGAATTACGGTGACAGTGCACTTAATCATGTTTGTACAACCGTCATTGTGTGTAGATTGACCGCATGGCTCGCCTTGCCCGCATTATCGTTCCCGGTCTGCCGCACTAGTAACGCAGCTGACCGGATTGCCGAGCAAATCGGCAAAGCCATGAAACCAGGAAAACGAGGCGGGCGACGAAAGAAAAATGGTGCAGTGTCACCGTAATCGAGTGTCACCGTAATTGGACTGCAGACATTGAAGCCGTCGCAGACAAGGCCGAGAACGACGCTGCGGGTGAGCAAGGGGGCAATGAAGGGGGTGGCGATCAAAACAATGACCAACAGCAATAAAAAAACGGTTGGACACCATACATCTCCCTTTTGGCGCATTCTTCGAGGAGAGGCTGTGTACCAACTTGATGAGACGTCAGTGCCGGAAGCCATCAATCGAGCGCTTGGTCCCGATCCCTTTTGGGAGAAAGGGGAGAATATAATGTGCTTCGACGACCTCGAGGTCGGACTAGACGAAACAAACGATTTGAAGACTGTTCGGTACTTCGGCTTATATCCTGGAAAAACGAGTAAGGGCGAAATCAGGCTACCAAATCATGATGGCGAAAAGATTACCAGAAAGGTGTTACAGATGGGTAGCGTTGTGGAATATCTAATGATTAACTCTGTTGGATTCGACTACGATAAACGTTTGACAGCGACTCTGACCGTGGCCTTCGCCTGCGTGATGGATTTAGTCTTCATTTCTATAAAAAAGCGGGAATCTTTTATCTTGGTTCGGTGTTTTTGAAGAAAATTTAGAACAACAACCTTTGAATGCATCTTCCTGCTGGCAGGGCGAACGGACACAAGAGAAGGAAAATGGTGCGCTGTCACCGTAATTCCGCAGCCGGCGCCTAAAACCCCGCCTGGCCGCGAAACAACTCGGCACTGTCGAGCTTCGAAACCTCGATGACGGCTTGCGTGCGGCTGTAGACGTTGAGCTTGCGCAGGATCTCGGAAACATGCGCCTTGACAGTGGTTTCGCCGACTTGCAGCTCGTAGGCGATCTGCTTGTTGAGCAAGCCCTGGCGCAGCATCTGCAGCACCCTCAATTGCTGCGGCGTCAGTTTGGCAAGGCGCTGCACCATCTCGGCGCGGTCGGTGCTGTCGGCGTCCGGCGGCTGGCCTTCATAGGTTTCGGGCACGTAGATCGCACCTTCCATCACCGAGCGGATGGCGGCGGCCAGATCGCTCTTGCGCGCCGATTTCGGGATGAAACCGGCCGCGCCGTAGGACAGCGCCTCGGAAATGATCTTGGGTTCCTCATGCCCCGAAACGATGACCACCGGCAGGCGCGGATAGCGGGTCCGAAGCTGCAGCAGCCCGTCGAAGCCATGGACATCAGGCATGCTGAGGTCGAGCAGCGCGAGATCGAATGGCTTCGCATCCGCCAGAAGCTCAAATGCCTCGGTGATCGAACGCGCCTCGACGGTGTCGACGTCCGGATAGGCCATTTGCACAGCGCTGTGCAGCGCCTCGCGAAACAGCGGGTGGTCGTCGATGATCAGAAAGCGGGCGCGATCGTTGACTGCGGTCATGGCATTCGTTTCATTTCAGGAAGGATAGAATAGCCCAGTGACCATGGCCAGATTATTGGCAAATAGTACATCGCCATCATTGGCCAAAGGCGGAGATCGCAATTTCCGAACCACCATGCCTTGCCCGGCCGTCCAAATCGGCCGAATGTGCAGGAATGAGCGACCTCGTCCTTCATAATTACTACCGCTCCTCCACCTCCTACCGGGTGCGGATCGCGCTGGAGATGAAGGGCCTGACCTACCAATACGTGCCACATCATCTTCGGCACGGCGAGCATCTGGAGCCCGCCTATCTCTCGGTCAATCCGCAAGGGCTGGTGCCGGCACTGATCCTGGGCGACGGCACGCTGCTGACGCAATCGCTGGCGATCATCGAATTTCTCGACGAGACCAGGCCCGAACCGCCGCTTTTGCCGCAGGACGCGCTTGGCCGGGCTCGCGTCAGGATGCTGGCGCAGATGATCGCCTGCGACATTCATCCGGTGAACAATCTGCGCGTGCTGACCTCGCTGCGCACGCTGTTCGGCGCTGGCGACGAGGACGTCGTCAACTGGTTCCGGCACTGGGTGAACGAAGGCTTCCAGCCGCTTGAAAAGATTCTGGCTTCCTCACCCGAAACCGGGACATTCTGCCATGGTGACACGCCGGGGCTGGCCGATATCTGCCTGGTCGCACAGATCACCAGCAACGCGCGTTTCGGCGTCGACCTGACGCCCTACCCGACAATCACGCGGATCCACGCCGCCTGCATCGCGCTGCCGGCCTTCCAAAGGGCGGCGCCCGAGAACCAGATCGATGCCGAATAGAGCAAGTTGGATAAAAGCATGAGGAATTGCCGATGAAAGCCGTCGTCTTCGAAAAATTCGGTGAAACGCCGATCATCCAGACCGTTCCCGATCCGGAGCCGGCACTGGACGGCGTCGTCATCAAGGTCGAAGCGACCGGTCTCTGCCGCAGCGACTGGCATGGCTGGATGGGTCATGACGACGGCATCAGCCTGCCGCACGTGCCGGGCCACGAGCTTGCCGGCGTCGTCGTGGCGGCCGGCAGCCAGGTGACCCGCTGGAAGGCCGGCGAGCGTGTCACCGTGCCGTTCGCCGTCGGCTGCGGTCACTGCTTCGAATGCAGTTCGGGCAACCATCAGGTCTGCGAGCACCAGTCCCAGCCCGGCTTCACCGCCTGGGGCTCATTCGCCGAATATGTCGCCATCGACCATGCCGACACCAATCTGGTCCGCCTGCCCGACGAGATGGAATTCGCCACCGCCGCCAGCCTCGGCTGCCGCTTCGTCACCTCGTTCCGCGCCATCGTCGACCAGGGCCGGGTGACGCCCGGCGAATGGGTGGCGGTGCATGGCTGCGGCGGTGTCGGCCTGTCGGCGATCATGATCGCCAGCGCCATGGGCGCCAACGTAATCGCTATCGACCTGACCGATGAGAAGCTGGACTTCGCCAGCAAGATCGGCGCGGTGGCAACGATCAACGCCGCCAAGACTTCGAATGTGGTCAAGGCGGTCAAGCAGATCACCAATGGCGGCGCGCATATGTCGATGGACGCGCTCGGCCATTCGACGACCTCGTTCAACTCGATCGCGAACCTGCGCCGGCGCGGCCGCCATGTGCAGGTCGGCCTGATGCTCGGCGATCACGCCAGGCCGCAGATCCCGATGGACAAGGTGATCGCCTTCGAGCTCGAAATCCGCGGCAGCCACGGCATGCAGGCCTATCGCTACCAGGCGATGATGGAGATGATCCGCACCGGTAAGCTGAAACCCGAACTGCTGGTCGGCAAGCGGATCAGCCTCGACGAGGCGCCCGCGGCCTTGATGGCGATGGGCGGCTTCGAAGGCATCGGCATCGGCGTGGTGACTAAGTTCTAGCCAAATCAAGCGCCATGCGTTGGCCTATCTCGCATATCTCTTCGCACCGACCACACAAAGCACGACGGCAGCGGTGACAGCGATCATGGCAGGGCTGACCTGCTCGTGCAGCAGCATTGCCGCCAGCCCAAGGCCGAAGAAAGGCTGGAGAAGCTGCAGTTGCCCGACCGCAGCGATGCCGCCTTGCGCCAGTCCGCGATACCAGAACACAAAACCGATCAGCATGCTGAACAGCGAGACATAGGCCAAGCCGATCCAGGCGGCCTTGCCGACGGTTTCGAGCGACGGTGGCATGGTGATGAGCGTCAGCGCCAGCATCACCGGCAGCGACAACACCAGCGCCCATGAGATCACCTGCCAGCCACCAAGTTTGCGCGACAGCGTGGCGCCTTCCGCATAGCCCAGTCCGCACAGGATAATTGCGGCCAGCATCAGCATGTCGCCAACCGGCGAGGCCGAAACGCCCTGCGTCAGCGCAAAACCGGCAACAAGGGCGCTGCCAAGGCACGAAAACAGCCAGAAAGCCGGTTTGGGGCGATCGCCGCCGCGGATGACGCCGAAGATCGCGGTCGCCAGCGGCAACAGGCCGACGAAAATGATGGAATGGGCCGAGGTGATGTGCTTGAGCGCCAACGCAGTCAGCAAGGGAAAGCCGACCACGACGCCGAGTGCCACGATGGCCAGCGACAACAGATCCTGCCGCTCCGGGCGCTTCTGGCGAAAAATGAGCAGAAGCGCGAGGCCGAGTATGCCTGCCGTGGCAGCACGGGTGACGGTTAAGAAGGTCGGATCGAAATCCATCACCGCAATACGCGTTGCCGGAAGCGATCCGCTGAAAATCAGTACGCCTACGAATCCGTTGATCCAACCACCCGCCGTCTTGTCCATCGCACGCTCCTGACGTTCTCGCCTCTATCAGGCCGAACATATGGCGCCACCAGAGACAATGAGGTACAATTTGACAAAACTGTCATGGTAGGACGAGCAGTACGGATGGACGGACAGACGACGGCAGATGAGGGCAGCGGGACGCTTGTCGAAGGCGTCATGGCGACGATCAGGCACAGGATAGCCGCGCGCAGCCTGACACCGGGAACCCGATTGCCTTCGATCCGGGCTTTCGCCAAGACCATGCTGGTTTCCAAATCCACCGTGGTCGAAGCCTACGAGCGTCTTGCGGCGGAAGGCATCATCCGCTCGCGTCCAGGTTCGGGTTTTTATGCCGCCGGACCGCTGGCTCCCTTGTCCCTGGCCGAGATCGGCCCCAGGCTTGACCGTGCCGTCGATCCGCTCTGGGTTTCGCGCCAGTCGCTGGAAGCCGGCGACGGCGTGCTCAAACCCGGCTGCGGCTGGCTGCCTGCCTCCTGGATGCCGGAGGCTGGATTGCGCCGGGCACTGCGGACAATGGCACGCGGCGATAATGTCACGTTGACGGATTACGGCACCCCTCTCGGGCTGCCGCCGCTGCGTCATCTGCTCGCACGGCGCATGGCAGGGCACGGCATCGAGGCATCTCCCGACCAGATCATGCTGACGGAATCGGGCACCCAGGCCATCGACCTGCTGTGCCGGTTCCTGCTCGAGCCGGGCGACACGGTGCTGGTGGACGATCCCTGCTATTTCAACTTTCATGCCCTGTTGCGCGCCCACCGGGCCAAGGTGGTCGGCGTTCCCTATACGCCCACGGGGCCGGATATCGAGCTGTTCGCGCAGGCGCTGATCGAGCACCGGCCGCGCCTCTACATCACCAATTCCGCGCTTCACAATCCGACCGGTGCAATTCTGTCGCCGGTCGTCGCTCATCGATTGCTCAAGCTCGCCGACCAATCGGATCTGACGATCATCGAAGACGATATCTTTGCCGACTTCGAGCACACGCCCGCGCCCAGGCTGGCGGCGTTCGACGGTCTTGGTCGCGTCGTCCATATCGGCAGCTTCTCGAAAACGCTTTCGGCGTCGGTGCGCTGCGGCTTCATCGCGGCCCCGCGCGACTGGATGGAAGGGCTGACCGACCTCAAGATCGCCACATCCTTCGGC
>NZ_SUEO01000044.1:0-2484 GCF_004962925.1 Mesorhizobium sp. | reverse complement strand
GCGGCCGGCTTGCCTCCGAACTGGTGCTGACGCTGCTGAAGGACGGCAGCTATCGCAAGCACGTGGATTTGCTGCGCACGCGACTTTCACGCGCCATGGCTGAGACTAGCACGCGGCTGAAGGCGATCGGCATCACGCCGTGGATCGACCAGCCGACCGGCATGTTCTTGTGGTGCAGCCTACCGGAAGGCGTGGATGCAGCTGAAATAGCCCGCCGCGCCTTGTCGGCCAATATCGTGCTGGCGCCCGGCAATGCGTTCAGCCTGTCTCAAACTGCCAGCCGTTTCCTGCGCTTCAACGCCGCGCAGTCGGCAGACGAGAGAATTTTCAGGACGCTCGAACAAGCGATGTCGAGTTGATCATTGCTGCCGCAAAAATGCAGGCCTTAGCGCTTCGCGTCAGGCCCTGCCCCGCTTGCGCCGCTCGTAAAGCATGACGAGCGTTTCGGCCGTCAACGCCGGCTTCTGCTCACCTTCGATCTCGACGATGTTGGCGGCCTTCATCAGATACTGGCCGGGGCCCTTGTCCTCCACCGACAAAAGCGTGATGCGCAGCCTGATGCGCGCGCCGGCCCTGACCGGCGCCAGGAACCGCACCTTGTCGAAGCCATAGTTGAAGGCGGCTTGCGTGTTTTCGGGCACGATGCCCATGTCGAGCGCCAGCGCGCCGATGATCGACAGTGTCAGATAGCCATGCGCGATGGTGGTGCGGAACGGGCTTTGCCGCTTCGCCCGCTCTGGATCGACGTGAATCCATTGGCGGTCGCCTGTGCATTCGGCGAACTGGTCGATGCGGCTCTGGTCGACCGCCGTCCAGTCCGACACACCGAGCTCCTGCCCTGTCATGGCCCTGAGCTGCTCGTAAGTCGGCGGCGTCCTCGGCCGTGTTTGCGTCATTCCTGCCTTCCCGATCGCTTGCCCTGCCTCCGGACCACGAACCGGCCGCCTCTGTCAATTCGCTCCGCGCGTTCCGTTGCGGTATCCTCGGTCGGATCGCGCCGATGCCTGTGTCCAGCGCCGGAAAACAGGTTTATCCGGGCCAAGAGAAACTTTGTGCGCCTTGGCCGAACCGAGAATCAACAATACGACTTTCAGGAGCCGGATAACGGGAGAAAAGTCTGTTTTGGCTTGGGAACAGCTTACTTTTTATCGTAGCCGGTGCGGATTTCCTCCATCGCCTCCTTGATGCGGTCACGCAGGATCTCGACCGATTCGGTGCCGGATTTCCTTGCCAGTTCGGCCACTTCGCCGGCATTCTTCAATGCGGTCTCGAAGGACTTCCTGGCGAACGCCGCTTGCTGGCCATCAACTCCCTGGGATCACCTGGCTCCCTGTAACTTTGCGCCATGTCGGCGACTTCGTGCAGCGTGTCCTGCAGCATCTCGCGTTGCCTGGAGAGTAGCGACGACGCTCCGGCGGCACTTGCCCTGGCTGATTTTTCCAGTGCCTCGACGTTCTTGCGATGATGGTTGAGGATCACCTCGACATCGACGTTCGGCAGCTTCAGGTCGCGGCCGAACCTGCCGAACATGTCCATGAAGGAGCCGGGATCCGGTTGCTTTGCCATCGTGGTTTCTCCCCTGTTGCTGCGACTGCGGCACCTGAGGAGAAGAATAGGGCACTGGAGCCTCACGGTCCATTCGGCCGCGCAACACATCGCGCCTCAGCCGACGAGGAACAGCCGTTCCACCGTATAAAGCGCGACGCCGGCAAGGCCACCGATGACCATGCCATTGAAGCGGATATATTGCAGGTCCCTGCCGATGTTCATCTCGATCAGCCTGGTGAGTTGGGCAAGATCCCAGCGCTTGACCTGATCGGCGATGAATTTCGAGACGCCGCTCTTCTGGCTTTCGACGAAGGAAGACAGTGCCACGACGAACCCCTGGTTCATGTCGGCTCTGATCTGCGCGTCGCCGGCAAGATGGCGGCCGACCTCGACGAACATGTTGGCGAGATGGGCGCGGATCATCGAATTCGGCGCCTTGGCGTCCTGCTCGATGAACAGGCTGAGGCTTTCCCACATGTCGCCGGCCAGCGCCTTCAGCTCCGGCCTGGCGAGGAAATCGCGCTTCAGTTTCTCGGCGCGCTTGGCATATTGCTTGGATGTCCTCAGTCGCTCGACGAAAGTCAGGACAAAACGGTCAAATTCGGTGCGCATCGGGTGATCGGGGTCGGCCCTCACCTCGTCGAGCAGCGAACCGGCGGAGGCGATGATCTTCTTCAAGAGATAGGCATCGGCGCGAAACAGGTTGAACAGCGACGGCAGTTCCTCGCGGATCTTCTCGCGCATGCTCGCCAGCGCCTGCTCGTCGCTCAGGAAGCGGCCGACCACCTTGGTGAATTCGTCGAACAGCCTCTGGTGACGGCGGTCGTCGGTCATGGCCGACAGCAGCTCGGCCGCGAGCGGCGCCAGTGGCACCTTTTCGATCTGCTCCAGCATGCGGCTGGTGACGAAGGCGCTGAGGCCGGATTGCTCGACGGC
>NZ_SUEO01000446.1 GCF_004962925.1 Mesorhizobium sp. | reverse complement strand
GGATCCAGCTCGGTGGTCTTCGCGTCGGTAAGGACGAATCGGCCTTCGATACGTTCATCGGCTACGCCGGCAACGTCATCCAGGATACGCTGGTTCCCTACGGCGACTTCGATACCAACGTCGTCCAGTACTACTTCGACGCCGGCAACGGCTTCTCGGCCGTGATCTCGCTCGAAGAAGGCCAGGGCTTCCACACGATCGACAGCTACGTTCCGCATGTCGTCGGCGGTGTGAAGTGGACGCAGGGCTGGGGTGCGATCACCGGCGTTGTCGCCTATGACAGCAACTATGAAGAGGTGGCCGGCAAGGTTCGTTTGGACGTGACGCCGATGGAGAACCTGTCGCTGTTCCTCATGGTCGGCTACGGCACGGACGACAACCTCACGGACCCGACCTATGCATGGCCCGCTGGC
>NZ_SUEO01000445.1 GCF_004962925.1 Mesorhizobium sp. | reverse complement strand
TGACTGGAGGTCAGAAAATGAACATCAAGAGCCTTCTTCTCGGCTCCGCTGCGGCACTGGTCGCAGTTTCCGGTGCGCGCGCCGCCGACGCCGTCGTTGTCGCCGAGCCGGAACCCGCTGAATACGTCCGCATCTGCGACGTTTACGGCGCTGGCTACTTCTACATTCCCGGCACCGAAACCTGCCTGCGCATCGGCGGCTATGTCCGCTACGACATCGGCGTCGGCGACGTCGGCTCGTTCGATGGTACGGAGTCCGGCGACCACGAGGACGGCGGTATCAACGACACCTACCGCAAGAAAGCCCGCTTCACGCTCAAGACCTGGACCGGCCAGGAAACCGAGCTCGGCACCTTGAGGACCTACACCGAGACCCGCTTCAACTTCCAAAACAGCCAAAGCCAAGCCGAGTTT
>NZ_SUEO01000444.1 GCF_004962925.1 Mesorhizobium sp. | reverse complement strand
CCTTAGCGCTGTTTGGCGTACTTTCAACGCGATGCCCTCAAACATAGACGCGACCGGTCTTTCCGTATTGCGGACGTCTAACTTACACAACGGGAAAGCCGGTCCTATCCCTTCCACACCGTCGAGCGGAGAAGAGCCTGCACGTGCTCTGCCAGGTCGAGTTCACCGCGTGCCTCGATCCTTAAAAGATACCGGACCTTGGCCCGGCGATCACCTTCCCTCACCGCAGGATAGGCGCATACAGCCAGCAGCGCCCTTTCCTCAGCCCGGCTGATTCTTTCGAGGTCGCGGTTACTGCCATCCATTTCGTGGATTGCCTTGCCGAACGCCGCGTACGTTGCCTTGTGCGACTTGATCAGCGCCCGCAGATCGCGGGACGGTTCCCGGTCCCGGCGTCGCGGTTCTGTTGCGAGAGCC
>NZ_SUEO01000443.1 GCF_004962925.1 Mesorhizobium sp. | reverse complement strand
TTGCGCCATGCGCCTGTTCCGCCTCGACCGGCGCTGAGCCGGTCGCCATCTCCCACAGTCCGCAGCTTCAAAAGTGGCAGGAGTTCGTATCGGAAGCAAGCCGGCGCTTTCGTGTTCCCCAGGCGTGGATTTACGCCGTCATGGATGCCGAAAGCGGCGGCAATACGATGCGCGCAGGCCGTCCCATCACCTCCAGCGCCGGCGCCATCGGTCTCATGCAGGTGATGCCTGGCACCTATGCGGAGATGCGGGTTGAACACGGCCTTGGACGTGATCCGCATGATCCACGCGACAACATCCTCGCCGGGACCGCCTATCTGCGCGCCATGTATGATCGCTTCGGATTTCCCGGCCTGTTTGCCGCCTACAACGCAGGCCCCGAGCGCTACGAAGACCATTGGCAGCGTGGCAAGCCGCTGCCAATGGTC
>NZ_SUEO01000442.1 GCF_004962925.1 Mesorhizobium sp. | reverse complement strand
GGCCGAGCGCGGCCAGCACCGCTTCGAAAATCGTCTGGTCGCCGAGCGTGACCGTTAGTGCCTGTCCCGGCAGCACCAGCGAAAGCAGCGCATGCGCATCGGCCAGCGAGCGGGCATCGGCTTGCGGCGTATCGCGGTCGCCGAGATCCTCGATGCCGGCCTGGAAGAATTCATTGCCGCCCTCGCGGCGTTGGCGAAACACCTCGCCGAGATAGGAATAACGGCGCGGCGTGCCGGCCTGGCTGGCAATGTGGTCGAGGCAGACGGGGATGGTGAATTCCGGCCGTAGGCAAAGGGTTTGGCCGGTCTCGCTTTCGGTGAGAAAAATGCGGCGGCGCAGATCCTCTCCCGCCATGTCGAGGAACGGGTCGGCCGGCTGCAGCACCGCCACCTCGACCGCATGGGTGCCGCGCTTGGCGAAGAGCTTGGCGA
>NZ_SUEO01000441.1 GCF_004962925.1 Mesorhizobium sp. | reverse complement strand
GACTTGGACAAGGCCGCTGCGGACTAGGTGCGAGGGGCTTGCCCTTGAAACATCCCCGCCACCGAAGGTGATCCGACCGGCGGTAATGGCGCCGCGCTCAGCCTGAAGGAGATTGGATACGGCGCGCAGCAGTGTCGTCTTGCCGGCACCGTTGGAGCCGAGCAGCGCGACGATCTCGCCCCTGCCAACCAACAAGTCGACGCCGTGTAGGGCGGCGATGGCGCCGTTGTAGACAGCTTCCACGCTGCTAACTGACAGTATCGGGTATTCCGGGATGGACATCGATGACTCCGCTCGGGAAGGTGGATGGCGCGGCCGGCCAGATTTGTCGGCCGCGCCATGGCAACTCAGTTGCTGACCACCGCGTCGGCGTCCTCGGCCGTGCGGATCTTGATGCCCTTTTCCTTGGCATAGGCCTCGGACGACTTCTCGATGA
>NZ_SUEO01000440.1 GCF_004962925.1 Mesorhizobium sp. | reverse complement strand
CCGCCGGCCCGCCTGCTCCCATTTCGAAGACATGAACCTGACCCTCGCCGTCCGGCGACGCATAATCACGCGCCTTGCGCATGTTCATCACCCTGATCAGCACCGCTTCGGTGTTGGTGATGTCGGGAACGCTGATGACGATCGGCCCGAGCCCGCGTATCTGGTGCTCGACTGGAACCGGGCTTTGAGACCAGGGATGGCTGTCGCCCTTGCCGCCATCGCTGACGAGGCGCAGGCGCTGGCCTTCCGGATCTTCGAAATCCAACGACGGATAGCCGCCAATATCGCCGATCTCTCCCGTCGCGACGGTCTCGCCGGCCAGGCGATCCTTCCACCAGGCTAGGCTTTCGGGGCTGGCGACCCTCAGGCTTGTCCGCACGATGCTGTTGGTGCCGCGCCGTTCGTGTCCGACCGGCCAGTCGAAGAAGGTGATGTCGGTACCAGGCGTCGCCTCGGCGT
>NZ_SUEO01000439.1 GCF_004962925.1 Mesorhizobium sp. | reverse complement strand
ACGAGGGGGCGCTCCGTGCGGTTACCGAAACATGTCCGCAGATAGGCGTCACGCGCATCGATGTGACCGATGAGGCGGCGATAGATCAATGGTTCAATGACGCCTTGGACGATCTCAACGGCCTCGATGTTCTGATTAATAATGCTGGAGGTGGGGGGAGGACTGGGTATGTCGAGGAGCTCATGCTCGACGACTGGCGTCGATGCCTAAGCCTCTCTCTCGATGCGCAATTTCTGTGTGTCAGGCGCGCTGCGCCAGTCATGAAGCGACAGCGCTCAGGCAGCATAATTAATATCTCCTCTATTGCTGGGCTTCATGGCTACTATCCCCAGCATACACCTTATGCTGCAGCCAAATGGGGGGTGATCGGCTTTACAAAGACGCTCGCCGTTGAGCTCGGCCCTTATGACGTGCGCGTCAATGCCGTCTGCCCTGGCAATGTGGAGGGAGCGAGCATGGAGC
>NZ_SUEO01000438.1 GCF_004962925.1 Mesorhizobium sp. | reverse complement strand
CGGTGCGCACGGGCACAGACACGGTCGACTATGACATGATCGACAGAACCGTGGCAGCAGCGGTGGAGTCGGGCATCCCGACCAGCCAGATCGTTCCGGTCTATCAGACCTTTGGTGGCGGCACCTATATGACCGATACCGACGGCAAATATGTCATGCCGACGACGGATCAGCTGGAGACGATGATGGACCACTGGGGCAAGGTGGTTCCGTCGCCTGCCTTCGACTTTGCCTACGCCTGGGGTTCACAGGAAGGCGACACCGCGCTTGAGAGCTCACCGGAGCTGCAGGCTGTTTTCCGGGAGCACAATCTCAGCACCACTGGGACCGCAGCTTCCGACGCCACCACGAGCGACGACGGCTCTACCGTGACTGCCCCTGCCGACGCCACCATCAGCGACGACAGCTCTACCGCAGCTGTCCCTTCTGACTCCCACACCAGCGACAGCAGCTCTACTGCGA
>NZ_SUEO01000437.1 GCF_004962925.1 Mesorhizobium sp. | reverse complement strand
CTCGGCGACCATGTGAGCCAGCCGCACCGGCAGCGCCAGCCTGCGCATCGCAGCACCCGCTTCCGTCAGGCGCCCTGCCTCGTCAATGGCGTCGAGCGCACGAAGCAGCGACCTTGCCTCGTTGAGCGCCGGGGCCGGCGGCGGATCGAGGAACGAAAGGCTCGTTGGATCGGCGACACCGAAGGCGGCGCAATCGAGCAGAAGTCCCGAAAGATCGGCCTCGAGGATCTCCGGCGGGGTGTACGCGGGAAGTGCCGCCGTCTGCTCTGCCCGCCACAGCCGAATGGCGACGCCCGGCTGCGTGCGCCCGGCGCGACCGGCGCGCTGATCGGCAGAGGCGCGGGAAACCCGTACCGTCTCCAATCGCGTCAAACCGCTGGCCGGCTCGTAGCGCGGCAGCCGCGACAGGCCGGAATCGATGACGACGCGCACGCCGTCGATGGTGATGGAGGTCTCGGCGATCGACGTCGCCAGCAC
>NZ_SUEO01000043.1:26156-33984 GCF_004962925.1 Mesorhizobium sp. | reverse complement strand
CAGTAGGGCAGTAGGGCAGTAGGGCAGTAGGGCAGTAGGGCAGTAGGGCAGTAGGTAGAGGTTCGAGCGCCTTTTAAACGTATTGCCCTACTGCCTTATTCCCCTAACCACTGATCCGTAATCTCGAAGCGTTCGGAAACGCCGACCCGGATCAGGTTCAGGCCGCCCTCGCGCGTATAGCGGAATTCGCCTGATGCATTCGAGCCGGCGGGCCGGCCGGCCTGGAAGCTGATGACGCGCGTGCCGCCATCGGGCCAGGTCACGGTCACCTCGGCTTTGTCGCCCGCGTGGACGACACCTGCCTTGCAGCTGGTCATCGGCTGGCCGACATAGCGTGCGCAAGGAATCTCGTTGCGGGCACCCAGGGCCGGCGCGGGCCTGCCTGGGGGCTGCAGCCGCGCAACGGTTTGTGCGTCGGCCGGAGGCGCCGCATTGGCGGCGCGATTCTGGATGGCGTCCTCCGTTGCCGCGAGCGCCGGCATCTCCCCGGTCGGCGGATTTCCGCTGGCCGCGAGCGCCAGGGCATCCTCGATGGCCGCCCTGCCGATTGCGTCAGCTGCTGTCATCGTGGTTTCGGGATCGGCCGCGCCCAAGCGCGCCGTCAGGTCGGGCAGCGGCTGATCCGCAGTTGCCGGGTTCGAGGCCTCGGCTGCAGGGGCCGTGCCTTCGCCGGTCGTTTCGGTATCCTCAACGGCCGCAGGATTCTCGGGGTCCAGGTAGCGCGCGGGAGCCCATCCGGTCAGCTGCGGGTTGTCGATTTCCGCGACCTTGCACCAGCGATAGCCATTGACGTCATTACAGCCGAGATTGTTCACGCTCGTACCATTCGGCAGCCGGGCCTGGATCTTGCCCATCGCCGATGCCGTGGCGCGGACGTTCAGGAGATCGCCTGGAGCGAGGTCGGTCACGATGGAAACGAAAGGCGCCTCCTCGGCCCTGGCCGGCAGTGCCGGCAGCAGGAGAGGGGCCGCAATCAGCGCGTACAGCGTCGTTCGGAGCGTAACGGTGCGCCTCATCATTTGGCCGTGGGCGATAAATGCATTACCGAAGGCGCGGCCAGGCACGGAAACGCCACCGCATGCCGGGTCGATTTTATAAGGGACGACATGGCGCTATGTAAGCCCGAAAATGCGACCCCGGCATGAAGGCGGTTCAGCCTGGCGGCATGAACGCGTTCCGCGTTCAGCCCGGCATAAATCCGGTGCGTAGCGCGTGGGCCCATTCCGGCCGTCCCGCCTGTTCGGCCTGCCGCGCCGCCGCCTCGTGATCGTAGTCGACGGCGATGGCCTCGAAGCGGTCGGGGCGGCCCGGTTCGCCCAGTTCGACGATGCCGTAGCGTGCATGCGGAGAGCCTTGCTCGGAAACATGCGCCGGCGGTGTCGAATCGTCGTAGGCGGGGCAGCCGATGCTGCCCGGATTGAAGATGACCGGGCCGTCGGGGATACGGATCAGCTCGCTGCGGTGGCTATGGCCGCACAGCACGATGCGGCAAGCGGGATCGAGCGCGGCCAGCCGTCGCTTGATGACGGCCAGCGGTGCGCGCACCAGCCGGCCGTCGGCTATCGTATCGGTCAGGTATTTTTCGTCGTGGTCGGGCCGGGCATGGAAGGCGGTTACCCCAGGCGCGATCTCCAGCGTGAGGGGCAAGGCGAACAGCGCCTCGCGCTGCGCCGCCGTCAGCCGCTCCTGCGCGTAGCGGTCGGACGGCCACATGGTTTCATCGGCAGTGTCGTGGGCGACGCGGCGGTCGTGATTGCCGCGCACCGTCGGTAGGGCAAGCGCTTCAAGCCGCTCCATGGTTTCGCGCGGCCAGAGCGGGCCGGAGACGCAATCGCCGAGATTGACGATGAGGTCGGCGCTGCCGCGCTGCCGCAGGTCGTCGAGCACAGCGTCCAGGGCGAGGACGTTGCCGTGAATATCGGCGAGGACGGCAATGCGCATGGGAAACTCCGTTGGGTCGAAGCATGGCATAGCAGGAGGACTGCCAGGACACTAACCAATCCTGGCGAGTTGTGCTCGGTACTGGCGGGTGCGGGAGACGGCTATGCCTGGATTTTGATCTCGTTGGCGCCGACTGCGGGCAGTGCAGTATCGTCGACGGCAGCGGCGATGACGCTGTCGAGCAGGCCCGGAAAGCGGGCATCGAGGTCGTCGCGGCGCAGCGTGATCAGCCGGCTGGTGCCGACCACCTCGGCGCGAGTGACGCCGGCCTCGCGCAACTTGGCCAGATGATAGCTCAGATTGGTCTTCGAGCCGAGATCCAGGAATTGGCTGCAGTTCAGCGGCACGCCTTCCTTGCTGGCGAGATAGCGCACGATGGCCAGCCGCGTGGGATCGCCGAGCACGGCAAGCACGTTCGGCAGGCTGATCTGGTCGGCGGTGGGATGGGGCAAGGTCATGCCCAGGAATTAAGCACAATCGGGGCTGATTTCAACGCATCTCCTCCTTTGGCGAGTGCACACAGTTTCTACATTTATGCCCTGTCCTGACACAGGGTTGTCAGCAGGGGTCAGCTATTTTCGCGAGGCTTCATTGACATCATGCCCTGTTATGTCCAATTGTTCAATAACCTTTGAACTAAGGAAGAATCCATGGACAAGCGCCTCATCTGGCTTGCGCTCGGATCATTCACGATCGCGACCGAAGGCTTCGTCATTTCAAGCCTGTTGCCCGACATCGCGGCCGATGCCGCCATCTCCGTTCCACTCGCCGGGACGCTGATCACCGCCTTCGCGCTCGCCTATGCGCTTGGTACACCGATCCTGGCGACGCTTACCGGCGAATGGGACCGGCGGCGCGTCATCTTGTGGACGCTGGTGTTTTTCGTGCTGGGCAATCTGGCGGCGGCGCTGAGTTCGTCGTTCGAATTGCTGCTGATCGCGCGCATCGTCATGGCGCTGTCGTCCGGCCTGTTTGCGGCGACGGCGCAAGGGACGGCCGTGGCGCTTGTCGATGATCATCACCGCGCCCGCGCCATTGCCGTCGTCGTCGGCGGCACCACGGTGGCGGTGGCGGTCGGCGCGCCGCTCGGCGCGCTTGTCGCGACCATTGCGGGCTGGCGCGGCACGTTCTTTGCCATCGCCGGGCTTGGCGCGCTGGCCGGCGCGATCCTGTGGTACCGGCTGCCGAAGGGCATTGTCGGCACCAGGCTGCCGCTGAAGCGCCGGCTGGCAGCGGCACTGCGCCCGGGCGTCATGCCTATTCTTGTGACGACGGTCCTGGCACTGATCGGCGCCTTCACCGTCTTTGCTTTCGTCGCGCCGCTGGCCATCGAAGGCGGTGGCTTGAGCGCGATCGCGCTGCCCGGCATGCTTCTGGCCTTTGGTGTCGGCGCCGTCATCGGCAACATTGCCGGCGGGCAGGCGGCAGACCGCTTCGGCGCGACGCGTACCGTCAGCTGGTCGCTGGCGCTCAGTGCAGGGATGCTGGTCATGCTATCGGTCATCCCGACCTTCCTGCCGCACAGCATCGCCGGACCGGCGCTGATGGCCATGATGGTGCCATGGGGCATCGTTGGCTGGGCGTTCCCGCCGGCGCAGGCCAGCCGCATCATCAAGCTGGCGCCCGATGCCGCACCGATCGTGCTGTCTCTCAACGCCTCGGCGCTCTATCTCGGCGTGGCGCTGGGCGCGGTGGTCGGCGGCGCGGTGCTGCGCTATGGCGCGCCGGCCGATCTCGGCCTGGTCGCCGCAGTGTTCCCGATCCTCGGCCTTGGCGTGATGTTGGCCGGCCACCGGGCCGCCCGGGCGGTGGCCATGCCGGCAGAATAAGTTCTGGCTACCGCCGGCCGTCCGAGACCTCAGGTCGCTGCCGACGGTATACCGAAATCCAGCGCGGCGATGTCATCCAGCGCCGCGCGCAACATTGCCGCGTGCTCCTTGCCGACCATGTCCTCAAAACGCTGCTGGGCGACGCGCCACAGCTTCATGGCCTCATCGAGCTTGATCAGGCCCTGCGGCGTCAGCCGCACGCGCTTGATACGGCGGTCATCCGGATCAGTGAAAGTCTCGACATAACCGTCGCGGATCAGCGGCTTCAGCGTATGGCCGAGCGCCGACAGGTCCATGACCAGGGCCGCGGCGATGGCGCCCATGGCCGGCTCGTCGCCGATATGGATCTGGTAGAGCAGGCCTTGCTGAGTGGCCTTCAGGCCCGACGGGGCGACCACATCGTCATAGAACTGACCAAGCTTGCGCGTCGCGCGGCGCAGCACGGCGTTGTTGCAAAGGGTCAGGCCCGGAAGGGCGGCTTTCGACATGATTGGTCCTTGGCGACGCGACATGATGTCCGTTCGCTGCCTCACAAATAATCCCCGCGTCGATCATTGACAAGATAGTGGCATATACCTACTTCGCAAACAGTGGCATATGCCACTAATTAAGTCGCATGGCTTTGCCGGTAGGCGAGGGCGATCGCCCACGGTGCCTGCAGCCAGTTCGAAGCGAAGCAGATCAACCGAAAAAAGGAACAGGACAATGAGCGGACAGAACAACAAGGGCACGGCGGTTGTCACCGGCGCCTCGTCGGGCATCGGCGCTGTTTATGCGGACCGGCTCGCCGGCCAAGGCTATGATCTGGTGCTGGTGGCGCGGCGTGCCGACCGGCTCGAGGAATTGGCCGGCAAGCTGCGCGCCGAATACGGCCGCAAAGTCAGTGTGATCAGCGCCGATCTTGCCGACGACAACGATGTGCGCCGCGTCGAGCAGGTTATATCAACCGACGACAGCGTGACGCTGCTGGTCAACAATGCCGGTCTTGGGGGCGCGCAGGTCGTGGCAACGGCCGACGCCGACGTGGCCGAGCGGATGATCAAGGTCAATGTCGTCGCCTTGACACGCTTGACGCGCGCGGTGCTGCCGGGACTGCTGTCGCGCAACCGCGGCGCCATCGTCAACATCGCCTCGGTGCTGGCCTTCGACACCTCGTTCGGCGGCATCTACAGCGGCACCAAGGCCTATGTCGTCAACTTCACCGAGGCATTGCAGCGGGAAGTCGCCGGCACCGGGGTGAAGGCGCAGGTGGTGCTGCCAGGGGCCACGCGAACCGAGTTCTGGGAACTTGCGGGCAGCGATATCGATAGCCTCCCGAAGGAGATCATCATGACGGCCGACGATCTGGTGGATGCAGCACTTGTCGGCCTTGCCAGGGGTGAAGCCGTCACTGCACCAGCGCTTGCCGATGCGGCCAAGCTGGACATCTTCCTTGGCGCTCGGCAAGTCTTCTACGGCAGCTTGCATGCTGACAAACCGGCGGCACGCTACGCGGCTTGAGAGCCGAGGGGGGACTGGCGCCCTCGCAAAATTTGGGTTCCTCGCCCCCACGGAGGTGGGGAGAGGAACTCAGGCGTTTAGGCTGTTCGCCACATCGGGATGATCGAGGCGGCGAGCAGCAGGCCGAGCGCAATGTTCAACACCCGCCACTGACGCTCGGTTCTAAGCAATCGGGCGAGCAGAGTGCCGGCCACACACCAGGCCGACAGCGACAGCGCGGCTGCCATGCCGAAGACCGCGCCGAGCAGAAAGGCAAGCTGCAGCGGTCCGTCGGCGAGTGCGGCAAACGACGCCGCAGCGCCGAGTCCCATGGCCCAGCCCTTGGGGTTCGTCCATTGCAGGCCGGCGCCGCCGAAAAAGCTATTCGGCTTTGCCATGGTCACGTCCAGATTGGGTGGGTCGCTGCGGCCGATCTTGACGGCGAGCCAGATCAGATAGAGCGATCCGGCTATCTTCATCGCCAGTTGCAGGGACGGAGCCGCCGCCAGCAGGCCGGCGAGCCCGGCCGCACCTGCCGCGGCCACCGTGGCCAGGCCGGCAGCACTTCCGGCCATCAGCGGAACCGAGCGGCGAAAGCCGAACTGCGCCCCCGACGCTGTCGACAAGGTCGTGGCCATGCCGGGCGTGGAGGTCGAGACCAGCGCAAACAGGACGAGCGGAAGGATGGCCTCAAACATGCTGTTTCCTCTGTTGGGAATCCAGCATGCTAAGCATTGTCATGCATCAGTAAATGCAATGTTTGCTATGGTTAGCATTAGAGAATATAATATCAACCATGATCCGCAATCTCGACACGGCCCTGATCCGGACCTTCGTCACTGTCGCCGACAAGGCCAGCATGACGGCGGCGGCGAACGCGCTGCATCTTACGCAGGGCGCCGTCAGCCAGCAGATCAAACGGCTGGAGGAGGTTCTCGGCTCCAGCCTGTTCGAGCGGGACCGGCGCGGATTGCGGCTGACCCGTTCCGGGGAACGACTGTTCGGCAAGGGCAAGCGCCTGCTCTCCCTCAATGACGAGATCTGGGCCGAGATGGGGACCAGTGCGGTCGCCGGTGAGGTGCGGCTCGGCGTGCCGTACGATCTAGTCGGCACCATGCTTGCACCGGTGCTGAAGACCTATGCCGAGACCTATCCGCAGGTCGAGATTTCGCTGGTCTGCGCCTCGTCGCCGGAGCTTTCGGCGGCATTGGCAACTGGCACGATAGACCTTGCCGTGATCGAGGAACCGGTCGGTCCGTCCACCGGCGAATGTCTCGCCATCGACCGGCTGGTCTGGGTGGGCGCGAGGGGCGGCATAGCCCGCCGCAAGCGGCCTGTGCCGGTTTCGATGGTGGCCGACACCTGCGCCTTTCGCCCGGCGGTGCTGGCGGCGCTCAACGAGCATGGGCTGGAATGGCGGACCGTGTTCGAGAACGGCAACCTCGACGCGACGACGGCGACGGTGCGTTCGGACCTGGCCGTCACGACCTGGCTGGCCTCCACTGTGCCCAGCGATCTCGACATTCTGTCCGCCGATCCGGAGCTGCCGGCCTTGCCGAATTTCTCGATCAATTTGCATCTGCCGAAGCATGGTGTCGGGCCGGCGGCTCGAGAATTTGCCGCGTGTATCCGCGACGGGCTGGCGCGGCGGCAACAGGCGGCGTGATCGGCAGAATTGCAAAGGGACGGCCGGTGGTGTCCGGCCATCCCTTTGCTGCTAGCGCTGTGCGCGGTCGTTTATTTCCAGGTCCGGCGTCTCTCGATCTCGGCTTCGGACGGCTGTTCCTGGGCGAAGGACCCGGTCTTGATCTCACCGCCACGTTCATAGGTCGCCATGATGACGCCGGTGGTCGATACCTGTGAGCGGCTCAGCTTGAAGGCCGCCGGAATTGCGCCACTGCCGAACAGCCGCTTGCCCTTGCCCAGCACCAGCGGGAAGGTCAGCAGGCTGATCTGGTCGATCAAGTCATTGGCGAGCAAGGTCTGGATGAGTTCGCTCGATCCCTGGATGAGCAGGTCGGGGCCGTCCTCCTGCTTGAGCTGGCGCAGTGCGGCCACGACGTCGTCGCCCAGCCACCGGCTGTTTTGCCACGACAGCGTATCGGGCCGGTGCGTTGCTACATATTTGGTCGCGGCGTTGAAGCTGTCGGCGATCGGACCGCTCTTCTGGTACGGCCAGTGCGCGGCGAAGATGTCGTAGGTCTTGCGCCCGAGGAGCAGCGCGAAGGGTTTTGCGAAGGTCTCACCAATAAAGGCGCCCCCGACGTCGTCCCAGTAATGGAACGTCCAGCCACCGAATTTGAAGCCGCCGACAGGGTCTTCTTCCGGCCCGCCAGGCGCCTGCATGACGCCGTCGAGGCTGACGAATGTCGCAGTAATGATCTTCCTCATTGGATTCTCCCTTTTCATCATCCGTGCCGTCGGGGCCGGAGTTCGGCCAAAGGACGTGCGAGCGGACGCCTGTCCGACAGGGGGCCGGAAAATTTCCGGCGTTCCGGTTTCACGAAGGCCCGGTGCTCCGCGACGAGAACCAGACGTCGCCGATGACGGCAGTGGCGGTGTGGTCCGGTGTCTTGTCG
>NZ_SUEO01000043.1:8067-26146 GCF_004962925.1 Mesorhizobium sp. | reverse complement strand
GTCTTGTCGGCCGTCAGCCAGATCGAGCGGCTGCGAGCCGCGCTTTCGCGGTCGATTTTCGTCGCGGAACTTGCGAGCGAGGCGCCGATGCAAGGGATGAACCATGACCGCATGAATGGATCGCAGGCAAGACCCTGTTCAGTGCGGGTCACCATCACCGCGAGGCCAACGCGCTCGGCCGGACGCCACGGAAAGACCATGCGGCCGCCGGGTTTCAGCGCCTTCAACCACTCGGCCGGGGGTGCCGCCACGCCGGCATTGACGTAGATGATGTCGGACGGTGGCAGGCCGCCGATGACCGCGTCCCCATGGATGACGGCCACCTTGTCATAAGCTTCGAGATTCTTTCTCGCGCGGTCGGCGAGACTGGATTCCAGTTCGAAGGCTGTGACTGCGCCGCCCGGTGAAACCAGCTGTGCCAGCAGAGCTGTGTAATAGCCGGTGCCTGCGCCGACATGGGTGACGGTCTCGCCGGGTTTTGGCGCCACCTTGCCGATCCACATGGCGTGCAGAAACGGCTCGCCATTGTTGATGCCCTTATCAACGTCAAGCGCCACCAGTACGTTCTGATAGATGTGTACGGGATCGGCGCTCGGCGTTTCGACCCTGCCGTTGCCGGCAACGACCGTCCACGGCCCAGGCCCGAGAAAGGCTTCGCGCGCCACCGCTGCGAACACGTCTTCGAGACGCGGATCGGCCGAACCTGCATTGGCAGCCATCAGTCGCGCGTAGAATTTTCGGGCTTCGGCAATCCGCGTCATGGCCTGGCAAGATAGCGCGGATTGGCGATTTGTCGCGTCCATCCTGGCTGAGAGAAACTTTCAGCCAATGCCGGCGACGGTGTCGTAGAGCAGCTTGAAGTTGAGCACCAGGATGAGAGCGGCGACCACCCATGCAAGCGCGGCGACGCCCCGCGGAATGGCGAGATTGCCCATCTTCTTTTTGTCAGACACGAACTGCACGAGTGGGATCACCGCGAAGGGCAATTGCATCGACAGGATCACCTGGCTGAAGACGAGGAGCTGGCCGGTTCCCTTCTCGCCATAGAGCGCGGTGACGACCACCACCGGGACGATGGCGATGCCGCGCGTCAGCAGGCGTCGCGCCCATTGCGGGATGCGCAGGCGCAGGAAGCCATCCATCACGATCTGCCCGGCGAGCGTCGCCGTCACCGTGGAGTTCAGGCCGGAGGCAAGCAGCGCCACGGCAAACAGGATCGAAGCGATGCCGAGGCCGAGCAGCGGCGAGAGAAGCTCGAAGGCCTGGCCGATCTCGGCGACGTCGTGATGGCCGGTGCCATGGAAAGCCACCGCCGAGACGATCAGGATGGAGGCGTTGACGAACAGCGCCAATATCAAGGCGATAGTCGAGTCCATCGTTGCCCATTTGATGGCATCGCGCTTGCCGGCTTCGGTGCGCTCATAGGCGCGGGTCTGCACGATCGAGGAGTGCAGATAGAGATTATGCGGCATTACGGTGGCACCGATGATGCCGATGGCGATGTAGAGCATCGCCGGGTTGGTGACGATCTCCGACGACGGCACGAACATGGAATGCAGGATCGAGCCGGCCGGGGGAGCGGCGGCGAAGATCTGGATGGCGAAGCAAGCGAAGATGATGATCAAAAGCGCAACGATGAAGGCCTCGAGGTAACGGAAGCCCCTGTTCATCAGCAGCAGAACGAGGAAAGCGTCTAGGGCGGTCAAGACCGCGCCGCCGATCAGCGGAATGCCGAACAGCAGCTGCAGCGCAATCGCCGTACCGATGACCTCGGCCAGATCGCAGGCGATGATGGCCAGTTCGCAGGCGATCCACAGCATGAAATTGACCGGTCGCGGATAATAGGCACGGCAGGCCTGCGCGAGGTCGCGGCCGGTGGCGATGCCGAGCCTGGCGGCGAGCGCCTGCAGCAGGATAGCCATCAGGTTCGACAGCATGATGATGAAAAGCAGCGTGTAGCCGAACTGGGCGCCGCCGGCGAGGTCGGTCGCCCAGTTGCCCGGATCCATATAGCCGACCGAGACCATGTAGCCCGGCCCCATGAAGGCGAACAGCCGGCGAAACCAGACGCCCGACTGCGGCACTGCGATCGTCGCGTTGACTTCGCGCAGGCTTGGCTGCTCGTCGTCTTCCGGCCGGGCAAATCGCCACATGGTTCGGGATACTGCTGTGGCTTCGGCTTCTGACATTGGGGGGATTTCCGCTGGACCGGTCTATATTACCACCTTATCTATGCCATGGCTGAACATTATGCAACATGCTATGTTTCATCGTTTGTGCTTTTGAGCGCCCCGCGTTGGCCAGGCGCGGGTGGAACGAAAAACGCTGGTTGCGCCTGCCGTCGAATGCAAATAAACGGCCAGAAGAATGGAAGCCCGTGCTATGAATGTATAAATGCCGGCCTATCCGCCGACAGTCGAGGAGGAGCGCATATTGGCGCTGAAGAACAGACCGGTTCCACGCGAAAAGCCTCTGCTTGACGCCGAAAGTCACTCGGAGGGGTTTAGGCAGACGCGTGAAGCGCGCCGCAGCGCGCTGGTCGAGGACTATGTCGAGCTTATCGCCGACCTGATCGAGGACGGCAACGAGGCGCGCCAGGTCGACATCGCGGCGCGCCTCGGCGTCGCCCAGCCGACCGTCGCCAAAATGCTGACGCGGCTGTGCGCGGACGGGCTCGTTTCCAGGAAACCATACCGGGGCGTCTTCCTGACCGATGCTGGCCGCAAGGTCGCGGAAGAGAGCCGCATTCGCCACCAGACGGTGGAAGCCTTCCTGCGCTCGCTCGGCGTCAGCGCCGAGACGGCGCGCATCGACGCCGAAGGCATCGAGCATCACGTCAGCGCCGAGACGCTTGAAGCGTTTCGCAAGGCGATGACGGTGACACGCTAAGTCTACCGCCATTGTCGACAGCCCTGCCGGAACCGCCGCGTTGCCGCTGCGTTTGAGATCGTGCCACGCGATTGGCGCGAGGCCGAGGAGGATATCATGGGCGTTGAACAGGCACCGACACCGAAGGGCAAGCAAGCTGCCAAGGGATTGAAGCAAGCTGCAGCGAAGGACGAGCGCAAGACGGAAGCGGAAACCGGGCATCAACTGAGAAAAGGTGCGGCCCGCTTCGATGAGCGCTCGAAGAGCTCGGACGGAAAGAGCGCCGGCGCCAAGCAGAAGATCTGAGCTGACCGGCCAAGAGCCAGAATGGCGCCGACAGAGTGTCCGCGAGCAGCGTGGAACCGAGCATCGGATGGACGATGGTGTAACCCGTCGAGGTCGGCGAGCAAATGGCGACAGTGCGGGCGGGACGTCGTCTACGAGCACGACGCCGCCTGGTCTCTCGCACAGCGAGGTGTGTCGGCAAGGAAGGGGAAACGGAAGGCGGTTGCAGCGTTGCTGCGCTCGTGCCTTTCATGCGAAAAATTCTGTGACTTGGCGCAACCGTTGGGATAATTGTTATCAGGTCTGATCGGGGCGGAAATGCCCGATCAACGGGAAATTTGCACCACGAGGATTTGCCATGCTCTGGAAGGGTCGTCGTCAGAGTGATAATGTCCAGGACGAACGCGGCCAGAGCGGTGGCGGCCTGCCTGGCGGCTGGCCCGGCCAGTTCCGCATTCCGATCGGCGGCCGCTCCGGCGGCGGAATGTCGTTGTCGACCATCGTCATTCTCGTGGTCCTCTATTTCGGGCTGAAGGCCTTCGGCATCGACCCGCTGCAGATCCTGGCCGGCGGCGGTGGCGGCCTGTTGCCGGGTGGCGGCGGCCAGATCACCGACAACAGCGGTGCGCAGGGCACTGGCGCGCCGGCCTCCGACGAGATGAAGCAGTTCGTCTCGACGGTCCTGGCCGAGACCGAGGATACATGGAGCGGCATTTTCCAGGCCAACGGCCTGACCTACGAGGACCCGAAGCTGGTTCTGTTCAGCGGACAGATCCGCTCGGCCTGCGGCTTCGCCTCTTCGGCAGCCGGTCCGTTCTACTGCCCCGGCGACCACAAGGTCTATCTCGACACCACCTTCTTCCAGCAGCTCGACCAACAGTTCGGCGCTTCGGGCGATTTCGCCCAAGCCTATGTGATCGCGCATGAAGTCGGCCACCACGTGCAGAATCTCACCGGCATTCTGCCTAAGTTCAACCAGATGCGTCAGCAGATGGGCGAGGCCCAAGCCAACCATATGTCGGTGCAGGTCGAGCTTCAGGCCGATTGCTTCGCCGGCGTCTGGGCGCATTTCACCGGGCAAAAAGGCATTCTGGAACAGGGCGACATGGAAGAGGCGCTGAACGCCGCCCAGCAGATCGGCGACGACACGATGCAGAAGAAGATGCAGGGCTACGTCATTCCGGAGAGCTTCAACCATGGCACGTCGCAGCAGCGGCAGACCTGGCTGGCGCGCGGCTACAGGAGCGGCAAGCTTTCGGATTGCGACACGTTCAACACCCCCATCTGAGGGCATTCGGGGCTTTCTGTTGAAGTGACCGTTGAGGCGCGGGCGATGATGCAGGCCGCGTTCATGTCGACAGCTGATGTCAGGATAAGACGTTGTTGGCGTGTTCTCTTATTGTTCTGCGTGGCTGACTCGCCTATAACGAGCCCTCCCGCCTTCGCTCCGAGGCGGCGCCAGGAGTCGATATCGTCATGATCGAAGCCAAAACCGCCAGGCGGGGCCTTGCGCTTGTTTTCACCACGCTGTTGCTCGACATCACCGGCATCGGCATCATCATGCCGGTGCTGCCGGCCTATCTGCAGGAGCTGACCGGCGTTGGTGTCAGCGAAGCGGCGATCGAGGGTGGCTGGCTGTTCTTCGTTTATGCGGCCATGCAGTTCCTGTTCGCGCCGCTGGTCGGCAATCTCAGCGATCGCTACGGACGCCGCCCGATCCTGCTGGCCTCGGTGCTGACCTTCGCCATCGACAATCTGATCTGCGCGGTGGCCTGGTCCTATTCTGTCCTGTTTATCGGCCGGGTGTTGGCCGGCATCAGCGGCGCCAGCTACTCGACCGCCTCCGCCTTTATCGCCGATGTCAGCACCGACGAGAACAGGGCGAAGAATTTCGGCCTGCTTGGCATCGCCTTCGGTGTCGGGTTCATCATCGGCCCGGTGCTGGGCGGGTTACTTGGCGAATTCGGGCCGCGCGTGCCGTTCTGGGGTGCGGCGGTGCTTGCTCTCATCAACTTCATCGTCGGCTGGTTCTTCCTGCCGGAAACGCTGGAGCAGCACCACCGGCGTCGGTTCGAGTGGCGCCGCGCCAATCCCCTCGGCGCCCTGAAGCAGATGCGAAACTACCAGGGGATCGGCTGGATCGGGCTGGTGTTCTTCCTGATGACGCTCGGCCACATGATGTACCCTGCCGTCTGGTCGTTTGTCGGCAGTTACCGCTACGGCTGGAGCGAACAGCAGATCGGCCTCTCGCTCGGCGTCTTCGGTCTTGGCGGGGCACTGGTGATGGGTTTTGTCCTGCCGCGCGTCATACCACGGCTCGGCGAATGGCGGACCGCCGCCATCGGCCTTGCTTTTACCGCGCTCGCCGCCTTCGGCTACGCCGCGGCATGGAAGGGCTGGATGATCTATGCGGTGATCGTGGCGACCTGCCTCGAGGCGCTGGCCGACCCGCCGCTGCGGAGCCTGGCAGCAGCCAAGGTGCCGCCCTCCGCGCAAGGCGAATTGCAAGGGGCGATGACGAGCGTGTTCTCGATCACCAGCATCATCACGCCGTTGCTTTATACGGGGATCTTCGCCTGGTTCACCGGGCCGAGCGCGCCGATGGTGTTCGGTGGCGCGCCCTTTGTGCTCGGCGGCATTTTTCTCGCTCTGTCGCTGATCGCATTCGTGCTCAGGGTCGAAAGAGCGGTCGCGGTGAAAGACGTCACGACGGCGACGGTGCGAACCTGAATCAGGCGCGCTCGGCCAGCGCCGGTTCGCCGCGCTTTTCGCGGATGAGATTGACGAAGCGACGGAACAGATAGTGCGAATCCTGCGGCCCGGGCGAGGCTTCGGGATGATGCTGGACCGAGAAGACCGGCCTGCCTGTCAGAGTGATGCCGCAATTCGAGCCGTCGAACAGCGAGACATGGGTTTCTTCGACGCCGCTCGGCAACGAGTCGGCATCGACGGCAAAGCCGTGATTCATCGAGACGATCTCGACCTTGCCGGTGGTGTGATCCTTGACCGGATGGTTGGCGCCGTGATGGCCCTGATGCATTTTTGCGGTCTTGCCGCCCAGCGCCAGCGCCAGCATCTGGTGGCCGAGGCAGATGCCGAAGACCGGGATGTCTGTCTTCAGCAGGTCCTGGATGACCGGAACGGCGTAGTCGCCCGTAGCTTCCGGATCACCAGGACCGTTGGAGAGAAAGATGCCGTCGGGCCGCATGGCGAGGATCTCCTCGGCGCCGGTGTTGGCCGGCACCACGGTAACCTTGGCGCCAAGGCCGGCAAGCAGGCGCAATATGTTGCGCTTGACGCCGTAGTCGATGGCGACGACATGCATGGACGGATCGATCTGTTCGCCAAAGCCCTCGTCCCAGACCCAGGGCGTCTCGCGCCAGACCGAGGACTGGCCGGAAGTGACGTCCTTGGCCAGATCAAGCCCGATCAGCCCGGACCAGGCGGCGGCGCGGCGCTTCAGATCGTCGATGTCGAAGATGCCGTCGGGCGCGTGGGCGATGACGGCGTTGGGCATGCCCTTTTCGCGGATCAGCGCGGTCAGCGCACGGGTGTCGATGCCCGAAAGTGCTACGATGCCGCGTTTCTTCAGCCATTGGTCGAGACCGGTTGCGGCGCGATAGCTGGACGGATTGGTGACGTCGGCCTTGAACACGGCACCGACGGCGCCGGCGCGGGCAACCGGATTGAGATCCTCGATGTCCTCGTCATTGGTGCCGATATTGCCGATATGCGGAAAGGTGAAGGTGACGATCTGGCCGGCATAGGACGGGTCGGTGAGGATTTCCTGGTAGCCTGTCAGCGCGGTGTTGAAGCAAACCTCGGCGACGGCGGAGCCGGTGGCGCCAAGGCCACGGCCTTCGATGACGGTGCCGTCAGCCAGCACAAGTAAGGCGGTCGGCTTCTCGGTGGCCCAAGGGGGGGTCGACGCGGCGGTCATCGTTGCCATGGCGGCACTCCTAAAAGGCTGCGCCTTTCAATCAGTCCGGCGGACCACTCTGCGCAGCAAACCGCGCGCAGCGGCGATTTCGCAGCCAGCGCGCGCAACAAAAATTCAGTTCATGCAAGGCCCAGTACATAGGGGAAGGTGCCAGAGCGGTCAATGAGACCATGCCGATCGACCTGGATTTATTTCATCGAAGGATATCAGGCAGTTGCCGGTCAGTACCGAATTTGCTTTGGGCTTTGGGCAAGGTTATTGTCCGCGCCGGATCGAAGGAGAACGCACATGCGCGGCAAAATCGCTGAATCCCTGAAGAGCGCGATGAAGGCGCAGGACAAGCGCCGGCTGCCGACCTTGCGGCTGATCCAGGCGGCCATTCACGATCGCGACATCGCCAATCGCGGCGCCGGCAAGGAGCCGGCCAGCGATGACGAGATCCTGCAGATACTGGCCAAGATGGTGAAGCAGCGCGAGGAGTCAGCCAAAGCGTTCGACGACGGCAAGCGGCCGGAGCTTGCCGCGCAGGAGCGCGACGAGATGACCATCATCCGAGACTTCCTGCCGACGCAACTGGGCCAGGCAGAGACCGAAACGGCGATCCGCGCCGCCATCGCCGAGACCGGCGCCAGCGGCGTCAAGGACATGGGCAAGGTGATGACCGTCCTCAAGGTGAAATACGCCGGCCAGATGGATTTCTCCAAGGCGAGCGGCATCGTCAAGGGACTGCTGCAGTAGGGATTTTCCCGCTGCAGCGATGCTCACAAGGCTCGAAAAAGGCGACCGCGAGGAGCCAGCCTTGCCGGATGTGGATGATCCCTCAAGCGCTCTTCGGTTTCTTCTGAGAGCGGGCAGTAGCTCGCACCGACATGTTCAGTGCCACGGCGGCGCGTATGAGCGCCTTCAACGCCTCTTCATCGACCTTGTCGCCCTCGTGGATATCGATGGCGCGTCTGGTGTTGCCTTCGAGACTGGAGTTGAAGAGGCCTGCAGGGTCCTCCAATGACGCGCCCTTGGCGAAGGTCATCTTCACGACATTCTTGTACGTCTCACCGGTGCAGATTATTCCCGCGTGCTCCCACACCGGAACCCCTCTCCACTTCCACTCCTCGACCACCTCGGGGTCGGCCTGCTTGATCAGGGTTCGGACCCGAGCGAGCATCTCGCCCCGCCAATCGCTCAGCTCGTTGATTCTCGCATCTATCAACTGAGAGGGAGTGTCTTCTCCTTCCTTCGAGCCGCTCTTCTTCATGGCTGTTGTCGCTTTGGTCATCATTGGTCCTAGTGGCTTTGTGCACGTTCGGCGTCTGGCCGTCTCACGACGGTATAGATGCGGCGAGCCGTTTGCCATTCCGGCGCGAAGCGCCTGGCCTGTTGGCCTCGTGCCAATGCCGGGCGACAAACGCTCAACGTCGAGGAGGAACCTTCCTCCCTCCGGACACGTTTTGCAACGAGGATCATCCGAAAATGGAGCTTCGATTTGGCAGCGCGTTTGTTGAACATCATCGGCGCCGCCAGCAGCGCCGGCGCCTATTCGCCGGGGCAGGAACAAGCCCCCGCGGCCTTTCGGCGACATGGGCTTGCAGAGGCGCTCGTGAGCCGAAGCCGAACCATCAGGGATCATGGCGATGTTGCATCGTTCCGATGGCGACCGGATCCCTCGCGGCCGCAGGCTATGAACCTGGAGGCCGTGCGCCACGCCTGTGACTTGGTCGCAAGCAACGTGGCGACGGCGATCGCCGCGCAGGAAGACGTGCTTGTATTAGGCGGCGATTGTACTGTGGAGCTGGGAACGATCGCCGGAGCAAACGCGGCCGGCGCGCGGATTGGACTCGTCTACATAGACTTTGACGCCGATCTCAACACACCCGACACGAGCGACGGCGCCTTGGACTGGACTGGTGTCGCTCATCTGCTCAATATTTCCGGATGCGAGCCTTCACTCGCCAGCCTCGGCCCGACCCGTCCGATGCTCGTGCCTCAGCAGCTCCTTTATTTCGGCGTCGAGAATATCACTCGGCCCGAAGCCGCGGCGATCAGAGATAACGCGATCAAGGTCATATCGCGTGAGGAAGTTTTGAGTGATATCGAGGCGGCGGCGGCGCGCGCGGCCGAATGGGCGGCGCGCTTTGACTGCGCGCTTATCCACTTCGATGTCGATGTACTCTCTTTTATCGATTTTCCGATCGCTGAGAATGTGCGCCGTTGCGACGGTCTCAAGCTGGAGCAAGCCGCCTTCGTGCTAAAGCAGTTGACCGCCCTGCCGCAATGGCGCGGCCTGACCATCACAGAGGTTAATCCGGCCCATGCGCCAGACGAACCGCCGCGTTCGCACGCTTGAATGAGGTGCTTGCAGACGCCCTTGGCTAATTCGAGATGCATCTCACAGCCGTTCGCCGGGCAATTGGCTGGCTTGCTTCACCCAGGCGGCAAACTGAGCTTCGTCGAGCTGGTCCTCATAAACGTCGAGATAGCGCACGTCCTTGTGCTTGGACTCGCCGGGAGGAAGAGGATGCAGCGACGTGCCTCGGAAGAAAGTCACTTTGACGTAGCGGGTGAAGACATGGAACGACAGGAACCAGCCCTGGCCCGCGATGCCGTAAAATGGCGAGTTCCATTTGACGGCCTTGTGCACGCCGGGGACGGTGCGCACGATGATCGCGTCGAGGCGGCGCCCTAGGTCGCTTTTCCAGCCCGGCATGGCTGCGATGTAGGCCTGCACGGGGGCGTCGCCTTCGGCCTTCGCGATCTGGGGGTTGCCGCCTGCGAGAAGGGTCGGCTTCGCGGCATTGCCGGGCTGCGGCTGCGGTGCCGCCTTGCGCGGTTTGGTCGCCTTCGCAGCGACCCGCTCGGCGGCGGTCTTCGCCGACTTCTCGGACGTGTTGCCGGCCATTTGTGTTCACCTCCAAGTGGTAGACCTATAATCGATAGTACTTGATTTTAGAAAGCCACCCCTGAAGATCAACTTCCGAATCCTATTGATCTCTGCCCAAACCGATAAGGGCACAGGCAGAGGCTCTAGGTCGTACGTCATGGTCGAACTCGTCAAACCGGCGCTTGAACATCTGCCGTCCTACAAGGCCGCCCTGGAGCGCGGCTGGTCGCCGGACAATGTGCGGCTGATGGAGGCGACGCGCGAGCAGCTTGCGGCCATCGAAAAGGATCCAGCGGCTTTCCTCGCCGATCTCGACGACCCTGAGGCGAAGGGTGGTCCAATCACCTTGCCCGATGGGACGACAGTGCCACGCCTGCCGGGATTCCGGCGCTGGATCTGGGACGGCGAAGTCGCCGGCTCGATCGGCTTTCGCTGGCAACGCGGCACCGCCGAGCTGCCACCGCATGTGCTTGGCCACATCGGCTATGCGGTGGTGCCGTGGAAGCGGCGGCGCGGCTATGCGACCGAGGCGCTGCGGCTGATGCTCGGCGAGGCGAGGGCACTCGGCCTGCCCTTCGTCGAGGTCACCGCCAAGCCGGGTAATCTCGCCTCGCAGAAAGTGGTGCTAGCCAATGGCGGCCGGCTCGTCGGGCGGTTCTTCGAGGACGCTGCCTATGGCGGTGCCGAAAGCCTGCGCTACCGGATCGATCTGTAGGGGCTGTCCGCACTTTTCAGCCGACGCTGCCGCAGCGTTGGCAAGTCAACTTGGCTTCGTCCTTCAGCCGTCGAAATCCATCGACAATGCGGCATCCCTCTGGTCTTCGAGTTCGGCGAGCCTGCCTTGGAGCGCGCTGCTGATCGAGGCATAGGCGGCGGCGCCGAACGTCAACCGCCGGGGGGCGGGGTTCTGTTCGACTGAGGCTACCATCGCTTCGATCATCTTCTGCGCATCGCCCTTCACCTCGAAGGAGCCTTCGGCAAAAGCCCGGCGCAGGTCACCGACGGGCGTATTCACATAAGCGTCCGTAGGCTTGGCACTAACCAAACCAGCCGCAAAGTTCGTCCGCGTCGGTCCGGGCTCGACAAGTGTGAAAGCGATGCCAAACGGCGCCACCTCCTGCCGGACGGATTCGACAAAGCCTTCGATGCCC
Source organism: Mesorhizobium sp. (assembly GCF_004962925.1). Taxonomy (GTDB): domain Bacteria; phylum Pseudomonadota; class Alphaproteobacteria; order Rhizobiales; family Rhizobiaceae; genus Mesorhizobium. The sequence continues at coordinate 15,027 of NZ_SUEO01000043.1, read as the reverse complement.
CATTTGGTGGCGTGATAGAGGCTGAAACCAGGGTATGCCATCTGCCCGCCTTCCGAGGAGATTTGTAGAATCCGGCCGCCGCCCTGTTTTCTTAGATGCGGGAGCACGGCGCGGATGAGCTGGATCGAGCCGATGAGGTTGGTATCGATCAAGTCGCGGACATGGTCGTCGCCCAGTTCTTCCGCCGCGCCGAACAGACCATAGCCCGCATTGCTGATAATGACATCGATGCGGCCCAGATCGTGAAAAGCCTTGTCGATCGTCCGCCGCATTGCCCCGGTATCGGTTACATCAAGCGAAGCGATCCAAAGGCGATCGCCATAGTCCGCCTTCAGGTCGGCAAGCGCCTCCGGCTTGCGTACGGTCGCGGCCACCCGGTCGCCGCGGGCCAGAAGCCTTTCCGTCAGGAGCCGCCCGAAGCCGGAGGAAGTGCCAGTGATAAACCATGTCTTTGTCGTGGGAGAAATCTTGGTCATGGAAGAAGTCCTTGTTCGCCAAGCCGCGCGATCGCGGCTACCTCCACACAAGATATCCCTTCCAATTCATGGTACTATCCGTCCAATCTTGCATGAGTTGATGAACATTTCCCATGAGTGGACCCGGACTTCCCGAACTGACCGCGCTTGCGGCAATTGTCTCCCACCGCAGCTTTCGCAAGGCGGCGGACGATCTCGGACTATCGCCCTCGACGCTCAGTCACATGATGCGGGCGTTGGAACGGGACATGGGCGTGCGCCTGCTCAATCGCACCACGCGCAGCGTGGCACCGACAGAGGCAGGCGCACGGCTCGTCACGCGTTTGCAACCGCTGCTGCGGGATATAGATGCGGCTCTTGCGGAGGTGGACAACTTCCGTAACCTCCCGGCAGGTACGCTGCGGATCAATTCCAGCGAGATCGCAGCCAGACTGCTGCTTAAATCCACAGTGCCGGCGTTCCTTGCGCGCTACCCGCAGGTTTCGCTCGATCTCGTTACCGAGGGAAGGCTGATCGATATTGTAGCCGAAGGCTTCGACGCAGGCATCCGCCTTGGCGAGGCTGTGCCACAGGACATGGTTGCGGTACGCTTCGGCGGAGCGACGCGCTTCATTGCCGTCGCCTCGCCGGCCTATCTCGCCGCCCGCCAGGTCCCGAGAGTGCCGGACGATCTGAGGAATCACAGCTGCATCCGATTCCGCCTGCCGAGCGGTAAGCCGTATCGCTGGGAATTCGAGAAGCATGGCCAGGAAATCTCGATCGATGTCCCGGGCGTGCTCACGCTCGATCATATGGAACTGATGGCTGAGGCAGCGGTCGGTGGTTTGGGTATCGCCTATATCTCCGACAAATCTGCTGAATCTTACATCGAGCAGGGCGCGCTCGTCAGTCTGTTGGACGATTGGTGTCCGGCGATTCCCGGCCTATTCCTCTACTATCCCGGCCATCGCCTCGTGCCTCCGGCCCTGCGCGCCTTCATCGATGTGCTGAAAGAGACGAACTGACGAGGCACGTCTGTCTTCTCCGAGGCGCGGCGCCGCCTATTCGGCAGCGGCCGGTAGAGGTGGCGTCGCACTGCTGCGCCACTCCTGGATATGCGAGGCAAACGCGACTGCCACGGCGACCAGCATGGCCATTGCGCCAACCACCGGCAGGCTGCGATAGCCATAACCGGCATTGAGCATAGCGGCGCCGAGCGAGGCGGCCAGCGCGATGCCGACATTGAAGCCGGCCGGGATCAGCGATGAGGCGAGGTTGGAGGCATCCGCCGTCCAGGTCAGGATACGGGTCTGGATCGGCGTGCCGATGGCAAAGCTGAGGCCGCCCCAGACGATGATCGCCACCACCATCGGCACAGGGTATGGGCTGACGGCGTAAATGACGGCAAGTGTCACCGCCTGCATGAAAAGCATGGTGATGAGCGACGGCATCAGTTTCCAGTCGGCGAGCCGCCCGCCAAGAAAGACGCCGATCGTCGCGCCGACCCCGTTGAGCAGGAGCACCCAGGGCACCAGGTCCTCGTCGAGGCCAGTGATTTCAAGTAGCGTCGGCGTGATGTAGGTGAACAGGCCGAACTGGCCGATCATCAGCATCAGCATGAGGATCAGCGACGTCCAGACCTGCTGGCGTGCGAGCACGCGTACCTCGCTGCCAAAGCTGACGGACTGGCGCGACGAACCCGTCTTGCGCGGCAGCAGGGCGGTGATCGCTGCGATGGACACCACGCCAAGCGCGCACATCACCCAGAACGTCGCGCGCCACCCCCAGACATTGCCGATCGCTGTGCCGGCCGGCACGCCGATGACATTGGAGACGGTCAGGCCTGACAGGATGAGCGCCACGGCCATTCCACGCTGGTCCTGGCGGACCAGGCCGACCGCCACCACCATCGCGACGCCGAAATAGGCGCCGTGCGCCACGGCCACCGCAATCCGCAACAGCAACATGGAGGCGAAGTCGGGTGCAAGTGCGCAGGCGGCCTGGCCGATGGTGAAGGCTGCGGCAAGACCAAGCAGCAAGGCCTTGCGGGAAATCGCCTTGGTGGCGAGCGTCAGCAGCGGTCCGCCGATCGCGATGCCGCCGGCGTAGCCCGAGACGAGGTAGCCGGCAGTCGGGATGGAGACGCCAAGGCCATCCGCCACCTGCGGCAGCACGCCAGCGATGACGAACTCGGTGGTGCCGAACGCGAATGCGGCAATGAACAGGGCGATGAGGGGAAGCATGGCGCGGGAAGGCGATCCTTGGATGAGATAGCCTCAAATCACGAACGAGGGCCGCGGGCAATCCAGAAATTGTCGACGCCGCTTTAGGTTTTCTTGATCGGTTCAGCCAGGCTCCGGCCGTATGCCGGCAAGGCTAGATGGTCATCTTCTTCCTCCCATAGGGAATTTTCAACCACGCGCGTTCGTGAAGATAGTAGAGCAGCGACTTGGTGATGACTTCGGTCAGGCCGATGGCCGCAGCGAGCTTGATGCTGCCGGTCACGACGAGCGAAATGATTATCGTGTCGATGGTACCGGTGGCGCGCCAGGAAAGCGCCTTTGCGAAACTGCGCGAATGGGTATCCATCGATTTCTCTCCCGGCGGGCCTGGGCCGATCCTTAGCCGACAGACGGGAGGATGAGCAAAGACTAATTTTCCCGTTTTGGCTCGACGGGTAGAGGCTGGCTCCAAGCCGATGTTCCCAGCGGCAAATTTTCGGCTTCCAGGTCCGGTCTATCCGGCCTTCAGCCGCGAGCCGGTGAGCAGGCCGCGTTCCTCGAGCACGGGATAGGCCATCGAGGCGAGCAGCGAGTTGATCTGCTTCAAGTCGCGGATGGTGTCGAGATGGATAGAGCTGGTCTCGACGCTCTTGGCGGTGCCGTCGCGCAGTCGCACGAAATGGCTGGCGCTGGTCTCCTTCTCGCGGTCGCGCAGCCGGTCCTTTTCCAGCACCAGCTGGCGGGCGGTCTCCGGATCGCGCGAGACCAGCACGTTGAAGGCAAGCCGTGCGTTGGCGAGCACCGAGGCGTGGAAGGCGGAAAGTTCGCGCCAGCCCTCGGGCGTGAATTCCAGCCCGCGCTCGAGCTTCTTCCTGACATGCACCAGCATGTTGCGCACGATGATGTCGCCGACCTGTTCGAGCTTGACGCAGGCGCCGATCAGCTCCTGGCAGCGCAGCGCCTCGTCCTCGCTCAACGGGTTCTTGGTGACCTTGGCCAGATAGAGCTTTATCGCGGCGTGCTTCCGGTCGACGCGGTCGTCGAGCGCGGCCAGCGCCTTGATCTTGTCGGCGTCGGCGCTTTCATAGAGCTCGATAATGCGCTTCAACATGATTTCGACCGTCTCGCAGACCCGCACCACTTCACGGGTGGCGTTGGCCAGCGCCTGGCTTGGCACATCCAGGGCGCTGTCGTTGAGCGCGGACAGCTCGACGACGTCGAGCGCGTCGGCCGGCGTCGGTTTGGTGCCGAGCGCCACGATCTTTTCCGAGGCGCGGTAGACGAGACCGGCCAGCGGCAGGCCGGCAACCAGGATCAGGATGTTGAAGAGGATATGCGCGTTGACGATCTGGTCAGGCACGGTGGCGCCGAGAAAGGCAACCGGCGGCTTCAACCACAGGAACAGGATCAGCATGGCCAGAGAGCCCATGCCGCGCATCAGGAGATTGCCGATCGGAACGACACGCACACCCGGCTCCGCGTTGCGGGTGAGCAGCGGCGCGATGATCGACGAGCCGAGATTGACGCCGAGCACCAGCACGATGCCGAGTTCGGGCGGGATGAAGCCGCGGCCGGCCAGCGTCACCATCAGCAGGACCGCGGCGATCGAGGAATGGAACAGCCAGGTAACCAGCGCCGCCAGGAGATAGGCGGTGACCGGGTCGCCGGAGAAGTAGTCGACGATGACCGGCATCAGCGTGCTCTGGCGCAGCGGCTCCGACGCCTGGCCGATCATTTCCAGCGACAATACCAAAAGGCCGATGCCAACCAGGATACGGCCGAACTGGCGCCAGTCGCGCCGCTCGGTGGCCATGAACATGACAGTGCCTGCTACAAGACAGATCGGCACCAGCAGCGACAGATCGAAGGTGAGCAGCTTGACCACCAACGCCGAGCCGATCTCGGCGCCGCGCACGGCAAGCTGGCCCGACATTCCGCTAACGATGCCGGCGCCGGCGAAGGAGCCGACCAGCAACGTGACGGCGGTGGAGCTTTGCAGCGCGATCGCCAGGCCGCAGCCGGCCAGAACCGCCATGAAAGGATTGCGCATGGTGGCGCGTAGCTTGTGGCGCAGCACATCGCCATAGGCGCGCTCGACACCTGTCTTGACCAAGCGGGTGGCAAACAGCATCAGCGCCACCGCGCCGGCAAGATGCAGCAAAACGACGGAGCCGCTCATATCAGGCTCGCAATCCGACGCGCCAGCGATGCGGGCATCGTGACGGCAAAGGGGCAAAAGAGGGTGCGAATCAAGGACATTGCAAAGGTCGATACTACTCTGATTATTTTTAGCCGGATAATAAATTTTGACCAGTTCGGGCGGCTGTTGGCGCGCGACAGGGCGTGTCGGAAATGGATGGATCGCAAAATGGTTGCATTGCGGGCCGGCTTCCGGACGGCCGCGCGGTCAAGTAGAGGCTACACCCTTCAGATCCGGTTTGAGGAGAGTGTTGAATTAGGCGGTTTAAATATAAGAAATCATTACGAAAACGTAATCTGCATGTTCAGTTTCGGTTCATTCTTCGGGCTCTATTCCTCAGGCATCGACAACCAAGGAGTACCGGTCATGAACCGCATTATTCTTTCCGCAGTTGCCCTCTCGATGCTGGCTGCCACCTCCCTGCAGGGCCAGGCAGCGCCGCTGAACGCACCAAACGCGCCGCAGTCGACCTACAGCCAGGTTGACTGGAAGAAGTCGGACAAGCGTGTCGACGTGAAGAAGCGCGTCGTGGTGAAGAAGAAAGTCGTCGTAAAGAGGAACCATTGGCGCAACGGCCAGAAATATTCCAGCTGGAAGCGCCACCAGCCGATCCGCGACTATCGCCACTATGGCCTGCGTCGTCCGGGCCGTGGCCAGGAATGGATCCGCGTCGGCAACGACTATCTCTTGGTCAGCGTCGCCTCCGGCATCATCTTCGGCGCGATTGCCGCGCACTGAGCCTTGCAACCGTTGACCGGCACTGCGCCGGACACATTCAGGGAAGGCGGCCCGCAACGGCCGCCTTCTTTTGCCCTGTGAAAACCGGGTATGGTTCCGCATTAGGAGTCGTCGGGTTTCTCCGGCGTGATTATATGGAGGCCAAACGAGCCGTTCCCGATGCGCTTTCCACCTGCCTTCCTCGACGAGATACGCGACCGCGTGCCGATTTCATCGGTGATCGGCCAGCGCGTGGCGTGGGACAGGAAGAAGACCAATGCGCCGCGCGGCGATTATTGGGCGTGCTGCCCCTTCCATGGCGAGAAGAGCCCGTCCTTCCATTGCGAGGACAAGAAGGGCCGCTACCACTGCTTCGGCTGCTCGGTTTCAGGCGACCATTTCAAGTTCCTGACCGAACTCGACGGGATGAGCTTTCCCGAAGCGGTCGAGAAGATCGCCGACATGGCTGGCGTGCCGATGCCGGTTCGCGATGCCCAGGAGGAGCGGCGGGAAAAGGAACGCGCCAGCCTGACCGATGTCATGGAGATGGCGACCGCCTTCTTCCAGGAGCGGCTGCAGGGACCGGAAGGCGCAAAAGCTCGCGCCTATCTGCGCGATCGAGGACTGACGCCGGCGACGCAGCAGTCGTTCCGGCTCGGCTATGCGCCCGATAGCCGCAACGCGCTGAAGGAGCATCTTGCCGCCAAGGGCGTGCCCAAGGCCGATATCGAGGCATGTGGGCTGGTGCGTCATGGCGACGACGTTCCGGTTTCCTACGACTGGTTCCGCGACCGCATCATGTTTCCGATTCCGGATTCCAGAGGCAAGATAATCGCCTTTGGCGGGCGGGCGCTGGCAGCCGATGCGCTCGCCAAATACATGAATTCGCCCGACACCGAGATCTTCCACAAGGGCAATGTGCTCTACAATTTCGCCCGTGCGCGCCAAGCGCTGGGAAAGGGGGCGCTGGCCAAGGGCGGCACGGTCATCGCCGTCGAAGGTTATATGGACGTGATCGCGTTGGCGCAGGCCGGCTTCGAGAATGTCGTGGCGCCGCTCGGCACCGCTCTGACCGAAAACCAGCTCGAGCTGCTGTGGCGCATGGCCGGCGAGCCGGTGCTGTGCTTCGACGGCGACCAGGCCGGGCTGAAGGCGGCATGGCGCGCCGCCGACATGGCGCTGCCGGCGGTTCAGGCAGGCCGCTCGGTGCGCTTTGCTCTTCTGCCCGAAGGCAAGGACCCCGACGATCTGGTCAAGGCCGATGGGCCGGACGCGTTTCGCGCCGTGCTTGCCGAGGCGCGGCCGCTCGCCGACCTTTTGTGGGTGCGCGAAACGGCCGGCGGCATCTTCGACACGCCGGAGCGGC
>NZ_SUEO01000043.1:0-8057 GCF_004962925.1 Mesorhizobium sp. | reverse complement strand
GAACTGGAAAAGACGCTGCGCGAACTGACCAGCCGGATCCGCGACGAGAGCTTGCGCTACCACTACCAGCAGGAAATGCGCGAGCGGGTACTGAGCTTTTTCGGCGCCCAGCGCGGGCGCCAAGGTCGTCAAGAGGGGCGGCCCGGCGAGCGCTTTCAGGGCAAGGGCTCAGCTCCCGGCGGACAGTTCGCACGTGGTGGCGGTGGACGTACCGCGATCACCGAAAGCCTCGGCCGTTCGGCGCTGGTCAAGCGCAGCAGCGAGGGAATGTCGGTGCGCGAGGCGACGATCATTGCAGCTCTTGTCAATCATCCAGCGCTGATCGACGAGAATTTCGCCCATGTCGAGTTCCTCGACCTCGCCAACACCGATCTGAAGCGGCTGCACGCGGCCATTCTCGATGCGATGGCGCATGACATGGCCAACGACCGCAACGCGGTGATCGCGACGATCGAACGAGCCGGCTGCGGTGAAATCTGGGCGCGCGCGGTGGCGCTGATCAAACGGGCGCGGCAATGGCCGGCGCTGGAAACCGCCGGACTTGACGATGCCCGCGACGCCTTCAGCCAGGCGCTCCACTTGCAGCGCAGCGCGCGCACCTTACATAAGGAGCTGAAACAGGCGGAAGCGGCGCTCGCCAGCGATCCCACGGACGAAAACTACCGGCATCTCATCGAGATCCAGGCGCAATTTCGCGACGTGCAAGCAACGGAAGCGCTGATCGAAGGGTTCGGTGTGTCCTCGGGAAGGGCCGGGCGGGCGTAGGTCGAAGCTTACGAAAGAGTGAAAAGTGCAGAACCGTGCTTGCGCGTCGAATCAGCCGCGGCGCTTTAAGTCGGGTAATTGATTCGCTTTTTTCATGCGAATCATGCGAGAGGCGCTTGACCTTCTGGCAGAATGACGGAATCAGGACGATTCGAAACGTTAACCCGCGCCGGCGTCGACGGGAAATGCAGCGATGTGAGGTACCGGTCACTGGACAGGCATTCGGCCTGCCACAGATACCAGGGTTAATCTGGACTTAACGAGAGATGCAGTTACTGGCCCGGGGAAGCGCGTTCTAGAGCGAGCGCATCTGATTTAACCGGAACGGCAGCTTACGCGGCTTGATACTCGGCCGCTTGGAGAAAATAAAGAATGGCGACAAAAGAAAAGGAAGAGGTCGAGACCGAACGCGAAGGCGCCACCGATGGCCCTCTGCTCGACCTTTCCGACGATGCTGTCAAGAAGATGATCAAGGCCGCCAAGAAGCGCGGCTATGTCACCATGGACGAGCTGAATTCGGTGCTGCCCTCGGAGGAAGTGACCTCCGAGCAGATCGAGGACACGATGGCCATGCTTTCCGACATGGGCATCAACGTGGTCGAGGACGACGAGCAGGGCGAAGAGCCTGAAGCCGCCGATGCGGCTGCCGACGCCGAGGAAGACGCCAACGAGCTGGCCGAGCAGACCGGCACCGCCGTAGCCGCGACGACCACCAAGAAAGAGCCGACCGATCGCACCGACGATCCGGTTCGCATGTATCTGCGCGAAATGGGCTCGGTCGAGCTTCTGTCGCGCGAGGGCGAAATCGCGATCGCCAAGCGCATCGAGGCCGGCCGCGAGACGATGATCGCGGGCCTGTGCGAAAGCCCGCTGACGTTCCAGGCCATCATCATCTGGCGTGACGAGCTCAATGAATCGAAGATCCTGCTGCGCGAGATCATCGATCTTGAAGCGACCTATGCCGGGCCGGAGGCCAAGCAGGCGCCGGTGGTCGAGCGGATCGAGGAAGCCAAGACCGAGGAAAAGCCACGCCGTTCGCGCGAGGACGAGGACGACATCACCAATGTCGGCACCGACACGCGCGGTCTGACTGATGACGACGAGGAAGACGAGGACGAGGCCAGCCTGTCGCTGGCGGCGATGGAAGCGGAACTGCGCCCGCAGGTGATGGAGACGCTCGACGTCATCGCCGACACTTACAAGAAGTTGCGTAAGCTGCAGGACCAGCAGGTCGAGAACCGGCTGGCCGCCGCCGGCACGCTGTCGCCCAGCCAGGACCGCCGGCTGAAGGAGCTGAAGGACCAGCTGATCAAGGCGGTGAAGTCGCTGTCCCTGAACACGGCGCGCATCGAGGCGCTGGTCGAGCAGCTCTACGACATCAACAAGCGCCTGGTGCAGAACGAAGGCAAGCTGTTGCGGCTGGCCGAAAGCTATGGTGTGCGCCGCGAGGAATTCCTGAAGGAGTATCAGGGCTCGGAGCTCGATCCGAACTGGACGCGCTCGATCGGCAATTTGACCTCGCGCGGCTGGAAGGAATTCACCAAGAACGAGAAGGACGCGATCCGCGACCTGCGCGCCGAGATCCAGAACCTCGCCACCGAAACGGCGATCTCGATCCTCGAATTCCGCAAGATCGTCAACCAGGTGCAGAAGGGCGAGCGCGAAGCCGCGATCGCCAAGAAGGAAATGGTGGAGGCCAATCTGCGCCTCGTCATTTCCATCGCCAAGAAATACACCAATCGCGGCCTGCAGTTCCTCGATCTGATCCAGGAAGGCAATATCGGCCTGATGAAGGCGGTCGACAAATTCGAATACCGCCGCGGTTACAAGTTCTCGACCTACGCAACATGGTGGATCCGGCAAGCGATCACCCGCTCGATCGCCGATCAGGCGCGCACCATCCGCATTCCGGTGCACATGATCGAAACGATCAACAAGATCGTCCGCACCTCGCGCCAGATGCTGCACGAGATCGGCCGCGAGCCGACGCCGGAGGAATTGGCGGAAAAGCTGGCCATGCCGCTGGAAAAAGTGCGCAAGGTGCTGAAGATCGCCAAGGAGCCGATTTCGCTCGAAACGCCTGTCGGCGACGAGGAGGATTCGCATCTCGGCGATTTCATCGAGGACAAGATGGCGATCCTGCCGATCGACGCGGCGATCCAGGCCAATCTGCGCGAAACGACGACGCGGGTGCTTGCTTCGCTCACCCCGCGCGAAGAACGCGTGCTCAGAATGCGTTTCGGCATCGGCATGAACACCGACCATACGCTGGAGGAAGTCGGCCAGCAGTTCTCGGTCACCCGCGAGCGCATCCGCCAGATCGAGGCCAAAGCGCTGCGCAAGCTCAAGCACCCGAGCCGTTCGCGCAAGCTGCGGAGCTTCCTCGACAGCTGATGCCGGGCACCGGATAAGCAATTTAAAGGGCGCTGCGGCGCCCTTTTTCGTTCGTGGCACAGGGATTGTCTCGCAGACGGTGCGGTTGTTCTTGCAGCACACCTGCTGTGGGAGGATAATCTGGTGTCGGATGCATTTTCTGGGCGACAAACCCGGATGCCCGCCCCGGCAGTGACGCCGTGCTCCGAGGCCCCGGAGGGAGGTGTGCATGACAAACTACATCGTGCTGATCAACTGGACGGAGCAGGGCGCCAAAAATGTGCGCGAGTCGCCGAAGCGGCTCGATGCCGCCAAGAAGCTGCTGGGAGACATGGGCGGCTCGTTCAGGGCGTTTTATCTCACCATGGGCGAATGCGATATGGTGGCGATCGTCGAAGCGCCCGACGACGCGGTGCTCGCTCGTTTCTCGCTGATGCTGGCGTCAGGCGGTAACGTGAGGACGCGGACGCTCAAGGCTTTCCCGGAATTGGCCTATCGCGAGATCATCGCCTCGCTCGGGTAAGGCGCTGCGCGGCTATAGACCCGCGCCAAGCCGAGTTCCTGATATCGGACGGTCAGGCGCCGCTTGACGGCGCCCGATCCGCCGATCATGAGGAGGAATGCTGCTCTCGCTCGAAAAGAACTTCATTTTCATCCACATCCCGAAGACGGCCGGGACCTCGCTTACCCGTGCGCTAGGGCCGTGGAGCCTGAAGCCAAAACGAACGCAGTGGCGTCGCCTGCTGTCACACCTTCCCGTGCGCGAGACGCCTCAAAATGCGTTCCTCAGGCAGCATGACAAAGCAAGCTGGGTGAAGCACAAGCTGCCGGCGGAGATCTATGACAGCGCCTACAAGTTCGCCGTCGTGCGCAACCCTTTCGAACTTGCGGTCTCGACCTATTATTTCCGCCGGGACTATCTCTCCGGCCGGCGCTGGAACAGAGCCAGGGTCCTGGATTTCATGGCTTTCCTGCGCTATCTCGAACGCAAGAACCGTCTTGTGCGGGTGGACCAGACGAGCTGGATTTCGGACAGGCACGGAAACCTCATCATCGATGAGATTTTGCGGTTTGAAACGCTGGCCGAGCAATTCAATGCGCTGGTCGAACGGCTCGGTCTGCCGGGCGAGGTGAAGCTTCCCCGGTCAAACGTCAATGCACCTTACGACTATCGCGCAGTCTATGATGACGAGGCGAAAAGCATCGTGCGACGGCTCTATTCCAGGGATTTCGAGCGCTTCGGCTACAAATTCTGATTTTTTCCAGACATCCGCAATTCGTCGGCACGATGCCGCGTCGCGGCCAGGCTGGTCAGAACCGTTGCGGGGCGAGGATATTTCCCGGATAGTCAGCGCAGCCTTCAGGTCGCGAAACACATGCCCAAGCCTCTGCTGACCATCTGGTACAACACCCGTTGTCCGGTTTGCGATGCCGGCATCGTCAGGCAGAAGCGGCAGCTGGTCGAGGCGATCAAGGCCGGGCGGATAGCGTTTCGCGACATCAATGCCGAACCGTCGGCGCTGGCCGGATACGGCGTGTCCCTGGAGGACATCCGCCGCCGGCTGCATGCAACCGATGCGGACGGCAAACTGCTGGTCGGCGCCGAGGTCGCAATTGCCGTCTGGTTGGCAACACCGGGCGAGGGCTGGCTGGCGGCGTTGTTCGGCAACCGCGTCGCGCTGCCGTTGACGCGCTATGCCTATGATCGCTTCGCTGATCTTCTCTATGCCTGGAATAGGCGTAAGGGCCGCTGGTAAGCGGTATTCATCCGCCTATCTGGTTGCGGGCTCGCACAGCCAGCCGACGATACGGCGCACCACCGGCAGCACAAGCAGCGTCGGAAACGCCACCAGCCAGGATAGGCCCCAGGCGGCCAGCCAGATGGCTGGCAGGTTGGGCTGCGGCCCGAGGCTTTTCAGCGTCGAGATGAACGAGACGATGAGGGTCATCAGCAGCGATAACACCAGCGGGCTGACGATCGCGGCATAGCGCGCAGGCAGTTTCTTGCGCCCGGTTCCTATGGTCATTAGGGATTTTTTCCTGAAGTATCCGGCCCGTCGCATGGCATCCATTTCGCCGGTCTTCGGCGTAATTGCCCGGAAAGAACCGGAGTGGATGCGTTGCTTGACGTCAGACGCTTACGGACGATCTTCGACCCTCGCGCACCGTTTAGCCAAGCTCGCTGACGAAATCAATCCCACTGGCGTCGTTCCCAGATACATCGTAAGATATATCTTGACTCGATCGGCTGGCCTGCCTAATTAAGATATATCGTAAGACATAACTCAAGGAGCAGACAATGCACAGACATCATCATTTCGGCGAGCGCGCCGAGCGCGTTTTCATGCATATGGCCGGCAAGTTCGGCGGCCGTGGCGGCGGTTTCGGCCCATTTGGCCACGGCATGAGGGGCGGCGGGCGCGGCGGGTCGGGCGACATGTTCCGCGCCGGACGCATGCTGGCCGACGGCGATCTCAAGTTGATCACGCTGTCGCTGCTGGCCGAGGCCCCGCGCCACGGCTATGACATCATCAAGGCGCTGGAGGAGCGCACCAGCGGCGTCTATAGCCCGAGCCCGGGCGTGGTCTATCCGACGCTGACCTTCCTGGAAGAGGCCGGCTATGCTGTTTCGTCGGCGGAAGGCAACAAGAAGGTTTTTTCGATCACCGAGGCAGGGCAGGCGCATCTCAATGACAATCGCGAGATGATCGACCACGTGCTCGACCATCTCGAGCGTTTCGGCCGCAAGATGGCAAAGGCGCGCGACTGGTTCGGCTGGAACGACAATGGCGAGGATGGCGGACGGCGCGGCCTGGGCCGTTCGGAAAAGCGCGACGAATTCCGCGCCGTGCGCCACCGGCTGCGCGCAGCGCTGAGCGACATCGTCGATGCATCCGAAGACAAGCAGGCTCAGGCGATGAGCATCCTGATAGACACAGCCGAGGCCCTCGAGGCGCTGTCACGCCGCTGACGTCCAGTAGGTGGGCCTTGCCGGTTCCGCCGAGGACCGGTAGTGAAAATCACCCTGCGCCGCGCTATGTGGTGCAGGGTGATTGCCGTTGGAGGATACCCATGTCATTTCTGAAGCGTCTTTTCGGTGGCGGTAGTGATGTCGGCGAACCGAAAAGTGCCGCCCCGGCAAAGCAGATCGAGCACAAGGGATTCTTGATCAGCGCGACCCCCTACAAGGCGGAGGGCCAGTACCAGACCTGCGGCGTGGTTTCGAAGGAAGTCGACGGTGTGATGAAGGAACATAAATTCATCCGCGCCGACCGTTTTGCCGGGCTAGACGACGCCGTCGACATCTCGATCAAGAAGGGCATCCAACTTGTCGACGAGCAGGGCGAGAAGATCTTCGGTTAGCCTGGCGATTGGCGATGTCCCTTAAGCTGTAGGATCTGACGGCGCCTCGTCGGGCATCAGGCGGATAGCAAAAAGGCAGGCGCCAGGGCGCCTGCCTTCTTAGTTCTGGTTACCAGCTATTCGCGCTCTATGCGGCGGCGACGACTGCTCCGGTTGAGGCGACCACCGCATCCACCTTGGCGGATGCCTTGGCCAGGGCGGCCGTGACGGCATCGGCTCCCATGCCGACGCCTTCGATGCGGATGACTTCGACGTCGGTCATGCCGATGAAACCAAGCACGCTGCGCAGGTAAGGGATGGCGTGATCCATCTGCACGGCAGCGCCTTCCGAATAGATGCCGCCCGAGGCAAGGACGATGTAGACCTTCTTGCCGGTGACGAGGCCCTTCGGGCCATTCTCGCCATACGCGAAAGTCTTGCCGGAGCGGGAGACGTGATCGACCCAGGATTTCAGCGTCGACGAGATGCCGAAATTGATGAAGCCGGTGGCCAGGATGATGGTGTCGGCGGCAAACAGCTCATCCAGCACGCCGTCGGAGACGCCGACGACCTCGGCCTGGCGCTGGGTGCGGGCTTCGACGGGCGTATAGATGCCGGTCGAATAGTCCGGATCGATGTGCGGCAGCGGGTTCGCGACAAGGTCGCGCACGGCAAGCTTGGCCGAGGGATCGGCGGCGAGCAGCTTTTCTGCAAGTTCGGTGGCGATACGGGTAGAATGCGAGGCAGCGCCGCGCGGACTCGACGTGACAAGAAGGATGGACATGGCGGGCTCTCCAGGGTTGGAATGATTTGTCCCGCCAGATATGGGTTCATCGACCCATTTGAAAAACTGGTATATTTTCTATATTATCCATCTACAATTTGGATAAGGCGATGCAACCCAATCCGACGCTTGACCAACTGCAAATCCTGGTGACGGTGGCCGATACCGGCAGCTTCTCGGCCGCCGGCCGCAAGCTCAACCGCGCGCAGTCGGTCATCAGCTACGCCATCGCCAATCTCGAGGCACAGCTTGGGTTGAAGCTGTTCGAGCGCGAGGGCACGCGCGAACCGCAGCTGACCGATGTCGGCCGGGCGACGCTGGAGGATGCGCGGCGCATGGTCGGCATGCTGCAGCGCATCCGCTCGCGTGTCGACGGCCATAAGCAAGGGCTGGAGGCGGAAGTCAGCATGTCGGTCGACGTGACACTGCCTTCGCCTGTACTGGTTCGGGTTCTGAAGGCGTTCGAGGCACAGTTTCCGACGGTAACGTTGCGCCTGCATATAGGCTCGCTCGGCCTGATCCTTGACCATGTCGTGGGCGGACAGGCCGATCTCGGCGTCGGCGGCATTTTGGGCGAAGCCGACGTCAACCTTTTACGGATCGGCTTCACCAGTCTGGTGCCCGCTGCCGCGCCCAGCCACCCCTTGGCGCTGCTTCCAAGACCGGTGCCGCTCGAGGAGGTGCGCGAACATATCCAGCTTGTCGTCAGCGACCAGTCGGAGCGCACGCGGGGGCGCGACTACGGCGTCTTTGCCTACCGCACCTGGCGGCTGACCGATGTGCGCACCAAGCA
>NZ_SUEO01000436.1 GCF_004962925.1 Mesorhizobium sp. | reverse complement strand
GGTCACATAGGCATCGAGCTGTGGCTTATAGAGTTCCCACAGCGTCGCCAGCTGCTCGATCGGGCAGTCGTCGGTCCAGTCGCAGCGCAGATCGGCGACCGGCCACGCAACCTCACGCACCAGCTTCATTCCGGCGGAATGGACCGGGCCCGCCTCACCACCTGCTTTCAGCGCGGCGCGCATGGTCGCGATGAGACGGTCGCCCAGATGTCCTTCCGACGCCAGAAAGGCATCGACCATGGCTTGCGGCACTCCGTCATGGGCAAGCATGTTGCCGCCGCAGGCGACATTCTCCGCGCGCGCTTCCGCCCAGATGCCAAGCGCCCTGGGGCCTGAATGTATCGCGGTCGTTCCGGCGGCATCGACAGCCAGCACCTGCCGGTATTCGCTATGGGCGCCGGTGCGCTTCAATATGGCGACCGCCTCGGCCGCCGAAGCGCCGCGCGCCAGCAGTTCGAGGCCTCGCAGCCCAAGCGTCGGA
>NZ_SUEO01000435.1 GCF_004962925.1 Mesorhizobium sp. | reverse complement strand
GGCGACATCTCCCCCTCGAGGGGGGAGATTGCCGGCGCTTTTGCCATCGTCGCCGAAACCGCTGCCGACGTTCCGGCGCGCGAGGCTTTGCTCGATCGCGCCATGGGGCCGAAGCGCAGGAAGAAATCATCGGAAAAGCTACGGCGTGGCCGCCGGCCTTCGGAAGGCCTGGCCTTTGTCGCGCGCGACGCTTCGGGCGCTGTCACCGGCACGGTGCGGCTATGGGATGTCGTGCTGGGCGAGGACGGTCGGGCAGCCCTTCTGCTTGGCCCGCTCGCAGTCGATCCGACAATCAAGAACGCCGGCATCGGCTCGGCGCTGATGCGCCATGCGATCGCCGAAGCCGCGCGTCTCGGTCACGCTGCGGTCCTCCTGGTCGGCGACGCGCCCTATTATGAACGCTTCGGGTTCTCGGCGGAGAAGACCGGCTCGCTCGCCATGCCGGGTCCTTACGAGCGTCACCGCTTGCTGGCGCTCGAACTGGTGG
>NZ_SUEO01000434.1 GCF_004962925.1 Mesorhizobium sp. | reverse complement strand
ACAAAATAGAGGTCGTGCTGGCGCCGCGTGATGGCCTTGCGCAAAGCTGCGAAATCCGACAGGCCGGCATCATTGAGCACGATGATCTCACCGTCGATGATGGCGTTGTCCGCATCGAGCGACTTCGATGCGGCGGCCAGGTCGTGGTATTTCGCCGTCCAGTCCAAGCCACGGCGGGTGAAAATGCGCGTTCCGCTTTCGTCAATGATCATTTGCGACCGGTAGCCGTCGAACTTGAGCTCATGAAGCCACACGCCGCTTTCGGGAGGCTTCTCCACCAAAGTCGGCATTAGTGGCGGGACAAACTTCAAACGCATGCATTGACTCGCAAAACTGCGATTCAATTAGCATGTGCTTAATTAGTTCCCATTTTAACGAATCGTTGACCGCGCCGTTCCAGAATAGGACGGCGCGGTCAAACCCAACCGGATTGCGCAGGCGGCTCCGGCAATTCAGCACCCCGCCTCACTGTCGGAGCCGCTTCCACACT
>NZ_SUEO01000433.1 GCF_004962925.1 Mesorhizobium sp. | reverse complement strand
CTGGGGCGCATTTCGGTCTTGCCATAAGGGCCGCCGTTTGGATCCAGGCACCGGGCGTCGGCATCCAGATGACCGGAATTGGGCCGTTTCAACCTAGCTTAGCGAGTCGCACGTTGTGTTGCGCGGACAGAATGCCCTTGCGCCCTAATGCATGTCGCGCAAAAGTGTGCAGCGGTTTTGCGGTAACGACACGCATAAAAACAAAAACTCAAAGCGCGTCGCATGAATCTGTTCAAACGCGACGCGCTTTTTAGAGCTGAATGACCGAATTGACTATATGATGCTATCCGAAGAGGATCGATTGCCCGGCATTGGCGTAGGGAACCGCAGCGGGTCGGATTTGCCTGTCGCCAGGCTGAAGCCCGATCTCTTCAGCCTACTGTTCAAGGGGTGCAAGGCCGAGCGCTACAGTGCCAAACAGCATCTCTTCATGCAGGAGGATAGTTCCGATCGCGTCTACGGTATCATAAGCGGCACGATCGAAATATCGCTCTATTCGCCCGGCGGTCGCAAGC
>NZ_SUEO01000432.1 GCF_004962925.1 Mesorhizobium sp. | reverse complement strand
CCTGGATGGTTTGGGCCAATTCGTTGCCGGTCAGGTTGATTGCCGTGGTGCCGGCATCCTTCGTGGTGCCAAGGACTTCAATCGACGAGCCGGCCGAGAGCGCATAGCCCACAGAGGTCCACACCCTGTCTTGACCCTGGCCAGCGGACTCGACCACTTTGTCGCCGGCATTGTCGACATAGTAATCGTCATTGCCGCCATGGCCGGCCATTGTGTGGGCACCGGTTGCCCGAAGAACATCGGCTCCGCTGGTGCCGTCGAGTTTATCGGTAGTCGGAGGTGGGTTGTCGGTAGGTGGTGGGTTGTCGGCAGGAGGCGGGTTGTTGGTTGGAGGCGGGTTGTCGGTAGGAGGCGGGTTGTCGGTTGGAGGCGGGGTCGTGGTGCTGGTGTTGTGCTGCAGGAAAAAGGATTGCATTGACGGAGTGTTGCCAAGCGAGGTTTCGCCGTTCTGCGAGGCCCATTTATAGGCCATGTCAAAGGCAGGATTGGGAACCAGCCTTTCCCAGTGGTCCATCATGGTCTGCATCTG
>NZ_SUEO01000431.1 GCF_004962925.1 Mesorhizobium sp. | reverse complement strand
ATGTGCAATAGCCATCTAGGGGCAAAATGTGGGGGCAAGTTGAAATTCGGCAGCACTATTCTATGCGTTGTTTCGGCAGTGACAATCAGCGTAAGCTTGCCCGCGTCCTCGAATGCCAACAGTAAATCGGCTGCGTATGTAGGCGGCTACATAAGAGCAAGTTTTTTAAGTACCAAGGTACAAAAGACTATAATCGTGGCTACGCCGCCTTCAACGCCGCGCTAAAAGGCCCTCGACCGAGCAAAGTCTGCTTTGATGCAGCGCGTGAAAGCGGTTTCTTCACCGTACGCTAAACGCAGCCTTTGCCGGTCCATCAGGGAAGATCATCCTCCTCCCGGAAATCCTGCCGCGAGGCGTGGCGCAGCTTCGGCTCGCAAGCTAGTCGGGATACTTCAAAGGCTTGTGGCCTGGCTTCGCGTGGTGAAGCGCCTCGCCAAGGTTGCGCATGTCCATTTCCTGCCCGCAGACGGGACATATCTGGAAATGCTCGCGTTCGTCCTTCACCTGGCCGTCGTGGCGTTCCCCTTGAAGCGAGTCCCCTCATTATTCGTCCGCGGC
>NZ_SUEO01000430.1 GCF_004962925.1 Mesorhizobium sp. | reverse complement strand
CTCTTCCATGTCGTCGGCCGTGGCGCCGAGGATCGACATCATCGGCGGCGTCACTATGAAGGACTGACCGTCATAAGCGCCGTCGGGGCGCTGACCGAGGCCCGGCTTCCAGTTGGTTGCGGGCCGGATCAGGTCGGCCAGCCGTTCAAGGATATCGACGCGCACCGCGCGACGGCCGAGATTGCGGTAGCCGGCCAGCTTGTAGAAGGCCTTGTCGAACGTGGGGTCGATGACCACCGAGGTGCGGCCTGAGGCCAGCGCGTGAACCACGTCGCCAAAGCCGGGCTTGTCCTTGCCGTCGTTCCTCAGCGCCCACAACAGCGTCACCAGTCCAGCCGGGGCCGGCTTGATCAGCGCGGGCACGAAGACGTGGTAGGCGCCGAAGCGCACGCCGAGCCGGCGAAGGGCGGCGCGGCCTTCCTGGTCGAGCGACTTCATCTCCTCGGCGATGTCGCGGCGGTTGATAAGGCCGAAATGCTCGACGAGCTGGAAGGCGATGCCGCGGCCGATGCCGGTGATCTGCTCGGCGTTCTTGAGGTCGACCAGCGGCTTCAGCAAGGAC
>NZ_SUEO01000429.1 GCF_004962925.1 Mesorhizobium sp. | reverse complement strand
TCGGCTCAGAAAGTCGAGCAAGCGCTGGCTAGTCTGGCCGAAGCAAACGCACCCATGAACCGGCTCGCGCGGCATCAGTAGGGCCGCGCTTATGTGCGCTCGCGCCCGACGACGTAAGGAAGGCCTTCGAGGCTGCTGCCGAGGAGGAGAGGTTCTACGCAAGTCCTCCAATTAGGGCTCACTTTGCGTGCGCGCTGTTGAACACCGGATGCCGCAGGCCTCCGAGTTATCCTTTGATGCGATCGCCGCCACGACTAGGCCGACGACAAGCGAAATGGCAAGGGGGACACCTACTGGCAGATGATGCATCCGATCTTCTTACCGAACTGTCCAACTAGGGCGGATAACGTTTAGAGACAGCCCCATCACGGCCCCAAGCATGCTCAATGAAGGGTTAAACCGCCCGTTCGCACATCTTCCCGAGGCCGCATCTAGCGCCTGCGATTCCACAACAGGGTGCGGCGTCTTTGGTGTATGATAAAGCTGCACGAACAAAATCTCTGGGCGAAGGGGGTTTGTCATGCCGATTCGTGGAAGAGCCGAGCATGCGGGTGTTTTCAACCC
>NZ_SUEO01000428.1 GCF_004962925.1 Mesorhizobium sp. | reverse complement strand
ACACGGTTTCGCCTTCCAACGCGGAAGCGATCGCAGGCCAATGGCGGGGAGTCCACCGGCTTGAGAAAGCGCCGACGCGTCGGGAAGCTGCCGGACCGCACGCAAAGCAGGTCTGGCGTAACGGCGCGGGAGAAGCCTTGATCGAAATCAACATGATCGCCGGGATGGGCCACGGCACGCCGCTCGGCAACGGCCTCGGCGCTCCGGGGCCTTATATGCTTGATGTCGGCATCGCCTCCACACGCGAGATCGCGCAGTTCTGGGGGATCGCGGCAACGGAGGAAAGCGCCTCCCGGAAATCGAGGCCGCAAGTGCCCGTCAACCAACGGCCACTACCCCAGTCACCGGCGCCAGGTATAGTAAATGCGAAGACGAAGCCCCCACAGTCGACTGCCATCCATCAGTTCCCGCGTCACCCGGAATCGGGCCAACCCGGCGTGAAGAAGATCATCGAGGATGCCCTGCGGGCAGCGGGCCTGATGCGCTAGGCGGGCGGCGCAAATCGCTCGCCGGCTGTCTCGCCGGCCCGCGAAGGTCAAGCGGCTCCGACCAGGCAAGGGAACGCGTC
>NZ_SUEO01000427.1 GCF_004962925.1 Mesorhizobium sp. | reverse complement strand
CTTCCCAGGGAGGGGGAACGTCAGGTGCTCAGATTCTTTGTCCTCGGCAACCTCATCGGGATCGACAGGTGCGTTCGTGAGCGTCAACCGCGAGATGCGGGAACGACTTTGGAAAAGAGTCCAGGAACATGCCGGGCCACCGCCCAAAGACATGCCAAGGCGGCCGGCAACGCAGTAGGTCAAGCCAAGCATCAAAGCCCGCGTGAAGCACCTCAGGGGCGAGGAAGACCTTCGCCATGCCTCACTGCAGGACTTCTGGAATGAATCCACGAAGAGGCGATGAAGGCAGACTTGTCCTTCGATCGACAGAATCTCAGCGTTCATCCGGGGCTATCACTGGTGCCTTGATGTCCGTCCGATAGGACCAGCGTATTTTTATCTCTACAACCTCGACAGGACCAACGCTCACGCAATCCGATTTCCGGTTCCTGTATTCTGGAATCTCAAGCCAGACGGTGCAGCGATAAAATCGCGGATCAAACTTTGGGTTATGTTTCCTATAGAAGATAACTACCGTGTTGACATCCAGCACCTCTTCGCGCAGCCGGTGACAATCCGAACGGCGGACATTGTCAAC
>NZ_SUEO01000042.1 GCF_004962925.1 Mesorhizobium sp. | reverse complement strand
AAGGTGAAGACCGACATGATCGACGCCACTGTCCTTGCGAAGCTTTATGCCTCGGGCTTTCTGCCGGAGGTCTGGGTCCCAGACCCTGAGACGCTTGCGCTTCGAAGACAGGTCACCAGGCGCACACAGCTGGTTCGCCAGCGTTCGCGGCTGAAGAACCTGATCCAGTCAATCCTCCACGCCCACCTGATCCCGCCGTGTCCGCATGGGAACCTCGTCGGGATCAGCGGGCGCAAATGGCTGGCGAGGCAAATATTGCCTGCCGATGAGCGCGCCGCCATCGAGCGCCACCTCGGCTTGATTAACCAGGTCAACGAGGCGTTGACGGTGGTCGAGGCGGATATCGCGGTGCATGCCCTCCAGGACCCGACAATCCGCCGCCTAATGACGTTGCCCGGGCTCGACGTCACCGTGGCTGCGAGCGTTGCCGCGGCAATCGGCGACATTCGTCGCTTCAGCGATCCACAGAGGCTTGTCGCCTATCTTGGCCTCAATCCCAGCGTGCGGCAGTCCGGTGAGGGACCGGCCTATCATGGACGCATAACGAAGCAGGGCCGAGGGCATGCACGGGGAATGCTGGTCGAGGCGGCATGGGCGGCTGCCCGCTCACCGGGTCCTCTGCGCGCCTTCTACAAGCGGATCGCCTCGCGTCGCGGGAAGCATATCGCGGCCGTCGCCACCGCGCGCAAGCTTGCGAAGATCATCTGGCACATGCTGAGCAAAAATGCCGACTACATCTGGGCCCGGCCGGCCTTACTCGCCCGCAAGTTCAGATCGGTCGAGCTGCGTGCCGGCCTCCCTATGAACCATGCCAGGCGCGGCACCGCCTTCGACTACAACATCCCGGCCAAGCGCGCCGAAGAACGATCCCAAGTCGAAAAGGCAGAAGCTGCCTATGCAGCAGAGACTTCCCGATGGCGAACGAGGCCGGAAAGGCAGAAGGCTGTGGAAAAAGCGGCCGAATGAGAAGAAGGGGCTATTCTACAACATCCGTCTGCATCGGCTTGGCGGGCGCAATGTAATGCCATTCGACGCGGTTCTGATCCGCCCAGGGGAGGATGGCGTTCGAGGTGAACTCGCTGCCATTGTCGCTGACGATCATCCTGGGCCGGCCGCGCTCTTGATGAGCCGGTCCAATTCGCGGCAACCCGCATGCCCGAGAGAGACGTATCAACGATGAGTGCGCAGGCACTGTCTCGTGCAGTCGTCGACGACGGCCAGGATGCGGAAGCGGCGCCCGTCGGTGAGCTGGTCCGATACGAAGTCGAGCGACCAGCGCTCGTCGGGCCTCAGCGGCACCAGCATCGGCGCCCTGGTCCCGATCGCCCGCTTGCGGCCGCCACGGCGGCGAACGGCGAGCTTCTCCTCCCGATAGAGCCGGAACAGCCTCTTGTGGTTCACGACCAGGCCCTCCCGCCTCAGCATCACGAGAAGACGCCGGTAGCCGAACCGGCGTCGCACCTGCGCGATCGCCTTCATCCGCTCGCGAACCTCGCGGTCGTCCGGCCTGCTGGTCTGGTAGCGAACCGTCATGCGGCAACAGCCGATGGCTTTACACGCCCGCCGTTCGCTCATCCCGAAGCCTTCCTTCAGGCGAGCGACAGCTTTCCGCTTGGCCGCGGGCGTCACCATTTCTTTCCCACAAGGTCCTTCAACGCGGCATTGTCGAGCATGGGGTCGGCCAGAAGCCGCTTCAGCCGCGTGTTCTCGTCCTCCAGAGCCTTCAGGTCGCCGAGCCTCGGACACATCCATCCCGCCGAAGCGGGCCTTCCAGTTGTAGATCGAGGCGTCGCTGACCCCGTGCTTGCGGCACAGATCGCCAACCGATACCCCGGCCTCGTGTTTCTTCAAAATTCCGATGATCTGCTCTTCAGAGAAGCGGCTGCGTTTCATGTCCTGGTCCTCTGGATGGGCCAGAACGAACTTCAAACCGGATTAGATCAGAGGGGCAAGGTCAGGACGCCTCGGCGCGGTCGTCGACCTCTTCACCCCAGCCGAATGTGCCAACTACTTCACAGCCGCAGGATATGACCTGGATCAGATAGGACGTGCTCCAATGGTTTACACCTGACACAGGAGTCCGGCCCCCACAACCGTTTCGCAATGAGGAGCAGCGCTGCCGCTGCTCCTCCAATCACACGACGGATTTCACGATGCGCCAACTCGAGCCATGATTTCGGATCGAATGGTCGATGCGGTGTATAGGGACGCATCCAGCGGCAAATCCCCAAATGCCAGTTGACACAGAAGATAATTAGCACCTGCCTCTTCCAACTGATCAAGGAGAGCTTTTCGGACAGAAGCTGCCGTTCCCACGACGCACAATTCACTTTCAATTGCTGCATCGAAGTTCAGAGGCAAGTTTGGTGGAGTGGGAATGGCATTTAGTTCGTATAGAAATTTGAAGCTCTTGAGCCATCGTTCATAGGCAGGTGCTGCGAGCAAATACGCATCTGTTTCAGAACGCTCTATCACCACCATTCGGAGCAATCCAAGAAATGGCGCTTGGTGGCCAATGTCAGCATCGTGAATTCGGGCGGCGCGGAACGCGTCGGTAACGCTGCGAACAGAAGTGGAAGGTCCGACGCAGGCGATGTTTGCCCCATTCGCGGCGGCCCAGCTAGCCGGCTCGGGTCGATTGGTGGCGATCCATGTCGGCGGATGGGGATATTGGTGAGGTCTCAACGTCAGCGGAACGTCTTTCAACTCAAAGTGGCGGCCCTCATAAGAAAGCGTCCCGCCTTTCATTGCATTGATGAGAATCTCGCTGGCCTCCGCATACTGTTCTGGTGCTGCTTCTACAGCAACCCCGAAGTATCCCAATTCAGTCGGAGCAGAGCCGCGCCCTATGCCGAGTTCAAGCCTGCCGCCGCTCAACTGATCAAGCATGCAGATCTCCTCGAAGGCACGCAGCGGATGATAGAGCGCAAGTAGCATTACCATGGGACCAACACGAAGACTGCGGGTTCGCTGGGCGACGCTCGCTAAGAACAAATTCGGTGATGGACCTCTGCCATGCGGCGTACAGTGGTGCTCTGCGAGATGATACGCATAAAAGCCATAGCCATCGCACGCTTCTGCTAGGCTCAGCCGATCTGCATATTGTTGGGCGATGTCATCGCCGTTTTCGTCCAGATGATCGAAGATGCCGAAGGTCAGGCCCGAAGCGAAAATTTTCTTCAATTAATTATTCTCCAAATTACCTATGATTTATCCACTATTGGAAACATCATAACTCACAACACATCGACACTTATTACTTGATACATTTCCAAAGCAATGTGAATTGACTTCATGCTTGTGCATACCGCGATTCCTCTTAAAGTTCATACAGACGTGTTTGGCGGCAGCAAGGAATTTGTCCATCTGCTCTGTGGTGCCAATGCTGACGCGAATGCAGTTCTTCAAATCTATGTCAGGAAAGCTGGCGATGAGGATCTTCTGCTCTTTCAACGCGGCTTGCCAGCATGAGCCCTCCTGTCCCGCCGGCACACGGGCCAGCAAAAAGTTTGCGTGGGAGGGTGTTACTGAAAAGCCAAGTTGCAACAGCGCCAGGGTCACTCGCTGTCGTTCATGCTTGATGTGCCTGTGGTTCTCTTCGTAGGCGTGGCGATGCGCAAGAATGCTTTTCCCGACCGCCTGCCCGATCACGTTCATGTTGAAGACATTCTGGATGTTGCGCAGCCTGCCAATGATTTCTGGGTGACCGAAACCGAAGCCGACTCGCACGCCAGCGGCAGCATAGCTCTTTGAAAAAGTCCTCAAGATCAAAAGATTCGGATGTCTATTGACGAGGCGCAGGGCATGGTCGGGTGCGAAGTCAACGTAGGCCTCATCCAAGACGATCAAGCGATCTGCTTGCTCCACAAGGCGTTCGATTTCGGCCACCGGCACGAATGTTCCGGTCGGATTGTTCGGATTAGCCAACAGAATGAACTTCGCGTCTTTTGCGGGGCCGGACAGCAGTTTTTCTATCGGCAGGGGATGAGCTTCGCTCGATGCGATTTCGAGAAACTCGGCACCCTGCAACATGGCAAGTTTACGGTTGAACGAAAATCCGGGCGACAGCATCGCCACTCTATCTCCTGGGGCGAGGAAAGCTCTGTAGATGAGTCCGAGCAGCTCCGACGAACCGTTGCCGGCAATCACCTGATCTTCGGAAAATCCGTAAGCATCGGAGGCAGCTGCCCTTAAGCTGAGATTGTCGTCTTCCGGATAAAGATACTGGTGTTCGATCGCAGCAATTGCACTTTGCATTACGCTCTTCGGCAACGGAAACGGGTTCTCGTTCGTATTTAGCTTAACGCAATTTGCATCCGTCGCTGGTCCGTTGGACGAGAGAGCATCTAATTTGCTGGCCACCGGCGAAAAAAGCGAAAGCACGGTCTTCAGTTTTGCATCGCACATGTTCTTCTCCGTTTTTCAGTCCCGCAGGGCATGTGACATGAGGCAATCGTTGATCGTGACTTGATCGACGTTCGGCTATATCAGCGCTGCCTTCCCACCCTGGTGGGGATCGCCGACCACGGTTTGGATTTGACACCGGGAAGCTGTCGAGAACCTGATGACGACCCAACGTGTGGCCGACGGCCGATTCGGCCCAACAGACGGTGTTTCAACATCGCATCGTCGTCAAAGCCGCATGCAGGGCCAGCACGACAGCCCGCCTCCAGCGCCCGCAGAAATAGGTGGAAACCGAGGTCTTGCCGAACATCAGTTGCTCTGCCACCTCGCCCACCAGACTGCCCTGTTTATGGGTCAGGCGCAGGGTATCTCTGACGCTCGTTCGTCTTGCTTGCTTCCGTCTTGGCATGGGCTCTCTCGGTTCGCTTGATGAGAGAGCCAAATACCGGCTCATCTGAGCATGAGACGCGGGCCTGACGATATGGAGCGTCTCTGGTGGCGCGCGTAGCCAAGAGGGTTCGCCTCGCTGGCGGGCATGCAAGACGGCGCACCTCCTTGGCCATCCTGTCCCATCGTCTCAGATCGTGAGGCGCACCTTATAGTCGGTGAGGAGATCTTGCAGGGTCAGGATACGCCCTAGCCCTTAAGGTTGTTGGTCGCACCGAGCAAGCGCGGGACCTGTCGACGGACAACAGCGGTGCCACTGCCGCACTAGGTCGTCCAGCACCGCAGTGAACCGCGTACGTAGCATTTTGTCGTAGGCGGCATCCTGGATAGCCGGATACGGGCTCTTCACCCGCTGCACCACCGATTGCGGGATGATGTCGCGAGAAACATTCATGGGTTTCGTGAAAAAAGTGTACCCGCCGAAGAGCCCCACTCGCGTGGGCGGTGCAGCACCACCTCGGTGTCACTGCTCGTGTCGAAGCGATGGCCTAGGCCGGCCAGCTGTTGACGCAGCTCGCGGTAGTTGTAAGTCTCACCCGTGTAGACGAGCACCAAGTCAGGTCGGCCATCCTCCTGGAGCATCATCGGCTGACGGCCGCCCTGGATATCGATGATTGCCAGGTGTGGTGTCCCAGCGCCGCAGGCCCGCCGATCCAAGTCCCCTCGTCGTCCGGACCGCGGTTCGCCATGGTGGCCGTCATATCGGCAAGCTCCCTTCGCGCGTCGGGACCTCCGAGGTCTCGATTGAAGTCGATCCATTCACAGATGCCGCACAGATTTTGGCTCCCTCCTGAGATAACTGTCGCCGCATTTGGGGCGAAGCAGATATTATGCCAGTGGGAAACCATTCGAGGCAAAGTGACGGATCTAGCCCAGCTACGATCCGCATCCGACATTGTCGGACATCGGACAGCACCGCGATTCGCTGCATAGGAAGGCTGGAGTCGCGATTTCCCTAGGGGAATCAGCGCATGAAAGGAGAGCTGGGTCGTGTCGGCCGAAATGAGAAATTGCTCCCCCTTATTGCCTCACCGAGGAATGTTACCGAGCGCGATAGGACGGACATGCCCTATCTCCCCCCGTTGCAGCTGAGGGAGATAGGGGCCAGCTCTTCATCCAACCGCCATGGAGGATGATCAGCCCAGCCATTTCCATGCGCCAGGCCTTCACAAGCCGTGCACCATTCAGGTTCTTTTCCTTGAAGCGCGACTATCCTTGTCAGACGTCGCAACACTTGCTGCCGAGAGCACGAGCTCTTCCTCGAGCATGCCTTGATCTGCGCCTCGAACGGCTCGCACATGCTGGGTCTCAACGACTTCGCAGAGGTTGATATTCTGCAGTGACTTTCGTCTCGCTGCTGCAGGGCATTGACGCTGGGAGCCATGCTCGCGTGGCGCAATTGTGCTGAAGCCGGTGCCCACGGCAACGTTTCTTAACCCGCCCCAGGTCCTGGCGTTTGGCTAATTCCCGACATTCGTGTCCGGCTTCGGACAAAGGCCGGGTTTGCCGAACGGAGTCGCACCCAATTTCCAGTGCTGCTTGAGCAATAATATCGACCGGCATTACTGCACAACACGAAAGTTGCTGCAAAAACCGAAGTGAACCCAAGGCATCGGGTCAATTGGCATGGCGCTTGCGACTCGGTCGATAGAACGCAGTCAAAACCACGTTTGGAGACCATGCCTACCTCTCAAAGCTCGATAAAGCCCGCGAGCAAACATTCCCCGTCTCCGCGGAAAACTGGAAGCTCGTCGCCGTTAAACGTCCCTGCTCGGGGGCGGTCTTGCACAAGACCTGTCCGAGGCAACCACGCCAAGGCGCGAGGCTGCCGGAACTGTCGACGGAAGTCGATGCCGCTTCAGTTTAACCGAAAGATGCACCGTACCACTTTGGCCTGGGAGCAAATTAATGACCGATAGAAAGAACGTTCCTCTCGTGACCTTTCGCACGCGTGTTCGCGATGAGTCGATCGGGGGGCCAAATCCTTATCGGTGGGAGAACAAGACCTCCGACGATTATTTCGGGGGCAAGCGCGTTATCCTGTTCTCGCTGCCTGGCGCCTTCACCCCGACCTGCTCGACCTTCCAACTGCCCGATTTCGAAAAACTCTATGATCAATTTCTGGAACTGCGAATTGACGCGATCTACTGCGTCTCAGTCAACGATGCTTTCGTCATGAATGCGTGGGGAAAGTCCTTGGGGCTGCAGAAGATCGAGCTGATCCCAGACGGGTCGGGCGAGTTCACGCGCAAGATGGGCATGCTGGTCGCGAAGGACAATCTGGGCTTTGGAATGCGCTCCTGGCGATACGCCGCTCTGATCGACGATGGCGTGGTGGAGCAGTGGTTCGAGGAGGAAGGCTTCTGTGACAACTGCGAGACGGACCCCTATGGCGTTTCATCCCCGCAAAACGTTCTCGACAAACTGAAGGCGGCGGCATGACCCAGAAGTGGCAAGTCTCACACAACCCCAGCACACACTAGAGCCTCCTCGGCAGATTACCGGTTCAACATGCATCTCTCAGCAAGCCTGCTTCAACGCCAGAAGCAACGTATGGTCTTATCGCCTCAAGCCATTGAAGCTATTCGCTTGCTGCGATTGACGCATACTGAACTCCATCAGCTCGTGGAGCAGGCACTCGAGAAGAACCCCGTTTTGAAGCCTGACCCGTTTGACGACGTTTCGCCGCTGCCAGGGGAGGATCAGCGGAGCAGTCAAAGCAGAAGCGAAATCGGCGAATCGCCCATTGGCGGGCCGTCTGGCGGGCGCGGGCAATGGAAGTCGCAACGCAGTAGCGGCAACGATCGACCTGCCGTCGAGGAGTTTACCGCCCACACCGAAACATTGCACGACCATGTCGCCCGCCAAGTCGCCCTCACCCCGTTCACCCCCCAGGAGCGGCTGATTGCCGGACAGCTCGCCGCCCATCTGGAGGACACTGGCTATCTTCAGGTAAACCTTTTCGATCTGGCCAGGAGGTTAAACGTTCGGCAAGCTGATGTGGAACGGGTCATCGGAATCTTGCAGCAATTTGATCCGCCGGGGATTTTTGCGCGAACTCTCAGCGAATGCCTGGAGATTCAGCTGCGCCAGCAAGACCGGTTCGACCCGGCTATGGCAGCTTTGGTCGCCAATCTCGAGATGCTTGCACGGGGGGATTTTCAGGGATTGAAGCAGCGTTGCGGAGTCGACGAGGAGGATCTCCTCGACATGAGGAACGAAATCCGCGCGCTCGATCCCAAGCCTGGAGACCGGTTCCAGTCCGGGACGCCGGAAACCATCGTACCGGACGTCTGGGTAATGCCCAAGTCCGAAGGTGGATGGCGGGTGGAGCTTGATCCGGCCACGCTGCCCAAAGTGTTGATCAACCACACCTATATCGCCGAAATCTCGCAGCTGACCAATCAAAATCCGGAAGGCAAAGCGTTTCTCGACCATTGCCAGGAAAAAGGGAACTGGCTGATCAGCAGTCTCAAGCAGCGCGCTAAGACGATCCTTAAGGTTGCGACCGAAATCGTGCGCCAGCAGGATGCCTTTTTTACACACGGCGCCGCCCATCTGCGGCCTCTCTGTCTCAAAAATGTCGCTGACGAGATCGGCATGCACGAGTCGACGGTAAGCCGGGTGACTTCGAACAGGTACATGTTGACTCCGCGCGGGGTGTTCGAGCTGAAGTATTTTTTCGCTGCGCCAATCGCATCCTGCGAGGGCGGCGACGCGCACTCCGCCAAAGCTGTCCGCCATCGGATCAAGGCAATCATAGCCGAAGAATCGCTCGACAAGGTACATTCCGACGAAGACATCGTTGCTAAACTCAAGGAGACCGGCATCGATGTCGCTCGCCGTACCGTCACCAAATATCGCGAGGCGATGAACATCCCTTCCTCCATACGACGGCGCCGCGAAAAGCGTTTGTCCGCAGTTGCGATCAAGCGAAGTGACTAACCGACATTCGTGGTCGGCGAGAGGCGACTCTCAACTTCCTCCGGGCCGAAGCAGCTTTCGAAGTCATGGCATTCCCCGCAACTGGGTGCTGTGCATGACGAAAAGCCTTCGGCCTCACACAGCTTGCGGTAAAAGTACTTTTTCCATTTCATGTTTTCTGTGTTGCCTGCCGCCAGCGCGGGAAAATGTCTGGCAAGCAGGCGGCTGAGCTCAGCGCGATTTGAGAGGCCAAGATCCCGCCAAAGATGGTCCATGCGCATCGCACGCCGGGCGATGATCTTGGCCAAGCGGGCGCTCGCCGGGTCGGCCGGCGCAGCATGCGCTAGCAGCAGCCGGCGTAGCAGCTCCTCTTCCAGTTCCGGCTCGGGCTCGCTCAACTCCTCCAAAGCGAATACGCTGCTGGAGGTAGACGGGAAAGTTGCGGCCAAGACATCACGCAATTCGACAGACGAAAGGCCTGTCCCCTCCGTCGCCAACACCTCGCCCGCCTGGACCTCCTCAAGCGAACGTGAATGTACGCAGGGCAGCACATGCTGATCGAAGCTCCTCCCTAGCTCGGACCCACGCCATTGCGCGCTGGATAGGCAGCCATCATCGTAACGGCCGGCTTCAGCTTCCGGCATGACAAAGCGCCTTGTTGACCGCAGGGATGATCTTGTCGCCCCAGAGCTCGATCTGGCGCAGCATCGTCTTTTGGTCGAAGTCGCCCAATTGAGTCTGAACTGCGATCTGGTCCGGTTTCAAGATATCGATCTCTTCCAGCAGGCGATCAATCACGCGATTTACGCTGCCAATCGGCAAATTTTTGCGCATGGTCTCGAAGGACAGATCCTGCTGGGTCGGTGTCTCCTGCAGCAGGTAGCCATCGTGGCTCTGTTGGCGGCGCTGATGCAGGGCTTCAGAAAGCCGGCGCTGGAAGCGGGCATTGTCGAGATAGCTGTTGATCTCCAACTCGTCGTGGCTGGCATAGCAGCAGCGCAGCAGCGATATCTTGACGTCGGTGACGTTCTTTTCCTCGGATGCCGCCGCCCTCTCGACTGATTCACGCAGTGTGGTCAAAGTCTCTAAGCCGTCGTGGAAGGCTGTGACAAAAAAATTGTGCCCCTCGCGGTAGGCCCGAGCCATCCGTGCGGCTCCGCCAGCGATCCAGATAGGCGGCGTCGGCTGCTGGACTGTGCGGACCGAAATCGCTGTTGGGGGGATCTTCTCATACTGGCCGTCGTGTTCGAAGACGTTTTGGTTGAGGCCCTTGAGAATGATGTCCAGGTATTCCGAAAAGACGGCCGGCGCCTCATCGATGTCCACGCCGAACCGTTCGAACTCGAACTGCTGGTATCCCAAGCCTACGCCGAGCTCGAGACGGCCGTTCGCAACGATGTCGGCGAAGCCGATCTCGGACAGCAGGCGCTGCGGTTGGTAAAGCGGCAGCACGCAGACGGCAGTGCCCAGGCGAATCGTGCTTGTCAAGCCGGCGCAGTGCGCCACCATCATCAGCGGGGATGGTATGAGGCTGTAATTGTTGAAGTGGTGCTCAGCAAACCACGCGGTGTTGAACCCAGCCTGCTCCGAAGCGACGGCCTGTTCGATGGAGTTGCGGATGACGCTTTCTGAGGATTGGTGATAGCCGCGCTGGGCGGCCAGAATGAAAGTGGCAAATTCCATGATTTCTCCTCGTTATAGACACGTCAGCCGACCGGGAATGTGCTCCGCATGCGCAGGCTTGGATCTCAAGCACCTCGGGTGCGTCGTGGAGCCGAGGCTTCATAATGCTCGGCCGGTCGCCCTGCGAATGCCTGGCAATTAACCTGCGGCCTCCGCAAAACATTCGTCATAGAGTTCGCTGGCGTTTCCCGCATCACCGAACGAGGTCCAGCCGCCGTCCACGTAGAGGATCGAGCCGTTGATATATGAGGCGTCAGACGAAGCAAGGAAGAACGATGCATCTGCGACGTCTTCTGGCCGTCCCATCCTGCCCATGGGGATGCGTCGTCCGATTGCTGCCAGGTCGATGCGGCCGGCTTTGGCCAACTGAGCAAGTGCGGGCGTGCGGATGTGGCCAGGAGCGACGGTGGCTGTCCGAATTCCGACCGGGCCGAGTTCGGCCGCCATGCAACGGGTCAGCATATCCATCCCCGCCTTGGAGGCGCCGTAGGCATGGCGCGGCGCGAACGGCAGAAAGCTGTCGATCGACCCGAGATTGAGGATCACGCCGCCCGGGCGCATAGCCTTGATCGCTTCGCGCGCGCAGGTGAAGGCGCCGGTAAGGTTGACATCCAGGACGTGTTCGAGCTGGTTCGACAGTTGCTCGATCGCAGGCACAATCCTGTCGGCGGTATCAGCACTATTGACCAGAACATCGATATACCCGAAGCGTCGCCTCAGTTCTTCGAACATCGACACCACATCGCTCTCGACGGCCACGTCCAGCGATTTCGCCAGATGCTTGCCGGGGAGCGATGTAGCCAGCTCTGCCGCTGCAGTGCCATCTTTATCAGCAATCACGACGGTGTCGCCGTTGGCGGCAAAGCGGCGAGCGACGGCCGCGCCAATGCCTTTTGCGCCACCGGTGACGAGCACGATTCGCGCATCTGTGCATTCGGCCGGACAGGAGAGCTCGGCTTGGAGCGCACCATCCACCGGCGGGTGAGCATCCCCCGGCTGGTTGAATGACATCCAGCCTCCGTCGACTGCCAGCACCGAGCCGGTGATGTAGCGCGCCTGCGTGCTGCTCAGAAAACGCACGACCCTGGCGATCTCGTCGGGGCGAGCCAAGCGCCCCATCGGCACGCGGCGGCGTATCGCCGCGAGGTCCATTTTGCCAGCGCGTGCCAGTTCTGTGACCATTGGGGTGCGGACGGAGCCCGGCGCCACCGCCGTGACGCGGATTCCTCGCATAGCCCACTCGCATGCAAGGGACTTTGTCAACGAGATCACGCCAGCTTTCGAGGCTGCGTAGGCGTTGCGCCTGGGATTGCCGACCACGCCCGCCATCGAAGCCACATTGACGATCGCACCGCCAGGCCTCATGCGCCGCGCCGCTTCCCGGGCCATAACGAATGGCCCAATAAGGTTCACTGTCACGCCGCGTCGGAAGGTATCGACAGCGGTGTCGATGATCCTATCCATCGTGGGCCCAACCGCCGCATTGTTGATGAGGACATCGATTTGCGCGAACCGTGCTTCGACCTGGCCGAAAAGTGAGAGCATGTCCTTCTCTCGCGACACATCGCACTCCAGACCGACGTGCGGCGACCCGAGATCCCGAGCCAGTTCAACCACACCACTGCCCGGAAGGTCCACCGCAACTACAGTGTCTCCGTCCGCGGCAAGGATATCGACCAGGGCACGGCCGATCCCGCCCGCAGCGCCTGTGATGATTACGGTGCGTGCTGCCAGTTTCACGAGAGCTTCTCCACGATGACCGCTTGTGATCTCAGCCCATCAACCTTGGGCGGAATGAAGGGTCGAGCCAAATCGTTGCAGTGACCGCCAGTTGCGGCCCCACACAGATGTCGTTCCCGTAAGGCGCTCATCCTCCATTTCTACCCACTTATGCAGCTCCCAGTTGGGGACCCTCGACGCCATCTTGGTCGGTGGGGATGTGACCCTTGAGCAACTGGTAGATGGGATCGTCTGGATGTGGTGCTCCAATCGGCTGTCGCTGGCCGAACCTATCTGCCTCAAGAATCGCTGGCGGGATTTGCTCCTCAACCCAATCGTAGACGACTGTCCGTTCCGCAATTCGCCACTCGTCCTGCCTCTTCTGAAACAGATCGCAGTAACGGCCGCAAAGCAGCGTCTGACGTATTTCTTGGTCTGTATCCGGTCCGCGTTGCAGCGCGGTGAAATAGCTCTCGACCGCGGCCTCTGCTGAACTGATGAAGTCGATCAGGCTGTTCGTGATTTGATGGATGTTACGGTGCCCCGGCAGACCGAGAGCAAATTGGATGAAGTCCTCTGCCGGTCCGCAATAGGGACCGTGCCTGTCATACGCTTCGGGCCAGTATGCGCTACGCAGCGCCGCCTCATCGGCGCGGTCTATCCCGCGGCAGTACCGATACAGGCAGTTGCGGATCGCCTCTCGGTCACGCAGTTCGGTAAGTTTCGCGTGGTCGACAGGGTCTGTCGCGAATTGTATGATTGTTTTGTCCTTCCCGATGCCAGTCTGCACTTTGCGTGTGTCTCTCTCTACAACTGAGTTAGCGGGGGGCTCGTCAACTTCCAGAGCTTGTTCGGGGCAGGCTCGTACCCCTTTTGAGGCAAGCAGTTGCTCCCCATCGGCAACATCAATATCACCGGGCAAGATGTAGCCGGCGTCATCAAGCTTGAAGACTCTCGGCGCCCGCGCCCAGCAGCGCGCATGACCCTGGCATCTGGCTTTATGTACGACGACACGCATAGCGAACTCCAATGTCGTTGGCTGAAACTTCAGGACCAGTCCAGGATCAGATTCTCGATCCCGAACACATGGCCGCCGAAGGTGATAGGTTCAGTCCCTGTCTTGATCCGAAAGGCTGGGATGCGCGCCAGCCACTCCTCCAGGCCAATGACAATCTCCCGCCGGGCAAGGTGTGAGCCAAGACAACGATGGGGACCATAGCCAAAGGCAGCGTGCCGGTTGTCCTCGCGCGCCAGATCGATCTCATTCGGGCATTCGAATTCCGCCGGGTCACGATTGGCAATCATCGTGGCACAGGAAACATAGTCTCCCTTGCGGATCGGCGCGCCTTTGAAGTCGACATCCTTCGTTGCCACTCGGATCATCTGAATGGTCGAATAGGCGCGCAGCAATTCTTCCGCAGCGACGGCAATCCGGTCCGGTTCGCTTCGTAGCAATTCCTGATCTTTGGGGTTGCGCGCGAGATGGGCCAAGTCGAAGCATATGGCTGCTGAGACCGTGTCGAGTCCCGCGACGAACACAAGCACGCCGATGCCACGGACTTCTTCGTCACTGAGCAGACGACCCTCGACCTTTGCCTTCACGATGAAGGTCATGAAATCATCGACCGGCTCCTTGCGGCGCTCGGTGGCAAGTTCGTCGATGAAGGCCACGATCGTCCGGGCTGCGGGTGGTCGTTGCTCCTTATCGCCGTGGAGCAGATCTCTAGCCCAGCCGACAAATGTTTCTAGTCCGTTGTCCGAAAGCCCAATAAAGCGAAGGAAGATATTGACCGCGAACGGAACTGCAAAATCCTTCATGATGTCGCAGCTCGTGCCTGATGCGGCGATCCTGTCGATCAGCTTGATCGCTCGTTCCCGGACAGCCGGCTCCAATGCCATTACCCGCTTTGGCGAAAGCAGCGGATTGAGCAGTGAGCGAAAAACACCGTGGAATGGCGGATCGAGCTCAAGCGGGATCATCGGCCAGCTCTCGCCGAGCACAGAGGCGAAGATGCTGCGATGGCTGGAAAACGTTTCGGTGTCCTGCAGCACCCGGCGCTGGTCGCTCGCGCGAGTGATGACCCAGGTACCCCGACCGTCGCGCGTGTTGCTGGTTGAATAAAAGATCGGAGGCCCGGCATGAACGCAAGCAACCGCTGCATGCGGATCCCCGTTAGCGGTCGGCAACATGCCGGGCGACGTAAACAGGCTGAAGTCCCTCACCATTTCGGGCGGGACATGATCTGGAACCGGCCGCGATTTAACCGCGCCAGAATCGAGAGACCGTTCATGAGATGCTGTCGGCATTTGCATGCAATCGTTGGTGCAAGCTCCGTGCCGAATTCGTCTTTCGATAATCCTTGCTGTTTGCTGGGCAGCAGGTGGCGCCTGCGCTGACTTGCTGGTCGGGATTGCAACATTCTTGTCCAGCGTCGGACACAGAATGTAGAAAGCTAGACACCGACTTGGAGCAACTCAACTGGTGGGATCGCTAGCCGATCATGTGCCCGGGGAGCATCCAGTTCGAAAGCTTGCGCTAAGCGGCTTGGTGACTTGGCCGAGGTCACCCAGGTGGAAATGACCAACACTTGGGGTGAGCCTAGTGGCGCTCCCCTCGATGATGTCTGGCGGGGTGGTTAGCCGCCTCCGTGGGACAAGATCAGTCTACACGAATGGACTATAGCCTCTCCTCGCCTGCCTCATTGGCCGTCCTTCAGAGCCGGCCACACGAGCTTTTGTCTTTCAGCAGGGCGTTTTTCTCGCCAGCTACAGAGCCACACCGACGCCATTAATGAGCGTCCAGTCGACGGGTTGGATGGCCCTGTCCATCTTGCCCAGCACCTTGGGTTCGCATTTGCCGGTGCGGCGGAAGCCTTCAAGACGCAGTTCTTGACCTTCTCCAGATCAGCCTCGGACGGATATCGGCAAGGGTTCAGCTCGTCCTTTTGAACTTGCGCATCTTCGTGTTGGCCAACCCCAGGCCGCCCGACATATTTGCGGTCTATCCGGCACCTCAACTTCGAACAACCTTGCGGCAAGCTCTTGGGATAGCCCACGCTCGTGCCTCCACCACCCGCTCAGCAGAGCCAGATTTGTCGTTGATGGCACGGAACTTGCGCAGTCATTCGCAGATGCGTCACGGACCGAGAGTGTCGTCCCATGAATTCGATCACCAAAAAGGCCGCCCGACGTTGCTGGGACCGCCTGCAATTACCTTATCCCAAAATTGGGAGCAACGGCTTCAAAAGGGATAACTCATCACCTCAATTTTGTCGATCGCGCGGCCATCGAACCGCAGCCATCGATCAGACTTCCGCCTCGTTGCACTCATTGCGACCGCCTTGGTGCTTGCGACAACCGCTCAATTCTGGCTGCCAGGATAACCACATATGGCGACGGAACTTCCTGCTTCAAAGCAATATAGAGATCGTCGATCATCCCCCCATCAAGGCCTCGATCGAGGACACCGCGTTCGGCTTGCTTGGTTCGCAGTGAACAGGCCGCACTTCGACGAATGCGATCGATGCGACCGCGCCGAGAACTCTCCCGCATTGTCGACGGTTGGGTCCGTCGGCCCTCCGATGAGGCCTCGGATGCGTCGGGCGCCGAGGCCTCGACTGATGCCGACTGGCCGCCGCCGGAAGGTCTCGCGGCTTTGATCCCCGGCGATGTAGCCACCCCTGCTGCAACAGCTCCTAGCCGGAGAACTCATTCATGACCGAATCGGCGACAGATTTAGTGGACGCGGCTTTGTTCGACCGAGATCGGCTTGACCCAGAAAGTCCCTATCAACGTTCTGGCCCTGCATGGGGTGCCATCATTTCGCTTTCCTTCGGCACCTTCGGGCTTGTGACGGCAGAGTTTCTGCCCGCCAGCGTTCTGACACCGCTCGCGCATGATCTCCGTATCACCACGGGCACGGCTGGACAGGCGCTAACAGCGACCGCAATCGTCGCGGCGATCTCGGCACCGATAATCGCCATCGTGACAAAGCGTCTGGACCGCAGGGTCGTCATCTGGGCGATGACGCTCCTGCTGATCCTGTCGAACGTTCTGGCGGAGGTTGCGGGGTCGCTGCCGGTTTTGCTGGCGGCACGCGTCGTCCTTGGCATATCGCTTGGTGGTTTTTGGTCAATTTCGGCAGCGTTGGCGATGCGGCTGGTTCCAAGTCACCTCATGCCGCGCGCCATGTCGATCATCCTCACCGGCGTTTCTGTCGCCTCCGTCTGCGCGGCTCCAATCGGCGCTTATGTCGGTGACATTTGGGGATGGCGAGCCTCGTTCAAGGTCGCCGCAATCGTGAGTGCCGTTGCGCTGCTCGTGCAACTCGTAACCATTCCGCCACTGCCTCCGATCGAAGTGCGCAGATTCCGCAGTCCGCTGGACGTCGCGAAGAATCCGGCGATGAAGGTTGCGGTGCTAGTCGTGCTATTGGTCGCTTCCGGCCATTTTGCCAGCTTCGCCTACATCCGCGCCTTTCTCGAGAGCGTTCCTGCGCTCGGCAAGAAGTCGATCCCGCTCGTGTTCCTTGCTTTTGGCACGGCCGGCGTCTTCGGCAATTTAGCCGGCGCATTCCTCACCAAACACAGTCTCAAGGCGGTCGCGGCCCTGCCGCCCCTGCTCATTGCCGTAGCCGCTGTCTCGCTCCTGACTATGGGAGCATCGGCCTTGACCTCGGCAATTGCAGTTGCCGTATGGGGCTTTGCTTTTGGCGCGGTCCCGGTCGGATTGCAGACATGGATGGTGCTACGCGCCGCTCCGAAACAGGCCGAGAGCGCTGGTGTACTGATGGTCATAACCTTCCAAGTGGCCATCGCAGCCGGCACAACTTTCGGTGGCCTATTGGTGGATCACACGGGTATTGCCAGTGTCTTTGTCTACAGCGCGGTTGCTACGTTCCTCGCTGTCTTGACAGTATTTTTGCTCGGCCCGAACCGCAAAACCTGACCGCCTGGTGGGGAGTGACGACGGTCGGCGGCGTTCACGCTATTGTCACCTCTGAGCTCGGCCCAAAGGCCGCGGCTTCGTCGTAACCATGCGGTCGATGGGGCAGCGCCAAATTGCTTCCTGCTCATCGCGTTACGATAATACAGCGCGCTTATTGCGTCATCGTGTCCCCGATCTCGGCTTCAATGCCCGGCTACTGGCTGCGGAGGCAGATGGGCGCCGGCGTCCCACCGACGACGATCGGTCTTTTCTCATGTAGCTGTCGGGGAAACGAGGCAGGTTTTCCGCCAGAACCCGCCAGTCGTCGCGCTCGCGTTCGCCTTCCTTGCGCGCACCGAACAACTGGATGATAATCTTGCCGTCGGACCCATATGCTTCGAGCGAGGTGACGTGACTGTCATTGGTCGGCTTGCGCACGGCCCAAACCTCACGGATTTGGTGGGTCCTGAGATGCAGCCGGAACGTTTCGTCCAGCACATAGATGCACGGCCCGATCTGCTTGACCGACTTGATTAAGCCGGAATGGGTCTGGATAGAACCTCGGTTGCCGACGAAGCACATGATCGGCAATTCGTCTTCGGCCGCACGCTGGAGCACGGCGCCAACTGCGGCATTGTCGAGCAGCCAAGCGTAATCCTGGCCGACCATGCGCAAAGCCTGGCAGCGGCTGAGCTTGAGCGTCTTTAGAAGGTTGACGTCAGTCAGCCGGCTCCAGTGCTCGCGTAGGTCGTCCACCGTGCCGGCCCAGTCCGCAGTCCTCGCGCCCAGGTCGGCTACTCTCGCCTTAAGCGACATGGTCGGCTCCTGGTTGGCGGATACGAGCTCGGCCACCAGCTTTCGATAGGCATGAAGGTTGGAGACCGGCCTGAGATGCACCTTATGCACTGCTGCGCCGGTGGCGTCGAAGAATTGCAAACTGCGCTGGATTCCGCCGCGATGGCGCCTTTCAACAGCGAAACCATACCTCCAAGCCTGCGGGAAGACGCGAAGGTCGAATTCGTCACCAAGGACCATGGCGTGATTGTTGCCGGTTATCACTCTGTTGAAGACGCCAATCTTTTCGTGCACGGCACCTTGATTGCGGGTCAGCGCCGTCACTTCGCCCACGAATTCGAGGCCCGTCAGAAGGTGATTGACGCGCGGGTCGATGCGTGCC
The DNA here is from genome assembly GCF_004962925.1 of Mesorhizobium sp. Classification (GTDB taxonomy): domain Bacteria; phylum Pseudomonadota; class Alphaproteobacteria; order Rhizobiales; family Rhizobiaceae; genus Mesorhizobium. The sequence continues at coordinate 15,718 of NZ_SUEO01000042.1, read as the reverse complement.
GCGCCGAAACCGCAATGGGCCGCGACCAGTTCCGCTTCCGAAATGGCCAATTGGGCGGCGAAATCACGCGCGGGAATGTTCGGACAGACTTCCCACGCACGCCGGATTTCGTTGGGCGACCGCTTCTTGCGCTGATCCATGTTTTTACCCCCGCCCCGTTCTTCTTTTGACGATCGATCGAAAAACGGGCCTCAGGGGTGTGCACGGCGGACGCGATCGATCGTCAGGCACATGCCAGTCGAATCCTGTCTCCGGGCGGTCAGCGGCCAATCGCCGGTAGAGAGCGATTGTTGGGTGGTCGGCGCCAATCGGCCGATCGAGCATTCGGGTACCACCGGCGGTGCTGCTTTCCCACTCAAGGCGGGTCTGATGGATCATATTGCTTTCCTTCGTTCTTCGATTGCGAGGGCAACCCAAAGGTGAATCGGCCGGCAATTTTGCCGCCGCAACGAAGGCTTCACAAAAATCGTGCCAGTTGCTCCGCGGCAAGCTCTGAACATCTTTGGCTCTGTTCATTGCTTTACGCGTGAGTGCATCGCGAACTCAGGCGCCCTTCCTGTGACGCGGACGCGACAAACCCGACAGTAAGTGTCGGTTGTCGGACGTCTCCCCAGCAATCGAGCATAAGAGACGTCGGGATGTCCTACGGTTTTTGACACGTCTTCCCTTTGGCACGGTCCATGCGAGATGATCCGCGAAAACGTCGGACCGAGGAGAAATCGAGCCATGATTACGCTCACCGACAACGCTGTTGCCGCCATCAAGGCCGCTCTTTACCGCGCCAGCGAGCCGGCGGAAGGATTTCGCATCATGGTCCATGCCGGCTGCGCCGGCTTCCAATACTCAATGGGCCTGGAGAGCGTCTCACGTGAGGGCGATGCGATCATCGAGCGAGATGGGCTCAAGGTGTTCATGGATAGAGGCTCCCAACCCCATGCCGCCGGCATGACCGTGGACTTCGTCACTGGGCTCGAAACATCCGGCTTTGTTTTCGATAACCCCAATGCGCGTGAGACGTGCGGCTGCGGCAAGTCCTGCAAATGATTGCGAGGGAACAGGCTATGTTCGACTATAGCGACGCCAAGGAATACTGCGTCGAACTGGTAACCGCCGGCGCTCTGGAACCGGCCGACACGCACTGTCGGCCCGGAACAATTGCGTTCGGTGATGCGCGAAATCGCGATCATCGATCGTTGCCGTGGGCAAGCAAACAAAATTGCCCGAAACAGCTGAATTCCCGGCGGATGCCGCCACCAAAGGGCAATGTCGACAGCGACCGGTCAGCCAAGCCATCGCTCGCCCGGCCGCCCACCTTACCAGATACGATATGCGCCAGAGGTTCAATGGCCCGCCTACCCTTGAATCATTTCAGCAGTTGAAGGATCACTCCCATGAGCCCTGTCTATCTCGACAACAACGCAACGACGCGGGTTGATCCTGCAGTCGTTGGAGCGATGTTGCCTTTCTTTACGGAGCAATTTGGCAATCATTCGTCCATGCACACCTATGGCGCATCGGTTGCTGAAGCCGTGAGAAAGGCGAGGCAACAGTTGCAAGCCCTCATCGGCGCGGGATTCGAGGACGAGATCATCTTCACCTCGGGCGGGACTGAAAGCGACAGTACAGCCATCCTTTCGGCGCTGGAGGTGATGCCCGACCGAACGGAAATAGTGACTTCCGCGGTTGAACATCCGGCCGTTCTGAAGTTGTGCGCGCACCTTGAAAAGACGCGCGGCGTCAAGGTGCACATTATCCCAGTCGATCACCACGGCCGGCTCGACCTGGACGCCTACAGAACCGCCCTCACCCCACAAGTGGCAATCGTCTCGATAATGTGGGCGAACAATGAGACCGGTACGATCTTTCCCGTGGTTAAGCTTGCCGATCTAGCCAGGGAAGTCGGCGCGCTTTTCCACACTGATGCAGTGCAGGCGGTCGGAAGGCTTCCGATTGAGCTGAAATCGACCGCGATCGACATGCTGTCGCTCTCCGCCCACAAGCTGCATGGTCCAAAGGGGATAGGCGCGCTTTATGTAAGACGTGGCGTGCGCTTCTCCTCCATGATCAAGGGTGGGCACCAAGAGCGCGACCGGCGTGCAGGCACTGAAAACACACCCGGCATAGTCGGACTGGGCATGGCGGCCGAACTCGCCTTGAAATTCATGGACGAGACAAAACGAATAAAATGGTTGCGCGACCGCCTTGAGAACGGGATCATCCAGCGCATCCCAAACACATCCATCAACGGCGATCCGCAAGAGCGATTGCCAAACACTGCAAACATTGGATTCGAAGGTATCGAAGGCGATGCAATCCCAATTGTCCTGAGCCGGCTGGGAATCGCCTGTTCCGCCGGGTCCGCCTGTGCCTCTGGCTCACTGGAACCGAGCCATGTTCTGATCGCTATGAACGCGGCATGTGGGGCAGTCCGCTTCTCCTTGTCGCGTGACAACGGCGAAGATGACGTAGACCGCGTGCTTGAGGTCCTGCCTGCGATCACCGAGAAGCTACGGGCCCTTCCCAGTGCTGGACTGTGCGGGCGAGGTGCAGAACAGCTTCATTCCGGCCCGGGTCCGAGCGGCACAATAGCCGACGAGCCGTGAGGTCTTCCTCAACGTGACGACCCTGCGCAATGGAGAGCGGTCAAACCCGGGGTCGCCTTCACCACTTCAGAAAAGCTTGAGATCACCAAGTCTCTTGCCCCAGCCGCCGTGTCAGAGGTCGGCACGCCGTCAGCAATGTCACCAACGCATCGACACCACAATTTCGCGCCGGGAGAATACAATGAACTGCTCCGCTGACAGCCGCCCGATCGATCGCACCGATATCCTGGCGCGACTGAAAGGCCTGTCGGCTGCGGAGGACTTCTTCGCCTGCCTTGGCGTCTCCTACGACCCGAAAGTGATGAATGTCTCGCGGCTCCATATCATGAAGCGCGTGGGCCAATACCTTGCCGAAGAAGATTTCTCCGGTCTGCCTGACCAGGTAATCGCCGCGCGGGTGCGCGCCAAGCTGGAACGCGCCTACGAAGATTTCGCGACTTCCTCGCCGCTCACGCAACGTGTGTTCAAGGTGCTAAGGGACCACGATCCAAACATATGTCCCGCACCTGGCCGCGCCTTCGTCCCGCTCGACTCTGCACTGAAGCGGTTCGGAAAGTAATGAGCCCGACACGGCTGCGACGCGACAATGTCGAGAAGTCGACAAATCCAGTCCTCATGACGCTCCTCGGAAGCAAACGAAGCCACCTTCTGGAATAGAGGCAGGCAGAAGACTTGGCATGAACGATGCAGGCATGAGGTGAACCGCCAAGCACGCATCCGGACTGGGAGCTTAGAGAAATCGCCAATGCACATCGTAATCTGCATCAAGCAGGTGCCGGATTCGGCACAGATCCGCGTCCACCCGGTGACGAACACGATCATGCGTCAGGGTGTGCCGACCATCATCAATCCTTACGACCTGTTCGCCCTCGAAGAAGCGCTCAAACTGCGCGACGTTCATGGTGGCGAGGTTACTGTGCTCACAATGGGTCCGCCCATGGCGGAGGACTCGCTGCGAAAGGCGCTCGGTTACGGTGCTGACCGAGCAGTTCTCTTGACGGACCGCTATTTTGCCGGATCCGATACGCTGGCGACCTCCTTTGCTCTTTCGCAAGCAATCGCAAAAATTGGGGAGACTTTCGGCAGGCCGGACATCGTCTTCACCGGCAAGCAGACGATTGACGGCGATACCGCCCAGGTCGGACCCGGCATAGCCAAGCGCCTGGATCTATCGCAACTTACCTATGTCGCGAAGATTGCCTCCATCGATCTCAAAACGCGCGAGATCGAAGTCGCGCGTCGCGCCGAAGGCGGCACCCAGTTGCTGAAGAGCAGACTCCCTTGCCTCATTACCATGCTGGAAGACACCAACGAAATCCGCCGGGGCTCGCTCCAGCAGGCTCTTTGCGCGGCGCGCAGCCAAGTCGTGAAGTGGACTGCAGCCGACGCCGGCATTGACGATCTCACCCGGTGCGGTCTGCGTGGCTCGCCGACAGTCGTCAAGCGTGTTTTCGCCCCCACCGCACGGGCAGAAAGCGCGGCGCAGATCGACACCGCGGAAAGGGGCTTGCAGGACATAGCCGATGAACTCATCGCCGATATCTTAACCCGCCGGCCGGCGCTGGAACATGAGCTGGCCTTCAACAGCGGCACGTGACGGCCAGGAGCAGAAAATGTCGACCGCAAGCCAAACTACCCCTCGCATTGCCCCCGGCCGTGCCGGTGTAAAGAAAGAACTTCCCGACCGTTTCAAAGACTACCGGCACGTGTGGGTCTTCCTCGAGCTCGAACGCGGCAATGTGCATCCTGTATCATTCGAACTGCTGGGTGAAGGCCGCAAATTAGCCGACAAGCTTGAAGTCCAGCTCGCGGGCGTCGTGCTGGGACCGCCGGGCGAGATGGTCGAGGACGCTGTTGCCGAGGCCTTCGCTTACGGGGCGGATCTTGTCTACATCGTCGATGCGCCGCCGCTCGCCGACTACCGGAACGAGCCGTTCGCCAAGGCGCTCACGGATCTGGTCAATACCCATAAACCCGAAATCCTCCTTCTCGGCGCGACCACACTGGGCAGGGATCTTGCGGGCTCGGTAGCGACGACCCTGCAGACGGGGCTCACGGCCGACTGCACAGAACTTGATGTAGATTCCGACGGTTCACTCGCCGCGACCCGTCCGACTTTTGGTGGCTCGTTGTTGTGTACGATCTATACACTAAACTACCGGCCGCAAATGGCGACGGTGCGACCAAGGGTCATGCCTATGCCGCAGCGGGTGGATAAGCCGGTCGGGCGTGTCATGCGGCACAAGCTGTCGCTCGTTGAGGACGATATCGTCACCAAAGTCCTCGGCTTCCTGCCGGATAACCAGTCGGCAATGGCAAATCTTGCCTATGCGGATGTCGTGGTTGCGGGAGGCCTCGGTCTCGGCGCGGCGGAGAACCTTCAGCTTGTGAAGAATCTTGCCCGAGCGATCGGCGCCGAGCATGGCTGTTCGCGCCCCTTGGTCCAGAAGGGCTGGATGCCGGCTGATCGGCAGATTGGCCAAACTGGCAAGACCATTCGACCGAAGCTTTACATCGCGGCCGGAATTTCCGGCGCCATCCAGCACCGAGTTGGGGTCGAGGGGGCCGATCTCATCGTCGCGATCAACACCGATCCGAACGCGCCGATTTTCGAGTTCGCCCACCTCGGGATCGTCACGGATGCAATCCGCTTCCTGCCCGCACTGACGGAAGCCTTCACCCGGCGGCTGTCGCCGCACAGTCGAGACAAGCTTGCGAGTTGAGGGAGAGGACATGATTGAACAATTCGATGCCATTGTGGTCGGAGCCGGCATGTCCGGAAACGCAGCTGCTTACACTTTGGCAAGCAAGGGGCTGAAGGTACTGCAGTTGGAGCGCGGGGAATATCCGGGCTCTAAGAACGTCCAGGGTGCCATAATGTACGCGAACATGCTGGAGAAGATCATCCCGGACTTCCGGGATGATGCGCCCCTCGAGCGGCACCTGGTCGAACAGCGACTTTGGGTGATGGACGACACGTCTCACACCGGAATTCATTACCGGTCGGACGACTTCAATGAGGCGAAACCCAACCGCTACACGATCATCCGCGCCCAGTTCGACAAATGGTTTTCCCGCAAGGTGCGCGAGGCTGGCGCGACGGTCCTGTGTGAGACGACCGCGACGGAACTCGTCCGTGATGGCAATGGCAAGGTGATCGGCGTCCGCACAGACCGGGCTGGCGGAGTGGTCTTCGCGAATGTGGTCGTTCTCGCAGAAGGGGTGTCGGGATTGCTTGGCACTCGCGCAGGCCTGCGCGAGATGCCGAAGCCGGAGACCGTGGCGCTTGCCGTCAAGGAAATGCATTTCTTGCCCGAAGAGGTCATTGGCCAGCGGTTCGGTGTCAAGGGCGATGAAGGCTGCGTAATCGAGGCCGTGGGCACGATCTCTCGCAGCATGGCCGGGCTCGGCTTCCTTTACACCAACAAGGAGTCGATTTCACTCGGCATCGGCTGCCTGGTCTCGGATTTCGCCGCGACGATGGAGAGCCCGTCCGCCCTCCTAGATGCGATGAAAAACCATCCTTCGATCCGGCCGCTGATCGCTGGCTCGGAGGTGAAAGAATATGCCGCCCATCTTATCCCCGAAGGTGGTTACAGGGCCATTCCGCAGCTCTTCGGCGACGGTTGGGTCATCGTCGGCGACGCAGCGCAACTGAACAATGCCATTCACCGTGAGGGTTCGAACCTTGCCATGACCTCGGGTCGTGTCGCGGCTGAGGCGATCGTCAAAGTCAAAAGCCGCAACGGTCCTATGACCAAAGCGAACCTTGCGCTCTACAAGACGATGCTGGATGACTCCTTTGTGATCAAGGATCTTAAGAAATACAAGGACATGCCAGCCTTACTCCACACCAATTCCAGCAACTTTTTTGACAGCTATCCGCGGTTGATGTCGCATGCCGCTCAGAACTTCATGCGTGTCGACGGCACGCCGAAGATCGAGAAGGAAAAGAACACCACGGCCGCCTTCATCAACGCGCGCTCGCGCTGGGGGTTGGTCAGCGACGCGGTCCGCCTGGCATTGGCATGGCGCTGAAGAGGGTACAAGATGACGATCGCAGTGACGAAGGTTCGTGTCGAGGACAAGCTTTACCAGAACCGCTATCTGGTCGATTCCGGCCGCCCCCATATTATAGTGCGACCGCACGACAAGCCAAGCGCGAACTTGCTTGCGTTGACCTACGTCTGTCCAGCGAAATGCTATGAGTTGAATGACAAGGGTCAAGTCGAGATCACCGCCGACGGCTGCATGGAATGCGGCACCTGCCGGATATTGTGCGAGAAAGGCGGCGACATCGAGTGGAACTATCCGCGCGGCGGCTTTGGTGTCCTGTTCAAGTTCGGATGATCAGCCAGGACCGTGCCAAGAGCATGCCGGCAGCGAGCAACTGCGGCACACCATGAGCCTCTCCATCCACTTGCAAAGAGCTAGTGAATATTGGCCTTTCGCAATTCAAATTTCCTCGACTCGTTAGCGGTGTCCTCAGGCCACGGCGGTGCCCTGTGCGCCGGACTTACCACCGGTCACGTGGTCGAGCCCCTTTGGGACAACGTCCGGCCATCGTGCCGGATGGCAGCCACAACGGCCGGTGAGCAAGTGGAACGGCACAACCCATGACAAAGACGTATGTGCTAGTGCATGGTGCCTGGCATGGCGGATGGTGTTGGCGGGACGTGGCCGCCAATCTTCGCAAGATGGGATACTACGTGACCACGCCGACCCAGACAGGTGTCGGCGAACGCGCACATTTGCTGTGCAAGGACATCACGCCCGACACATTCGTGACCGACATCGTCAACCACATTGTGACGGAAGAGCTGAGCGATGTGATCCTTGTCGGTCACAGTCTAGGCGGCATCAGCATCACCGGCGCCGCCGACCGGATACCCGACCATATCAGCCATCTCGTTTATCTCGACGGCGCCATCGTCGAGAGCGGTCAAAGTGTATTCAGCACCATGCCCCCCGACATCGTCGCCGCCCGTCGAAAATTGGTTGCGGAGGAAGGACGGGGTATCTTCATGCCGACTCCGCCGCCAACAGCATTCGGCATTCCCGAGGGACACTCGCTCACGGACTGGGTGCGGCGCCGGATAACACCGCATCCGGCAGGCACCTACGAAAGCGGACTTAAGCTCGTGCACCCGCTCGGCAACGGCAGGCCCCGAACCTATGTCGTCTGCACTAATCCACTCCACCCGCCGATGGCGGGAGCGCGAGAATGGGTCGCGAAGCAGGATGGCTGGGCGTGGCAGGAACTCGCCACTGGCCACGACGCAATGATCCTCGCACCGACGGAAGTTGCTCTCCTTCTTAGCGCTGTCGGCTGAGGAACCAAGTAAAGGGTGAGCGGCGGCCGATTCTCAGGCCGCGGCCTTGAGTTCTGGTGCACGGATGTAGGCCCAACGGGTCGTTCCGGTGGCGCCACCGAAACCACCGCCGGAACAAAGGCGGGAGTGGCCTGTCCTGCGGACGTAGCAAGCTTGCGAGCGTTCCGCCGCGGCCGCAGCCCGTAGCGCCGGGCAACCTCCGAGATCACCGCGTTCGGCTCCAGGGTCTCGGCGATGACTCCGTCCCTTGTCGTCCATCGACCAATGCCGTCGACTAACAGCGCCGTTGATCACCTCGAAACGCCGAGGCTGCCGCTCAGGGTCAATCGTAAGTTCAAGTTCAGACACAAGCCGATCTCCGATCCACCTCAGAATGGCAGGCCCACAGATCGCGGGCACTCCTGGAAGGACACAGCGCTTACCCTTGAAATATGGAGAACCATGGCTTTACGCCGTCGGCAGTTGAGCTGATCTCGCAATGCTATTTCCCCCGGCAACGTCCGCGAGCTGGAGAACTGCGTGTAAAGAACAGCCACACTTGCGCGTTCTCCTCTGGAAGGAACCAATCTTTCGGAACGTGGCAATGTCATCGACGAGCTCTCACGGCCCAGCACGATGCCGGTTCGGCGCATCGGCGCCCCTGAACACGAGATAGCCGGTTGCGATTCTAACGATACGGCCGGACCGGCGCTGGGTCCGCGGCGGACGGAGCGTGACCGGCTGATCGACACAATGGAGAAGGCCGGCTGGGTTCAGGCTAATGCGGCTCGAATTCTCGGCCTCACGCCGCGACAAGTCGGCTAGGCGATACGCCGGCATAGCATCGAGGTGAAGGAAATTCTAAGAGCCTGGATGAGCCAATCGTCAGGCCAGTGGTCTTGCGCGCCCTCTGCGCGACAAGGAGTGCTTTGTGCTTCTGAACGGATTTGGACTTGCACTGTCGCAAGCAGGACAAAATTGTGTCGCGCCGGCCTCACACAACCCGACATCGACCCAAATAGTGAACTGAAGCCGCTTTTTTAAGTTGGTATGGCTCTTGCACCTTGAACCGCGACGTACCAGCAACGGAGCCGTTTGATGTCCTCACCGATAATTTCGATTGAGGGGCCGACTAGCACGACATCCGAGGGTTTTCTGGCAGCCGCGAAATCCGGTGGCTGCGCACCGTCCTCCTACGGCTCGTCGCCGACCAGCCCGGGCGATGTGGATCCGGCTATTTGGGACAAGATCAAGGATCACCCCTGCTTTTCGGAGGAAGCGCATCACTATTTCGCGCGTATGCATGTGGCGGTCGCGCCGGCTTGCAATGTCCAGTGCAACTACTGCAATCGCAAATACGATTGCGCCAACGAGAGCCGGCCTGGTGTTGTGTCTGAGAAGCTGACGCCCGACCAAGCGCTACGCAAGGTCATCGCGGTTGCCAACAAAGTTCCGCAGCTTTCGGTTCTTGGCATCGCTGGGCCGGGGGATGCCTGTTACGACTGGGAGAAAACGAAGGCAACGTTCGACCGCGTCATCAGGGAAATCCCCGACATAAAGCTGTGCGTCTCCACCAACGGGCTCGTGCTGCCGGACCATGTCGCCGAGCTTGCCGAAATGAATGTTGATCACGTGACGATCACCATCAACATGGTCGACCCGGAAGTCGGCGCAAAGATTTATCCTTGGATCTTTTATGAAAATCGCCGCTACTTCGGCATCGAAGCCGCTCGAATCTTGCACGCGCGGCAGATGTTGGGCCTGGAAATGCTGAGCGCGCGCGGCATCCTCACCAAAATCAACTCGGTGATGATTCCTGGAGTGAACGACCAGCACCTGTTTGAGGTGAACAAAATGGTCAAGGAGCGGGGCGCGTTCCTGCACAACGTGATGCCTCTGATTTCGGACCCGGCGCACGGCACACACTACGGACTCATCGGGCAGCGCGGCCCAACGGCAATGGAGATGATGGCCCTTCAGGATCGACTTGAAGGTGGCGCCAAGTTGATGCGCCACTGCCGGCAGTGCCGGGCAGATGCTGTCGGCCTGCTCGGTGAAGATCGTGGCCAGGAATTCACGCTGGACGGGATTCCCAACGATGTCACCTACGAGGCTGGCAAGCGTCAGGCCTATCGGCAGGTGGTCGCACACGAGCGCCGTGATCATGAGGCGGCGAGGGGCGAGGCCATCGGTATGATCAAGGCAACAGACTCCGAAAAGTCGCTTCTGGTTGCGGTGGCCACTAAGGGAGGTGGACGCGTCAATGAACACTTCGGCCACGCGAAGGAGTTCCAGGTTTATGAAGTCTCGCCTAGAGGGATCAGCTTGGTCGGGCATCGGAAGGTCGAGCGGTATTGCCTCGGAGGCGGGGGCGAAGACGCCACCCTCGAGGGCGTCATCGCTGCGCTGGAAGGCATACACATAGTCCTATGCGCCAAGATCGGAAATCGCCCGAAGGAACAACTCTCGCGAGCTGGACTGCGCGTAACCGACGCCTATGGCCATGACTACATCGAGACCGCAGTCAGCGCACTTTACGCGGCAGAGTTTGGGATCAGACCACTAGCGGCGACGGCCTGAGCCGTCTCGTCCGATAACCAGGAGTTAGAATGGCTTTCAAGATCATCGCATCCCAATGTACCCAATGCGGGGCCTGCGAGTTCGAATGTCCCTCGGAAGCGATCAAGTTCAAGGGCGACGCCTATGTGATCGATCCAAACAAGTGCACCGAATGCAAGGAGGCCTTCGATACGCAGCAATGCGTGTCGGTCTGTCCGGTATCGAAAACCTGCGTTCCCGCTTGATTCCTGCCGAAACGGTCGGGTTCGCCGCACGAGGACGCCTGCAAACCGGGACCACACCAAAAGCCTCGAGAAAGGAGTGGACACCATGTGGTCCAGACGCGAACAGGAGGTCGAAATCGGCAGACCGCCACGGTTCATGCAGGGTGAGCGGGTCCGTGCGACACGCCACATAAAAAACGACGGCACCTATCCCGGCAAGGAGGTCGGCGAAAACCTCGTGCGGAAGGGCGACGAAGGCTACGTGCGCGACATTGGAACCTTTCTCCAGCAATTCTTCATCTATGCGGTCGAATGGATCGATCGTGGCACGGTCGTCGGCATGCGAGCGCGCGAACTCATTAGCCTCGACAAAGTCGAGGTTCCCTGCGGAGCTGAAGGCATTTCCAACGGAGGAACAGCCGGATGAAAGTAATGATTCGCAGGACCGCTACTGGCTTGTCGGCTTATGTCCCCAAGAAGGATCTCGAAGAGCCGATCACCGAGATTGAGAACGCAGACTTATGGGGCGGGACCGTGACGCTCAGGAACGGTTGGCGGCTCATGCTGCCCGACCTTCCGCGCGATACGCGTTTGCCGATCACCGTCGAGGCGATGAAGATTTCCGACGGGGCCTGATGCCGGTGGGTTCAGTGGCGGAAAGGAAACGCGTATGAACACGATGCTGAGCTGGGACCATCTCGTCGTCGTCCGGGGCAGTTTTGCCAAAAAGCTGATTGACCTGCTGAAGGGCGCTCTCAAGGCCGATCGAGTGATCCCCTATCTCGGTCCTGGTCTTCTGCAGCTTAACGCGCCGGAATCACCTGTACCTTGCACCCCGGAAGATGTCGCCGCGGCACTCAACAAGCGGGCGCCTGCCCCTTCCAGGATTCGCACCAATATGTGGTCGGTCGCCCAGTTTATCGAGCAGCGCCGACATCGTCGGACTCTTCAAGCGTGGATGGCGGAGATATTCGCAGCCCCCGCCGAGCCGACCGTTCTTCACGCCTGGCTCGCAACCCTTCAACTGTCTGTCATCATCGACAGCTGGTACGATGGCGCCATGCGGGCAGCCCTTGCAGAGGCCGGCCAAACAGACGTTGTCGAGATACAAGGAACGACGCGCGCGACCGGAATTGGTAACATCTGGACGAGAACTTACGATTTGTCAGGAACAGAACTCGACGCCGAACAAGTGGCAAGGACGGTGCTCTATGCGCCGCACGGCAGCGTCAGGCCGGCCGCAAACTTCCTCGTGGCTGATTCCGATTACGTCGAAGTCCTAACCGAAATTGATATCCAGACGCCGATCCCGGACGTGGTGAAGCAACGGCGCGTCAACCGGGGCTTTTTCTTCGTTGGCTGTCGCTTCAACGATCAGGTGCTGCGCACATATGCCAGACAGATGATGAAGCGCTCCACTGGCCCACATTTTGCGGTGATCGATTCGGCTACGCTGACCAGAAACGAACGTCGTTTCCTTGCCGAAGGCGCAATCACGGTCATCGACATGCCGATCGGCAACGCCGCGGCTCGCCTCGTCGGGGTCGATGCTAGCCAGGATTAATGGCCGGCGATTGCTGGTGAGTCGCTTGCCTCCAAGGGCGAAAACTCAGTTGGGAATACATCTGAGCAGTAATGCTACTGGCAGCACAACGAAGGCTCTGAATTCGTTGGGCCATGTGAAAGGGCCCGCTGCTGCGGGACGTGAGCACGTTGCGGCGGCATTACGCACATGATTTTGTGACACCCGTGGCAAAAGAACTGAAGCGCCCGAGCCGAACCGCGACAAGATATGCAGCGCTCAATAGCTTCGGCAGAAATTTGGCACAGTTTCGACAGTTCGCATGCACCTCCAGGGTCAAGGAGGCTGATTATGCCTGTTTATGTGGGTTGGCGACGCGAGCAGGAATTCCCACTACCTTTGCCCCGGCGGGAACATCTCGTGTGACCACGCAGCCAGCGCCTACCACTGCATTATCACCAATCGTGACGCCAGGCAGAATGATTGCTCCACCGCCGATCCAGACACGGCTGCCAATGCGAACAGGACGCCCGACCTGCAGGCCGGCCTGCCGCTGCTCGGCATCATGTGGATGATCGGCGGTATAAATCTGCACAGCAGGCCCAATTGCCGTTCCTTGCCCGATTTTGACCTCTACCACGTCAAGAATAACGCAGTTGAAGTTGATGTAGGCATTGGCTCCAATGAGGATATTGAATCCGTAGTCGCAAAAAAAGGGCGGACGGATGACCGTTCCGCGCCCAACCTCTCCCAGCCGCTCGGACAAAAGCTCATGCCAATGCCCCGTGGTCTGCCCCAGCGTATCATTGTACCGCTTGAGCCAAGCCCCGGTGGCCAACAGGTCAGCTTGGATCTCCGGATCCGCCGCATTGTAAAACTCGCCTGCGAGCATCTTTTCTTTTTGGCTACGCATCATAGTCTCCCGTCAGGTTGTGTCCCGTACAGTGATGCAGGAACGCACATCAAACTGCCTCGGCAACTTTGTAACTCGGTCTTGCCGGGCGCGCGGTCGGTCACGAGCCGGGGCGACAGTTTCGTCTCGACCAACTTCCAAGAATTTGGATATCGCAGATCAACCGGTCGCAGGGGCCAATACCTGACGAAGTCGGCAACTGTCCAGCGGTCGAACTCACTTTCATGCCCATCTCAGATTGCGTGATATCGAGCGGTAAGCCATCAGCTAATGTATCGATCAGGTCCCGCCAGCGGAGATCTGCGCGTCGCCTCTACGCATGCTGGCGTGTCACCAATGATACATCGATTATTTCTGGATTTCAGGCACGTCGAATTGATTTGCCCTTGCGGTGTAGAGCGAAGTTACTAGCCATAGCATTACTCCTTTTTAGTTTGTCAGTCGCAGAGCCCCAGTACGACTGGTGGTAGAAAGCACACGGCCGGAATCTTGGCAGCGCTGTTCACACCCACTTCGTAAGCCTGGCCGATGGGCTCGGCGCCAGAGCACCAATGCTTGACCTGCTCCAGCTCTTGCTCGGCGGGTTGTTTCAGAGACGCTTGATCTCGATACCGCGTTTTCTCAGCACGTAGCCGATCTGGCGCGGGGTCAAACCGAGCAGGCGCGCCGCCTTTGCCTGCACCCAGCCACACTTTTCCATGGCAGCAATGACCGTATCGGCATCGGGCACCCTACCACGAGTCGTGGCAGGGCCTATCGGCGCTTGCCCGTCGCCGACGGGCGGGGCGGCACAGGCGGCGGAAGGCTCGATCGTAGTCGACTTCTCTGACGTCGGCGGTCCGTTCTTCCACAGCGCCGCGGCCAAGCACTGATCCGCATAACAGGCAAAGTCAGTTCTGAGGATTGATGGACCCGTCGCCAGAACTGCCGTCCGTTGAACGCAGTTTTCGAGCTCTCGGATGTTACCTGGAAATTCGCAGTTCATTAGCACCTCAATCGCTTCGGGAGCGAAGGTCAGCGTGTGATCATTCTCAGTATTGAAATTCTTGAGAAACTGAGCGGCCAAGAGCGGAATATCACCTCGCCTTTCGCGCAACGCCGGCACGCGTAAAGTGACGACGTTGATGCGATAATAGAGGTCTTGCCGGAACTCCTTGCGTTGAACTGCCGTTTCCAAGTCCCTGTTCGTTGCGGCAATCACGCGAACATCAACTTTAATGGTGTGGTTGCTGCCGACGCGCTCAAACTCCTGCTCCTGCAGGACACGCAGCAGCTTAGCCTGGAACGAACCTGATATCTCGCCAATCTCGTCCAGAAACAATGTGCCTTTGTCGGCAGCCTCAAAGCGCCCCTTGCGCAAACTGCTCGCGTCGGTGAAGGCACCCTTCTCATGACCGAACAAGTCAGATTCCAGAAGCGTCTCGGTGAGCGCCGCGCAATTGACCTTGATGAAGGGCTGCTTGGCGCGAGGCGAGAGCTCGTGAATGGCTTTGGCAACCAGCTCCTTGCCGGTTCCGGATTCACCTCGCAACAGGACCGTAGTCTTCGCCTTGGCCACCTTGACAAGGTGCTCACGCAGCTTGCGCAGCGCCTGACTATCGCCAAGCATCTCCTTGCTGATCTTTTTACGTTCCATTTGGCAGCCCATCCCACTCCGCCACCCGCCGGTAGAACTGCACTGGACGGTGAGCTGTGTTGTATTTCGCCATCATCATTCTCGATCTCACCTTTGTTGCTTCGAAATTTCCGGCGCGCGGACCCCCTCGGCAAATGGCAATGGCGCCTGAGCATCGTTGTCTTTCACCAGGACGAGCGTCTTCTCCTCCGTGCGGGCGCCCGCAATATGCGCGCTTGTTTGCGCAGGCCTTTACTCGACCGGTCGCCGTTCTGTCCGGCTTCTGCCGCACCGCAGCCTGCAAACCCATCCTTGACAAGAAAGGAGGGGAGTCAATCGAGCTCTCCTTGCATTCGTGCAAGGAAAATTGTCAGTTTGATAGAATTCTATCAAAACGGCAGAAACGCCCCGCCCCCAATTTGGCTGTACCTGCGGCGTTCAGCTTACGTGACGACATGTGCGGACTTGTCCCAATTGCCGTCCGAGTTGTGCGGGAAACAGTAGCCGCTGCGCTGTTCGCTTCAACCGCGTGATGCCGCTGACAGTAGAGGCGGCGGCTCGTCGAGCGAGGCTTCATTGTTCGGCTACTAAAGCGGCTGTGCTTTGGTGGGAGTTGGTTTCGCCCAAGTTCTGGGCCTGGGGGGGCGTCGGCCCGTTTCGCCGCACAGGCTCCTTCCACATCGTCGAGCCGAGAAAGAGGGGCCACACAGCTCCCCCTGTTTCACAATGCCCCGCCCCTCAAGCAGCTAGATACGACAGGTGACCTCAAATGAGGCGTCTTGCATGGCTTCTACACCTGCCTGAATGCCAGAACTGCGTTCGTACCGCCCATGGCGAAGGCGTTGCTCATGGCGACGCGCACCTTGCGCTCGCGCGGCACATTGGGTGTGATGTCGAGGTCGCAAGCGGGATCTGGCTCGCGATAGTTGGCGGTCGGCGGCACGACGTCCTCTTGGATTGCCATCACGCA
>NZ_SUEO01000426.1:229-615 GCF_004962925.1 Mesorhizobium sp. | reverse complement strand
CTACATTGTCGGCCAGCCGCCGATAGCACCGGAGACGCTCGACAAGATGCAAACGCTGCGCTGCGTGTTCAATGTCGAGAGCAACCTCATCAACAACATGCCGTATGAGACGCTGTTTGCACGCGGCATCCATGTCGTTACCACGGGCCTGGTGTTCGCCGAGCCGGTGGCCGAGCTCGGCGTCGCCATGGCGCTCAACCTCGCCCGCGACATCGTCGACGCCGATCTCGCCTTCCGGCAAGGCAAGGAACTGTGGGGCGGCGACGGCAACCGGACGGCGCGGCTTCTCTCCGGCGCGGATGTCGGCATCATCGGCTTCGGCGATCTCGGTCGCGCACTCAACCGGCTGCTGTCAGGCTTTCGCACGCGGACCAGGGTATTCGATC
>NZ_SUEO01000426.1:0-219 GCF_004962925.1 Mesorhizobium sp. | reverse complement strand
GGCCACGCTCGACACGGTTTTGTCGACCAGCGATTTCGTCTTCGTCGTCGCTTCGGTGACCAGCGAAAACCAGGGTTTTCTCGGCGCCGATGCCTTTGCCAGAATGCGCAAAGGCGCCGCCTTCATCCTGCTCAGCCGTGCCGGCGTGGTCGATTTTCCGGCGCTGATGGACGCCGTTCGCAGCGGTCACATCATCGCAGCCAGCGACGTGTTTCCGGA
>NZ_SUEO01000425.1 GCF_004962925.1 Mesorhizobium sp. | reverse complement strand
ACCGTCGTCACCGAAAGCAAATAGCGGCCGGTCGCGCTGTCGAGCGAAAGACCGGCGACGGCCAGGTGCGGCGCCGAGACCACCCCGGACGGGTTGTCGTTGGAGAACCAGCCGAACTTGGTTAGCGCCCATTGCACGAAGAACTGGGCGGCGAGCGTCGAGACGGCGAGGTAGAAGCCGCGCAGCCTGAGACTGGGCAGGCCGAACACGACGCCGAAGCCGGCGGCGGAAATTCCGGCCAGGATCATGGTCACCGCCAGCGGCAGGCCTTCGACCCTAAGGTTGAAATTGTAGGCGCCGAACGCGCCCACCGCCATGAAGGCGGAAGAGCCAAGCGAGAGCTGGCCGCAATAGCCGGTCAGCAAATTGAGGCCGACCGCCGCCAGGCTGAGCGCCAGGAATGGCAGCAGGATCGCCTCGACCAGATAGCCCGAAGCATAGGCAGGGACCACGCCGTAGGCGACGACGAACAGGGCGGTCGGCAATGCCAGCTTCTGAACGAGTTTCGCCCAGTCGACTGGAAGCCTTGCGGTGTCGAGAGCTTGCACGGCCATGGTTCAGACCCTTTCGACGGTTTTCTGGCCAAACAGGCCGGAGGGGCGCACCAAAAGCACCACCAGCGC
>NZ_SUEO01000424.1 GCF_004962925.1 Mesorhizobium sp. | reverse complement strand
AGCGAGCGGATGTTGAGTTGCTCGGGCCCGATGCCGTCGAGCGGCGACAACGAGCCGCCGAGCACGTGATAGCGGACATTCATGGCCGCCGCCCGCTCCAGTGCCCACAGGTCGGCCACGTCCTCGACGACGATCAGCGTGCCGGCATCGCGGCGCGGATCGGTGCAGATCAGGCAGGGGTCGGAGGTATCGACATTGCCGCAGGTCGAGCAGATGCGCACCTTGTCGACCGCCTCGCTCATGGCGGCGGCCAGCGGCGACAGCAGCTGTTCCTTCTTCTTGATGAGGTGGAGTGCTGCTCGCCTGGCCGAACGGGGGCCGAGCCCCGGCACCTTGGCCAGGAGCTGGATCAGGCGTTCGATCTCGGGACCGGCGATTCGCTTCGACATCGCATCGGTTTAGGATTTTTCCGCACGCATTGGAACACTCCAGCCGCGCGGCCTGTATGCGCTGCCCCTCACTGCCCTGCCGGGCATTTCTCCCGTTTAGTGACGGGGAGAAAGACGCCTTCGCAAGGATTTCGCCAATCTCCAGCGTTGCCAGAAGCGAGCCGAGGTTGCGGCCAGCCCCTTCTCCCCGTCACTATACGGGGAGAAGATGCCGGCAGGCAGATAAGGGGCGGCGCTGACATCGACAG
>NZ_SUEO01000423.1 GCF_004962925.1 Mesorhizobium sp. | reverse complement strand
ATATCTATTGTTGTAGAGGTACTTTCTCTGGGTTCTTCCCCGGGGGTCCAACCATCTTACTAGCTCGTACTTCCTTGATCCCTTTTGGCTTGAGCAAAGGACTTTCACGAGAAGAAGGCTTCCGTTAATGGGTTAATGTATGTATATGTCGTGGTGAACGGTTAAAACCCGAGAAAGACAAAGACAGGCTTTTGATCAATTTCACCAGCTGTAGGACTGGAGCTGATTCCAGTAAGTCTCGTACTATTGAGCAGTTCTGGAACAATTTCTACAGTCAGCTGTCGGGGATTGCTAAGTCTTTAACTTCGGGTTCTAATGTTGGTCAGTATCACGATGATGTTATAAGGTTGTTGTTGGATTCAAAGCTGAAAAGACAAGGTATTGGGTTTACCAAGACAGAGTTGATTGATTTACAGAACCATATTGAAGATCTGACATTAGCTATTCGAGTATAATCATAGGAAAGAAAGCCGATTGCAACTTTCTTGCCTTGGGGCATCGCATTCTGGATAACGTAATAAAAAGTATTTCTCTACTCTCTTCAGTCTGGTTTGCTTTAGAAGTAAGCAAGCAAAGACAAGTGGTAGGCCTAAGAT
>NZ_SUEO01000422.1 GCF_004962925.1 Mesorhizobium sp. | reverse complement strand
CGATAAGTTGAGCGGCTTTGGCGGCAACGACATCTTCGTCTTCAATAGCGCCCTTGGTGACGGCAATGTCGACAGGATTACCGACTTCAACAAGTCCCAGGACAAGATCCACCTCGACAACGCCATTTTTGCCGGGCTGAACGCGGGCGCGCTCACAGCCGCCGCCTTCTTTGCGGGTACGGCCGCGCACGATAGTTCCGACCACATCATCTACAACAATTCAACCGGGGCGCTCTCTTTCGACAGCGACGGCATCGGCGGCGCAGCTCAAACACAGTTCGCCACCCTTTCTCCAGGTCTCTCGCTTACGGCAGGTGCATTCTTTGTGACCTAAAGCTGCGCGTGCCAATGGAAAACTGATGGATCAGTTTTGACCCGACCGCGAGCCGCGAAGGTGCTGGCGTCCCCAAGATCATTCTAGGCCATTTCGGCATTGTCGATTCTCCCTCAAAGTTAGCTTAAAGTGCCGGTTCCCCGAACCAGCAGCAGACCGAAGGAACCGTGCTGGTTTCGTTAGCGCGATGTTTCGGCGAAACCTGTGTCGCCTGTCATTCATTCGTAGGATGAGAGTTCACATCTCAATGGCTAGAAATTGAAGATGAGTGGACCTGCCCTTCAAAGGGAGGCTCTCCCGCACAAGGCGATGCGTGTCTGAGCTTGGAGAGCGTCCGGTAGACGTCAGTTCCGCGGGCAAAGCAGCAAGCGGGTTCTTATAAAC
>NZ_SUEO01000421.1 GCF_004962925.1 Mesorhizobium sp. | reverse complement strand
AGCGCGGTAAAGCCGACAAGCAGCAGCACCGCCATGGCCATCAGGGCAGCGCCGATCGTCGCGGCGAAGCGGCCGGAACCTGGTGGACGGATGTCGCATCTTGTCATGCTGGTCACCAGCTTCCCGATGAGCCGCCGCCGCCGGACGAGCCACCGCCGCCGGAAAAGCCGCCACCGCCTGAACCCGACGACCATCCCCCGCCGGAACTTCCCGACCAGCCGCTGGAAGACCGCCGGCTCGGCTCGAAGGTCATGCCCAGCCAGCGATAGCGGCCAGGACCGATCTTCTGGCCGAAGATCGGCGGCAGGATGGAGGCGGCGATGCTGCCGAAGAAGATGATCGCCCAGATGCTTATGAAGATCGCAAAGAACAGATCATCGGTGTTGAATGGCGCCTGCTGGTTGCGGGTCCCGCGCGCTTCCAGCTCTTCCGGATTGCCTTCCAGCACCATGACCATGTCGTCGACGGCCTTGGCTATGCCGCCGGAGAAGTCGCCTTCGCGGAAGGCGGGCACCATGTCGTTTTCGATGATCAGCTTGGTGTGCAGGTCGGTGAGCGTGCCTTCCAGCCCGTAGCCGACCTCGATGCGCATCTTGCGGTCGTTCTGGGCGACCAGCAAAAGCACGCCATTGTCCTCGCCGGCCTGGCCGAGCTTCCAGGCGCGGAACAGCCGGTTGGCGTAGGGCTCGATCTCCTCGCCGTCGAGGCTATCGATCGTCG
>NZ_SUEO01000420.1 GCF_004962925.1 Mesorhizobium sp. | reverse complement strand
CAGCGCCGCTTCGACGTTGCCGCCGGGAGAGTCCACGACAACAGGCAGTTTTCGGCCGCCGAGTGCTTTGAGCGTGCGTTTGAACAGGGCCGGCGTGCCGGCTTCTATCGAGCCTTCAGCCGATATCCATTCCGGGCAGATCGGTTCGCAACCAGGCGCGCTGCTGCGGACGACGACAAACCGCATCGTCGGGCCAAGATCCGGCGCAGATTTTTTTGTATTCGCCGCGAAGGCAGCGTGTCCCATGACAAGGAACGACGCCAGGCAGATCACCCCCAGCGTCCACCATGTCTGGCCATTCAAACGGTGCCATGGAACCATTTGGGCAAGCCCCCGCTATGCAACCTATACTAGTTCAGGTTTGAAGGCTTGCAACAGGTTTTGGAGCGACTGCGCAGGTGCATATCGGCGGTGCCCCAAAAGCAAAAAGGGCAGCCCGAGGACTGCCCTTTCGCATTTCGATCTAGCCGGCAACGCCGGCGTCGATTACTCTTTGATGGTGACGACGATGCCGGCACCGACGGTGCGGCCGCCTTCACGGATGGCGAAGCGCAGCTTCTCTTCCATGGCGATCGGCACGATCAGCTCGACATCGACCGTGATGTTGTCGCCCGGCATCACCATCTCGGTGCCTTCCGGCAGCGACACGATGCCGGTCACGTCGGTCGTGCGGAAATAGAACTGCGGACGGTAGTTGGTGAAGAACGGCGTGTGACGGCC
>NZ_SUEO01000419.1 GCF_004962925.1 Mesorhizobium sp. | reverse complement strand
TCTTCGCAACTGCGTCCTGTCGGCAGCAGCGCGCCATAGTAGCCGATGGCATCGGCGGCTTTCGCGACTTGGGTGAGATAGGGCAAGTCGACCGCCCTTCCCCCCTCTGAGGTGCCGAGATAGCGGCTGTCGCCATGAGTCGGCAGAAACCACAGGACCTTGATCCTGTCGGGAGTGGCAATGCTCATGAATGGTCCTCTGTGATTTGGAGGCGCTCACTAGCTCCAGGCATGGAGTGGCGGATTTACGTCGTTGAGGTAGTAGTTGCCGAGGATCGCGTATTTCCAGCGCACCGGATCGTGCAGCGTGTGGGTGCGGGCGTTGCGCCAGTGCCGGTCGAGATTGTGCTCGGCCAGCGTCGAGCGTGTGCCGGCGAGCTCGAACAGCTTGTTCGTGGCAATGATGGCGATCTCTGTGGTGAGAATCTTGGATTCGGCAACCGCGATCTGCGCTTCCGCGACGGTCTTCTCGTTCGGGTCGGCCACGGCGCGATCGACCGCAAGCCCGGCCCTTTCCAGAACCGCCTCTGCCGCGTTGGTCCGCAGGCGAAGGTCGCCAATCGCCTGGATCGTATAAGGATCCTGCCAGGCATGATCGACGCCGCTGTCGATCCAGGCGCGCGACTTGGTGCGCACGAAGCCGACAGTCTCGTCGATCGCCGCCTTGGCGATGCCGAGATCGACCGCGGCCTGGATGATCTGGAAGATGGCGCCGTCGGCCGTCGGCC
>NZ_SUEO01000041.1:31857-34683 GCF_004962925.1 Mesorhizobium sp. | reverse complement strand
GCGGCAACGCAGCGCCTGGTTTTCGGCGACCTGACGAAGTTTGGCCTGCCGCCCGCGTCCTCGGGAGGCGCAAGCCGCCTGACCGCCGATTACACTGCCATCGCCACAGACGACGGCGCCGTCCGCGCCATCAAGGCCGGTGAGGTCGTGGTACTGCCGCAGGTAAGGGAATTTACCCGCGACGGTGTCATCCTCGACAACGGCAACCTGATCGCGCCCGATATCGTCATCGCGGCAACCGGCTACCGCACCGGGCTCGAACGCATGGTCGGCAAGCTCGGTGTCCTCGACGGCAAGGGCGTTCCGCTTTTCAACGGCGGCGAGACCGACCCGAAATTGCCCGGCCTGTGGTTTACCGGCATGCGGCCAAGCATTCGCGGCTGCTTCGCCAATGCCCGAATTCAGGCCAGGGCAATCGCCAAGGAAATCACAAGGGCGATGAAGGTTTTCCCGCTCATCCCCGAATGATCGAGCAGCTTCGTCTTTGCCGGCATTGGGGATTCCGATGCTGTCGTCTTTTTCAGATCAGGTGCAGGCTCGTTCCAGCCGCAGCCAGAAGAACGACCACCATCCAGGGTGGCGCTTCCAGACGGTGAGCAGGAGGAAACCCGTGAGGGCGAGGGCGAAATCGCGAGGTGTAAAACGGCACTGGTCCAGACCGGGCTGTAGAGTGCGGCGGCGAGGATGCCGACGACGGCGGCGTTCGCGCCGCGAATGGCGGCCTGGGCGACGGGGAGCGAACGCAGTGCGTCCCAAAAGGGCAGCATGCCATAACCCAACAGCATGCCGGGCAGGAGCAGCGCCACGAGCGCAATGGCTGCGCCGATAAGGCCATTCGGCGCAGGTCCCATTACCGCTCCGAGATAGGCGGCGAACGTAAAGAGCGGCCCGGGAACAGCCTGTGCCAAGCCGTATCCAGCAAGGAAGGCTTCGTTGGTGACCCATCCCGGCCCAACGACTTGCGCCTGGAGCAGGGGCAGCACGACGTGGCCACCGCCGAAGACGAATGAACCCGACCGGTAGAAGGCATCGAATAAAGCGAGTGCTTGAGAGCCGGTCGCGGTGACGGCAAGCGGAGGCAACAGGAGAAGCGCCCCGAAGAGGACCAGCGCGACCCCGCCGCTTCGCCGGCTGACCGGAAAACTCAAATGGCCGGAGATCGGTGCAGCCTCTCCGCGGCGGAACGACAGGCCTGCGCACGCGCCGAGCCCGATGGCCGCGATCTGTCCGAATAACCCCGTAAAGATGACGACGATCGCGATCGCGGCAAGGGCGATGCCGGCGCGTGCGCGATCGGGCGTGAGGGTTCGCGCCATGCCCCAGATGGCTTGAGCGACGACCGCAACGGCGACCAGCTTGAGGCCGTGGAGGAACCCTTCGGCTACCGGCCCTGTAAACGCTGCCGCTCCGAGCGCAAAGGCGAACAGAATGATTGCCGACGGCATGGTGAAGGCAAACCAGGCAGCGAGACCGCCGAGCAGCCCATTGCCGGGCAAGACGCCGAGCGAGAAGCCGACCTGACTGGAGGCGGGACCGGGCAAGAACTGACAGAGCGCGACCAAGTCGGCGTATGCACCCTCGCTGAGCCATTTGCGCCGCACGACCAATTCATCCCGGAAGTAGCCAAGATGGGCGATCGGGCCGCCAAAGGAGTCAGGCCGAGTTTAAGAAAGACCCAGAACACCTCGCCCGGCGAGCCCCGTTTCAGGCGATGGCCGGACGCGCGATTGCTCCCGCCAGGGCCGGCGCCAGCATGCGAGGTATCATTCACTGACCTGTCTCCTGATCGTTTTTTGCAAGGATTGGCCAAACTGGAGAACAGCCCGACATACACCAGCACGTTCCTCGCGGTTAGGTTTTCAGAAGAGAACCCCTGGTTCATGCTCGGGAGCGTTGCCGATAGTGGATGCCTTTTGATAAAACGCTGCTGCTCAAACTGAAAGGGTCCTTGGTCATGACACCGGCCAGCATTCGCTACATTGTCGATGATGTCGCCGCCTCCGTTGATTTCTATACGGGATATCTGGGCTTCTCCATTGAACAGGACGCACGGCCGGCTTTTGCGTCTGTCACGCGTGGTCCGCTACGCCTTCTCTTGAGCGGCCCCGGCAGTTCCGGTGCCCGGGCGATGCCGGATGGTCGCCGGCCGGTGCCAGGAGGGTGGAATCGCTTGCTGTTGCTGATGCCGGACCTGAAGGAGGAGGTTGCGCGCCTGAAGAGCGCCGGGCTTGTCTTTCGCAACGATATCATAACCGGCGTCGGTGGCTCTCAAACCCTGCTCGAGGATCCATCCGGGAATGTGATCGAGCTGTTTCAACCGGCCGCCCATTGACCGGAAGAGACAAAGCGGTTCCATCGGTTTGATCCGCGATGGGGCGCGAACGGCTGAAAGGCCAATTAAACCAAGGCTTGAAAAATAGGGTGGTGCTTCCGGTCGGAAACGGCCAAGTATCGGGTTTCGTCAAGGCACTCTCCCAAAAACCCAACGCCGTTCCCGAAAGCAGGACATGATGACTTCGAGACCTTCGATCGCCTTCGCCAAATTCGCAACGCCCAAAAAGGGCAGTGTCTTCGTGCTGGCGGCCAACGATGGCGGTCTCGGCGACGCGGCAAAGGCTTGCGATCCGGCAAAGACCCTCGAGCGGGCTTTTCCGGTGGCCGACTTTTCCGGCAAGTTCGCCGGCCTGGTCGAAGTGTTGGCGCCGGAGGGCACATCGCTCGACCGGCTGGTGGCGGTCGGCGCCGGCAAGGTCTCGGGGCTCGACGACCATGCCTGGCTCAAGCTTGGCGGCACCATCGCTGGATCCTTGCGCAAGGCGACCGAGG
>NZ_SUEO01000041.1:13679-31847 GCF_004962925.1 Mesorhizobium sp. | reverse complement strand
GGTGGCCGTCGTGCTCGATCTGCCGGATGCTGACGTCGGCGGCAGGCAAGCGGCACAGCTTGCCGCGGGCATCCTTCTGCGTAGCTATACCTTCGACAAGTACAAGACGAAAAAGGACAATAATGACGGCCAGCGCGATGGCAAGAAGGCCGAGCCCAAAAAGCCAGTTAAGGTGACCATCCACACCACCGATCCGGCGGCGGCGAAAAAGGCCTTCGCCGACGAGGTGGCGGTGATCGACGGGGTGCTCCTGGCGCGCGACCTGGTCAACGAACCGGCCAATATACTCGGGCCAGTGGAATTCGCCGCCCGCGTCAGCGAACTGGAAGCGCTCGGCGTCACGGTCGAGATCCTGGTCGAGAAGGATATGAAGAAGCTCGGCATGGGCGCGCTGCTCGGCGTCGCGCAAGGCTCGCCACGTGGCGCCCGCATAGCCGTCATGCGATGGAACGGCGGCAAAGCCAAGGACAGCCCGGTTGCCTTCGTCGGCAAGGGTGTCACTTTCGACACCGGCGGCAATTCGATAAAGACGGCCTCCGGCATGGAGGACATGAAGGGTGACATGGGCGGCGCGGCCGCCGTGACCGGGCTGATGCACGCGCTGGCTGCCCGCAAGGCCAAGGCCAATGTCGTCGGCGTCATCGGGCTGGTGGAAAATGCCGTCGACGGCCATGCGCAGCGCCCCGGCGACATCGTCACCTCGATGTCGGGCCAGACCATCGAGGTGCTCAACACAGACGCCGAAGGCCGCCTCGTTCTGGCCGATGCGCTGTGGTACTGCAACGATCGCTTCCAGCCGAAATTCATGGTCAATCTGGCGACGCTGACCGGCGCGATCATGGTCGCGCTCGGCCAGCACTATGCCGGGCTGTTCTCCAACAACGACGAACTGGCGGACAGGCTGACGAGCGCCGGGCAGGCGACGCAGGAACGAGTGTGGCGGATGCCGCTCGGCACCGAATACGACAAGCTGATCGATTCGAAAAATGCCGATATGAAGAACATCGGCGGCCGTCACGGCGGCGCCATCGTCGCGGCACAGTTCCTGCAGCGCTTCGTCAAGGATACACCCTGGGCGCATCTCGACATCGCCGGCACGGCGATGGGCGCGCCGTCCAGCGAGATCAACCAGTCATGGAGCTCCGGCTTCGGCGTCAGGCTGCTCGACCGGCTGGTGCGCGACAACTACGAGGGGTGAGGATTTTTAAGGCACGATCATGGCCGACGTCCTGTTCTACCACCTGACCGAATCGACGCTGGAGGATGCGTTGCCCGGCCTGCTCGAGCGCAGCGTCGATCGTGGTTGGCGCGCCGTGGTGCAAACCGGCACCGAGGAGCGGCGCGACGTGCTGGACCAGCATCTTTGGACCTTTAGGGACGATTCGTTCCTGGCGCACGCGACGGACCGCGAATCCCATCTGGCCGAGCAGCCGATCCTTTTGACAACCGGCCAGGACAATCCGAACGAGGCGCAGATACGCTTCTTGGTCGACGGCGCGGCGCCGCCGGAGCTTGGTAGCTATGAGCGCGCCGTGTTCCTGTTCGACGGCCACGATGCAGCCCAGGTCCAGGCGGCGCGCTCGCACTGGAAGACGATGAAGGAAGCCGGCCACGCGGTCACCTACTGGCAGCAGACATCAGATCGGCGCTGGGAACGCAAGGCGTAAAGCCTGCCGGAAGGGGGTGGTTTGCTGATCGTTGAGACACGCTACAGCTGAAGCCGTTCAGCCAATTCAATGAAGTCGCTGGCCACCAGGTCCCAGGCCTGATCAGGGTGCAGGTCCGTCGTCTGCGCTAACCCGTGCTCGGTCGGACGCGGGACAAAGACTGTTCGCAATCCGCATGCCCGGGCCGCTGCAAGGTCGCCATTGTGAGCGGCCACGAGACAGATCTCATCTGGCTTCATTGCCAGGACGTCAGCGGTGCGAAGATAAGCTTCCGGCATCGGCTTGTACGCTTGCACCACTTCGGCGCCGAGGATCGCATCCCAGGGGATGCGACTACGCTTCGCCATGTTGAGCATGAGGACGATGTTACCGTTCGAGAGCGGCGCGATGATATAGCGGGCCTTCAGCCGTGTGAGGCCGGCCACCGCATCCGGCCATGGCTCCAATCGGTGCCATGCCAGGTTCAGTTCGTCCAACTCGGACGCTGGCACCGAAGCCAGGTCGACCCCGAATTCTGGCAAAACAGCTTCCAGGTTCTCCCGATGCAGCACGTCGAGCCGTGTAAAGGGCCGCCGGCCGTTGCGCACCTCCTCCATCGCTGGGGAGTAACGGCGGCGCCACGCATCCGCGAAAGCGGTAGGAATGGCCGTTCCCGCACCATGCCGCTTCAGGAACGGTTCAGCTTCGCGCGCCACGCCGCTGCGCCAATCGACGACAGTGCCGAAGACGTCGAATACCAAGGCACGTACACCATCCAATGGCATCACATTCGGCTCCTTGATCCGCACATTGCGTCTTTGGCACGGATTGGCCTGAGAAGTCGACCGCACGGTCTCTCGTCGGAAACGTGGCTGGTTCACCACTCAGCTTGCCCACTCCGAGTCCTGCTGGCTACGGCCGACATGACCGTCGCATTCGGGCGACGAGCGGTCCTTGCGGCTGTCGCAAAAATCGGTCGCGAAACATCCATTTTTTTAGAGGGACATTTGCGACAGGCAAACCATTCACCGGATGGACATGAGCCGCAATTCAAACTGAGACACTGCCCAGGCCACTTGACGAAAGGATGATCGCGCGCAAAACTGCTAAGATGTCAGACCAATTTTGAACGTAGGTGCCCATGCGAGCGCGCGGCGAACTGCCACCTGCCACGCGTGTGGCAATCGCCACGCTCCCGCCGCTGGATCGCGGCAAGCAGGTCATGGAAGCGCTCGCCGACTATGTCGAGCGCGCCGCGCTGAAGAGCGGTGACCGGCTTCCGACGGAGCGCGAATTGATGGCCGCGCTTTCCGTCGGACGTTCGACGATACGCGAGGCGATGGGGCGTTTCGAAGCGCTCGGCGTCACCGAGACCCGCAAAGGCAGCGGCACCTATCTGCTCAAGCCGATATCCGCCGGCACAATCCATTTGCCGCTGTCGCTCGATACGGCAGAGTTGCGCGACGGTCTTTTGCACACCCTCGAGGTGCGCCGCGGCATCGAGGCCGAGGCAAGCATGGTTGCGGCGCGGCGGCGCACCTCCGACGATCTGCGGACGATCGAGGAAAAACTCATCGAGATGGAGCGCGTCCATCTTGCCACCGGCACGTCGGGCCCAGAAGATTTGGCCTTTCACCTGGCCGTCTACGACGCCACGCACAACCCGCTTTTCCGGCAGCTCCTGGGGCAGATGCGCGAAGCGTTCGAGCGTTTCTGGGACCATCCTTTCGACCGCCAGGATTTCGCCCGGCGATCGTTCCCGCATCACCGCGAGTTGTTCGATGCCATCGTCGCCAGGGACGCGGAGCTGGCGCGGGAAAAAACGCTGAAGATCCTCGAGATCGTGGAAGAGGATATCGAGGAAATGTCGAAATGAACGATCCCGATTTTTTCGACCAGGCATCGCTGATCGCCGCGCATGACGAGGGCAACGCCTTCGATGCCGTCGTGCCGCCGATCGTGCAGACCTCGCTCTTTACCTTCCCGAACTATGACGAGATGCTCGAGACATACCGTGGTGAAAAAGTGCGGCCGACCTACACGCGTGGGCTGAACCCGACCGTGCGCATGTTCGAGGAAATGCTCGCAAAGCTGGAAGGCGCCGAGGACGCTATCGGTTTCGCAAGCGGCATGTCCGCCATCTCGTCGGCGGTGCTGAGCTTCGTCGAGCCGGGCGACCGCATCGTCGCGGTCAGGCACATCTACCCGGACGCGTTCCGGCTGTTCGAGACGCTGCTCGCGCGCATGCGCATCGAGGTGACTTATGTCGACGGGCGCGACGAAGATGCCGTCGCAAGCGCCCTGCCTGGCGCCAAGCTGTTCTATATGGAAAGCCCGACCAGCTGGGTCATGGAAACGCATGACATCGGTGCGCTCGCTGCGCTGGCGAAGTCCCGTGGCATCCCGACCATCATCGACAACAGCTGGGCCAGCCCGGTCTTCCAGCGGCCGCTGTCGCTCGGCGTCGATATTGTGGTCCACTCCGCATCCAAGTATCTGGGCGGCCACAGCGATGTCGTGGCTGGCGTGGTCGCAGGCTCGAAGGACTTGATCGGCCGCATCCGCGCCGAAGCCTATCCATATCTCGGCGGTAAGCTGTCGCCATTCGATGCCTGGCTCTTGATCCGCGGCTTGCGCACACTGCCGATCCGGATGCGCGCGCATCATGCCTCCGGCCTCGAAATCGCACGGCGTCTGCAGGATCATCGGATCGTCGAGAAGGTCTGCCATCCGGGGTTGGCCAACCTGCTTCCCGCAGGGCTCACCGGCACGTCGGGCCTGTTCTCGTTTGTCTTCCGCGACGGCATCGACATCCGGACGTTTGCCGACCGCCTTAAGCTGTTCAAGCTGGGCGTGTCGTGGGGCGGCCACGAAAGCCTCATCGTGCCCGGCGAGGTCGTGCTGCAGCAGAAGGCCCAACCCAATTCCGCGATGGCGTTCGGCGTTCATCCGCGGTCCGTGCGTCTCCATGTCGGCCTCGAGGGAACCGAGGCGCTGTGGAGTGACCTGGAAACGGCGATCACAGCTGCTTCCGAAGAAAAGACCTGAAGCAACCAGACAAGAAGGGAACGGAAAATGAAGAAGCTTCTTATCGCGGCACTCGCCACCGTACTGATGTCGGGTGCTGCACTCGCTGACACGACGCTGAAACTCGTGGAGGTGATCACCAGCCCCGAGCGCACCGAAACCCTGAAATCGATCGTCTCCAAATTCGAGGCCGCCAACCCGGGCACGAAGGTCGAGGTCATCTCGCTGCCCTGGGGCGAGGCGTTCCAGAAATTCGCGACCATGGTGTCTGCCGGTGAAATCCCCGACGTCATGGAGATGCCGGACACGTGGCTGTCGCTCTATGCCAACAACGGCCTTCTCGAAAGCCTAGAACCCTATCTTGCCAAATGGGAGCACACTTCGGGCCTCACCGATCGCGCGCTCGAACTCGGCCGCGACGTGAAAAACACCGCCTACATGCTGCCTTATGGCTTCTATCTCCGGGCAATGTTCTACAACAAGAAGCTGTTCCAGGAGGCTGGTGTCGCCGAGCCGCCCAAGACGATGGACGAGTTCGTGGCGGCGTCGGAGAAAGTCTCCAAGCTTCCGGGCAAATATGGCTACTGCCTGCGCGGCGGGCCGGGCGGTCTCAACGGCTGGATGATGTTCGGCGCAACCATGGCCGGGTCCAACAAATTCTTCAACGACGACGGCACCTCGACCATGAACAGCGAAGGCTGGGTCAAGGGACTGACCTGGGTTGTCGATCTCTACAAGAAGGGATTGGCGCCGAAGGATAGCGTCAACTGGGGCTTCAACGAAATCGTCGCCGGTTTCTACACCGGCACCTGCGCGATGCTCGATCAGGATCCAGACGCGCTGATTGCAATCGCCGAGCGGATGAAGCCGGAAGACTACGGCGTCATGACGATGCCGAAGGGGCCAGCCGGCAAGACATTTCCGACAATCGGCTATGCCGGTTGGTCGATGATGGCGGCCAGTCAGAACAAGGACCTCTCCTGGAAGCTGATCGAAACGCTCGAAGGGCCTGAGGGCAATGTCGAGTGGAACAAGCGCACCGGAGCGCTGCCGGTCCACAAGTCGGCCGAAAAGGATCCGTTCTACGCGAGCGAGCAGTTCAAGGGCTGGTTCGCCGAACTCGAGGACAAGGATGCGGTGCCGACGGTCATGCCGACCTATCTCGAGGAGTTCGCCTTCTTCAAGGACTCGATGGTCATCAAGACCAGTCAACAGGCACTGCTCGGCGATATCACGCCCGAGGAAATGGCCAACCAGTGGGCCGACTATCTGACCAAGGCGCAGCAGAAATTCCTGGCCAAGAAATAAACGGCGGACCGCGAGCATCGGAGCCGCCCATCTCGGGCGGCTCCGATAGGTCTCGTCCATGGTCGATTGGAACGATGGCCAATTGGAACGAAAGCGTTAGCTGATGGTTTTTGACGCCACCGCCGGCCTCCCGGAATCGCGCCGCCGGTCGCTGGTCGACCGGATCATGCGCCACGCCGAGCCATACCTTTACACCGCCCCGGCGCTGATTCTGATCGTCACCATCATGCTGGCGCCGCTGGTGCTTGGCCTGTCCTACGCCTTCCGCGACGTGCACTTGCTCAATCCCTTCTCTGGCGGGTATGTCGGGCTCGATCATTTTCGCACCCTTTATGACGACGACAATTTCTATCGCGCGCTGCGCAACACGCTGTGGTGGACCGGTGCATCCGTCTTCCTGCAATTCGTCTTCGGCCTGATCCTGGCGCTGTTGCTCGACCGGCCGTTTGCCGGCCGCGCCATCGCGCAGGCGCTGGTGTTCCTGCCTTGGGCGGTGCCGACCTTCCTCACCGGGCTCAACTGGGCGTGGCTGTTCAATCCCGTCATCGGACCGCTGCCGCATTGGCTTTATGCCCTCGGCCTCATGAGTGAGCCGGCCAACATCCTTTCCAATCCGCAGCTCGCCATGTGGGGACCGATCATCGCCAACGTCTGGTGGGGCATTCCCTTCTTCGCCATCACGCTGCTGGCCGCGCTCCAGGCCATCCCGCGCGACCTCTACGAAGCGGCGGCGATCGACGGCGCCGGCGCCGTCAGGCGGTTCACGTCGATCACCTTGCCGTTCCTTGCGCCGACCATTGCGATCACCGTGCTGTTGCGCACCGTCTGGATCTCGAACTTCGCCGACCTGATCATCGTCATGACCAGCGGCGGGCCGGCCGACCGCACGCAGATCGTCGCAAGCTACATCTTCACGCAAGCCTTCAGGGCCCTTGATTTCGGCTATGCCTCGGCCATTGCGCTGGTGCTGCTCGTCCTGCTGCTCGCCTATTCGATGCTGATCGTCATGCTGCGGCAGATCCTGATGGATCGGGCCTGATGGATCGGGGGATGACCAGATGAACAGGTATTCGATCTTCGGAACCGCACTGCACCGCCTGGCGATCCTTTGCTACGTGGTCTTTGCGCTGTTTCCGCTGTTCTGGCTGTTGAAAGTATCCGTCACGCCGAACGACCTGCTCTATTCGGAGGGCGTGCGGATGTGGCCGTCGCAGATGAGCTTTGAGCATTTCCGCTTCGTGCTGGCCCACAGCGCATTCCCGATCTTCTTCAGGAACAGCATGATCGTTGCCGGTGCGACGGCGGTGATCGTGACACTGCTCGCGTCTCTCTCTGGCTATGCGCTGTCACGCTTCACCTTCCGCGGCAAATACTGGCTGGTCGCGCTGATGCTGCTCACCCAGATGTTTCCATTGGTGATGCTGGTCGCACCGATCTTCAAGATGCTCTCGCCGCTCGGGCTGACCAACAGCCTGACAGGGCTGGTCGTCGTCTACACCGCCTTCAACATCCCCTTCGCGACATTCTTGATGCAGTCGTTCTTCGACGGTATTCCCAAGGAGCTGGAGGAGGCGGCCAAGATCGATGGCGCCACGCAGTTCATGGCGTTTCGCCAGATCATCCTGCCGCTGACGCTGCCGGGCATTGCCGCGACGCTGGGCTTTGTTTTCACCGCCGCGTGGAGCGAACTGCTGTTCGCGCTGATGCTGATTTCGGGCAACAGCGCCGCCACGTTTCCGGTCGGCCTGCTCACCTTCGTATCGAAGTTTTCGGTCGATTTCGGGCAGATGATGGCGGCCGGCGTGCTGGCGCTGATCCCGGCCTGCCTCTTCTTCCTGTTCATCCAGCGCTATCTGGTCCAGGGCCTGACGGCCGGCGCAGTCAAGGGCTGAGTGAGGTCTCATGGCATCGATCGACATCCGCAACGTTCGCAAGAATTTCGGCATTGTCTCCGTGCTGCACGGCGTCGACCTGGCGATTGAGAACGGCGAGTTCGTGGTGCTGGTGGGGCCGTCCGGCTGCGGCAAGAGCACGCTGCTGCGCATGATCGCCGGGCTCGAGGAGGTGACCGAAGGCGAGATCCGGATCGACGGCGTGCGCGTCAATGAGCGGGCACCCAAGGACCGCGACATCGCCATGGTATTCCAGTCCTACGCGCTCTACCCGCACATGAACGTCGCCGAGAATATGAGCTATGGTCTGCGGATCCGGAAGGCCGCCCGCGAGAAGATCACAGCCGCTGTCAGCAATGCGGCCAGGAAGCTTGAGCTGCAGCCGCTGCTTGCGCGGCGGCCGAAGGCATTGTCGGGCGGCCAGCGCCAGCGCGTGGCGATGGGCCGCGCGATCGTGCGACAGCCCAAGGCATTCCTGTTCGACGAGCCGCTGTCCAATCTGGACGCGCGCTTGCGTGAGCAGATGCGGGCCGAGATCAAGAAGCTGCACCGCGATCTCGGCGCGACCTCGATCTATGTCACTCACGACCAGATCGAGGCGATGACCTTGGCCGACCGGATCGTCGCCATGCATGAGGGCGTGGTGCAACAAGTCGGGAGCCCGCTGGAGCTTTACGACCGCCCGGCCAACCTGTTCGTCGCCGGCTTCATCGGATCGCCGGCCATGAATTTTCTGTCGGCACGCTACGAGTTCGGCGGATCCACGGCCGGCGCACGATTGCCCGATGGAACGCTGATTGGGCTATCGTCAGGCTATCAATTGGAGCAAGGCGCGGCGGTGACACTCGGCATCCGGCCGGAGCATGTCGAGATGTCGCCGGCTTCGGAGAGCAGCCTGAGGGCGACGGTCGACCTGATCGAGCCGACCGGCTTCGGCATTATTCTGCACCTTGGCCTGCACGGCCTGCCGTTCAATGTCTTCACGCTCGACCGGGCTGCGCTTACTGCCGGCCCGACGGTGACGGTGGCTTTCCCGCCGCAACATTTGCATTTGTTCGATGAGACTGGAAAGCGCGCATTGGAATCCGGCCTCCAGAAGAGGAAGAGCTGATCCTCCGTTCGGTCTCAGATCATTCGAATTTTGCCAAAACCGGTTCTCACCCGTGGGGCCAATGCTATTGTCTATCTTGGCACCGCCGAATTCGATACGACATTCGATCTCGGCCTCGACATGGCTCCTGGACGAGATGGAACGTGCCCGCGACGGCGCTAGACCATGATCCCGAACCGAAGGTCAGCGAAGCAAAAAGTGGACCCGGTTTTCGGACGAGATCATGGTCAAACAAGAAGGCTAGGTAGTTGAGCGCATGCGCTTTCTGTTTCTTCTGATTCTGCTCGCCGGGACCGGCATCGGCGTCGTCTATCCCTGGGCGATGACCAATTTCTCCGGCCATGAGATCGGCACCTGGCGGGTCTACGAACAGGGCCGGTTCAAGCCGGTGACGGTGCCGCTGGCCGCTCGCGACGCGCCGGTGCGGGTGCTGGTCGATCTCACCGCCAGGGCCGAACGCATCGTCGTCTCGCAACAACGCACGGTGCTGACGCTGACCGCTGCCGCCGGCGGCAGGACGGTGCTCGCCGCGACGCTGCAATTCACCCATTCGGAAAATCCGCGCCAGGTCAGTCCGCAACTGCCGGACAAGATCTTCCGCGACGAGGCAGGCCTGATCGCGACGGTCGGCCCCGGTCCCTACACCTTCACCGTTGGCCCCGGCGACGCCGAAGGCATCGAGATGCGGGCGGTGGATCTCGTACTGCGCTCCGGCGTCGGCGAGATCGACAGCCGGGCGCGGCCGGTCGGGTTTTCGCTGATGGCGGCCGGCCTGATCGGGCTGCTGTTGGCGCTGCGTTTCGGCGGCCGCGGCCGGCCGCAAAATCCGAATTCGCAGCCGCCAGCGCCGCGCTGGGGCAGGGGGTCGAATTAGCTCGTGAATTACCGCCACGCCTACCACGCCGGAAACTTCGCCGATGTCGTCAAGCATGTCGTGCTGAGCCGGCTCGTCGAGTATCTGAAACAGAAGGACAAGGCGTTTCGCGTCATCGACACCCATGCCGGCATCGGCCGCTACGACCTGTCGTCGACCGAAGCGCAGAAGACCGGCGAATGGCAAGGCGGCATCGGCCGGCTGGTCGATGCCGCACTCGACGCGCCGGCGGCAGCACTTCTGGCGCCCTATCTGGAAGCCGTCCGTTCGCTCAATCCCGAAGGCGGTGTGAAAAAATATCCGGGCTCGCCGCTGATCGCGCGTCATCTCATGCGCAAGCAGGACCGGCTGTCGGCGATCGAATTGCATCGCCAGGATGCCGCGAAGCTGAGGGCGCTATTCCAAGGCGATTTCCAGACCCGGGTGATCGAGCTCGACGGCTGGCTGGCGCTCGGCGCGCATCTGCCGCCGAAGGAAAAGCGCGGCCTCGTGCTGGTCGATCCGCCGTTCGAGGAGGAGGGCGAGTTCGCCCGCATCGTCGACGGGCTGCAGAAAGCGCACAGGCGCTGGCCGGGCGGGATCTATGCGCTGTGGTATCCGGTCAAGGACCGCAAGGCGGTCGCCGCCTTCCGGAAGGCGCTGGTGCAGTCGGGCATTCCGAAGCTGCTCGATATCGGCTTCGAGATCAGGCCGCCTTCGGCCGAGCCCAGCCTCGACGGCAGCGGCATGGTGGTGGTCAACCCGCCTTTCACGCTGGAAGGCGAATTGCGCACGCTGCTGCCGGCGCTACATAGCCTTCTCGTGGTCGAGCAGCCAGCGCACTGGACGCTGGAATGGCTGGCGGCGTAGGGCGGCAGAGGTATCCGTGCGCCTGCCTCGGTTGAAGGCAATTTCAAACTAAGAAACCATCGTCTCTACAACCGCTTGACCGCGCGCGAGCGAATCCGCACAGTGCGCGCAGTCGACCATAAGAGGCTGCCATGACTCGCTTCGCCCAATCCGCCCTTGCCGCACTGATCGCCCTTTGCACGCCGCTCGGCATATCCCTCGCTGTCACCCAGGCAGCAAAGGCGGCCGATCTTGCCGTCTATACCGACGAAGACAGCGGCGTTTGCGGTGAGGCCTGGGTGCTGAACAAGATCACCAGCCGCTTCTCCTACCAGGTGCATCACGTGCCGAATCTGCCTGACGTCGAGATCACCGATTTCCAGCGCGTCCACCAGCACCGCTATTTCCCGGCCAACGAAACCTGGCCGATCGGCCGCCGCTATTGCGGCGCCACCGTCAGCCTCTCCGACGGCCGCGCCCGCACCATCTGGTATCTGATCGAGGAAGGGCAGGGCTTTGCCTCGATCGGCGACAATGTCGAATTCTGCGTCTCGGGCTTCGACCGCTGGATGGTCTACAACGGCCGCTGCCGCGTCCTACGCTGATCGCGTTTACCTGGCTGTTCCGCCTCATCGAGAATTTTGCGAAGGAAGGCGGCGTGACCGCGAAAGGCGCGTCGTCCAATTGACGTTGCCCTGACGCGCGTTTGCGGCCGGCGTCCGACGAACAGCTTTTCGACATCGATATATCCCGCCTTGGCAAGTGTATCTATATGCCCGCCGAGATTGCCGTCAGTCGCATTGACGATGGCCTTCAATCGGGTGAATTCCAGCGCTTCGCGCCTTTCCAGAGAATTCAGCGCCGCCATGATCCTGAGCCGCACGCTCTGGTGGATGATTTCGTCGGCAGCCATCATCGGGCCTGCTGTGGTGTCCGGCGTTCAGTCTCACTGATCTCGGCCAGCGCTACTCGATCTCGCGCGAAGGACATTGCGCTTCTCCCGCGTACTGCAGAATACTCTGTGATATGGAGTAATCTGTCAATCTTGGCAAAAAGGAATGATGCGAGCGAAGGCCGTTGCCCTCATAGAGCTCAGGCAAGCTCATAGCGCAGAACGGATCGCGCTTTGCTTTTGTCACTTTTGTAGATCATCCGTTTGCACAAGACGATGAGATCAATGAAGCAGCGCATCATGATGTTGCCGGTCGATGATCGACGAGCAAAAACGCTTGCTAACCTTCAGCGTTTCGTAGCGGGATTGCTTCCGGCAAAGCGGGCAGAATGTCTGTCGCAAATCCTCGGCAAAGGTCGAAGAGCAGCAGCGGCATTTTGTGAAATCAGCACGAGCTTGTGTCGCCTGTAACCAAAACTTAAACTGCAAAATTCATGCTGATGCTTCGCTGGCTAGCAAGCCGCGAGTCAGATATGCATTGCACGCCGGGTCACTAATGGCCGTCGGCACAACGGAAGGGGCATGACATGGCTAAACAGTCATCCAAAGCGCCGGCATCCAAGTCACCGGCAAAGAAGTCACCGGCAAAGAAAGCACCGGCAAAAGCAGCGGCGGCGAAAGTCGCAACCGCTGTGAAGAAAGCGGCACCTGCTGCCAAGCCAAAGGCCGCCGCGGCCAAGGCAAAAGCAGCGCAGGCCAAGAAGCCGGCCGCGAAAGCCGCGGCAAAACCGGCAGTGAAGAAAGCAGCACCTGCCAAGGCCAAAGCGGCACCTGCCAAGGCCAAGGCTGCGCCGGCCAAGGCAAAAGCAGCTCCGGCCAAGAAGCCAGCTGCAAAGGCCGCAGCAAAGCCGGCAGCGAAGAAAGCTGCACCTGCCAAGACTGCACCGGCCAAGAAGGCTGCGCCCGCAAAGAAAGCGGCGGCAGCGAAGTCTTCTGCAGCCGTGAAGAAAGCAGCGCCTGCGGCCAAGCCGAAGGCGAAAGCAGCGCCCGCGAAGACCAAGAAGTAGTCGCGTTTCTTCGCACGCGGAGGACAGTACTGAGGACAGTTGAAGGCGGGTGCCGGACAGGCGCCTCGCTCGCTGGTTCGGTGCTCGGGCGACTAGACAGAGGCGGAGGGAAGACAGCTTTTCGCAGCTCCCAGGGCTTCGCCGTACGGCGAAGTCCGGTGGGGCATTTCCTCGCGCCCGGAAGGACAGATCTACTCGCGTCTGCTGCTGCACCGCGGCTTATCGCGTCTAGATCGATATTGAGACAACTGCTGCCTGCTGGCGGCTGGTTTTTCCGCTTCTGGCCGTTGATCGGCGCAAGCTGATCGGTCAACAGTGCCGCCGGCAAACAGGAACCCCGATCATGCCCAGACTGCTCTACGCTTCCACGTCCCCCTACAGTTCCAAGGTGCGCATGGCTGCGCATTATGCCGGCATCGCCATCGATCTCGTGCCGGTAAAAACCGAAGACAAGCCGGCCGAGCTGATCGGCGCCAACCCTCTCGGCAAGATTCCAACGCTGGTGCTCGACGACGGCCGTTCGATCCACGACAGCCGCGCCATTATTCAGCATCTCAACCGCATGTCGAAAAACGCGCTGTTTCCGCGCAATCCCGACAAGCGCCTTGAGGCGGAAGTGCTTGAAGCGCTGGCCGATGGCATTTGCGACTGCGCGCTGTCGATGGTCTATGAGCGGCGCACGCGCCCCGAAGACATGGTCTACCAGCCCTGGCTCGACCGCCAGTGGGCGAAGATCACCGGTGCGCTCGATCTGCTCAACGCCAATCCACCAAAGCTGCCGAAGAAGATCACCGCCGGCCAGATGGCGCTGCGCGCCTGCCTTGGCTATCTCTCACTGCGCTTTGCCGGAAAATGGGAAAAGGGCCGCAACCGGCTGATCCGCTGGGCGGCGCGCTTCGACGAGAAGTTTCCGGAGTTGAAACCCTGCGTTCCGGGGTGAGGGATTGAATCTCGAGCCCTGCTGCGAGGCGGCTGCGTTTGATCAACGGGATTTCGTCGACAGATATTCAGCCTGCGCCTATCGTGGTCTTCCAGGCCGGGAGCCAACCAACGGGTGGCGATTTGATCTGTCGTTTGCTTGCACTCGTTATTTGTCTGTCCGCTTGCGCTGGCATTGGCCTTGAACTCAGCACCCTGATGAAAGGCGGCGCCTCGATGCTCGGCTCGCTATGGGTGTTGATGGGATATTTTACGATCCTGAGCAACGGTCTTATCGCCGTTGTATTCGGAGCCGTCGCACTCCTCGGGGGGCGTTTCGATCACCCGCGGCTGGTGGCGGCGGTGGCTGCCGTCATGGCCTTGGTCGGCGTGATTTTCGCGTTGCTGCTCCAAGGGCTGCGCACCTTGGCTGGCGCCACCGCCGAAGCAAACTTTCTGCTCCATCAGCTCAACCCTGTTCTTGTCGTATTGTTCTGGCTGCTGTTCACGCGAAAGGGGGCGCTCTCGTGGCGCGATCCGCTTCTTTGGGCGCTCTATCCCCTGGTGTATCTGGCCTATGCCCTGGCTCGTGGCGTGGCTGAAGGGAAATACGCTTACCCGTTCATAGATGTGTCCGCGAATGGCTGGGTCGGGGTCATGTCAAATGTCGTCGTGATCGCTCTCGGTTTTATCGCAGCAGCCGAAGTCCTGGTCTTGATCGACCGAATGCTGGCTCGACGCTGACGTCGAGATCATGCGTGGTTGCGTCGACAGGCGAGATGCCCTCGCACCGCAAGATGATGCATCGGAAGGCAGGCGCCGGGCACAAAAAAAGCCGGGCACGAGGCCCGGCTTTTTCGTGTCGTGGCTTGGACGACTTTAGAACTTCATACCGACGCCGAACGTGACGCGGTTGTCGGTGGACTTGACCTTGCCAATGCCGTCGAAGTCCTTGTCGCCGAAGTCGGTGTAGCGGTACTCGACACGGCCGAACACATTGTCGGTGATCTTGATGTCGGTGCCGACGCCGGCCGTCCAGCCGAGCATGGTGTTCGTGTCGCTGACGCCAGCGGCTTCGATCTTCTGGTTCCTGAGTGCGCCACCAGCGGTGCCGTAGAGCAGGATCTCCGGGGTGACGGCGTAGCCGAGGCGGGCGCGCAGCGAGCCTTCGAAGCCGCCCTTAGACTCGATGCCAGCGTCATCGCCCTCGATGCCGCTATAGCCGATATCGGCTTCAGCACCGTACACGAAGTTCTCCTGCTGCCACTGATAGCCGCCGAAGACGCCGCCGACAAAACCGTCGGTGCCGACGTCGACGCCGACATCCTTGGCATCGGCATGACCGCTGAAGCCGTAGCCGACGCTCACACCGGCATAGGGACCGGCCCAGGACGCGACGGGAAGTTCGGCGATCGGGGCGGGTGCCGGCGGCTCTTCCGAGATCACGTCAGCAGCATAGGCGGTTCCGCCGAGGGCGAAAAGCCCGAACGCCACCGCCAGCGGTCGCGCAAATTTAAGATTGGCTTGCATTGTTCTTTACTCCTTAAGCCACAGGCACAGGCTTGCTTTTCACGAGCGCCCTCAACCCGCCGGGGGGAAAAACGGATCTGGCGCTCAACGGTTCCGAATGTCGTGTCAAAATACGGCTGAAGCGAACCTGAACTTGGGTCATTACCGGGCACGAATGAGGCCGAACTTTGACGTTGCATCCGCGCAACAGATGGTGTCAGGAGGCTTTGCCATGCCGCGCTGAACACGGCTTGGAGCAAGGAGTCCAGCGCCCTATATTGCGGTCTGTCAGGCCGAGTCCCGGCCAGGGCCGAAAGACCGATCCGGCCGCTTTGCCACAATGCTGCCCAAGGTACGAACGGCATTTAACGCTTGGCCGGCCATATTTCGCCGGCGGGCTGAAATCGAGGCCCATTGAGGATTGACAGGATGAGCAAGGCCGCTGGAACGGCACTGGTAACGGGTGGGGGCAAGCGGATCGGCAAGGCGATCGTGGAGGATCTGGCCGCGAACGGCTTTGCCGTCGCCATCCATTGCAACCGCTCGCGGGCCGAGGCGGAAGCGTTGGCCGCGCGGATCAATGGCGGCCATTTTGGCCAGGATGGCCGCGCCGCCGTGGTCGCCGCCGATCTGACCGACATGGAAGCGGTCGGCGACCTGGTCGGCCGCGCCGAAGCCGCGCTCGGACCTGTTACACTGCTGGTCAACAATGCCTCGCTGTTCGTGGACGATACGGTTCAGGACTTCGACTGGCTTGCCTGGGACCGCCACTTCGCCATCCATGTGAAGGCCCCGGCACTTTTGGCGCAAAAATTCGCCCGCGCGCTGCCGGAAGGCCAGGAAGGGCTGATCGTCAATATGATCGACCAGCGCGTCTGGCGCCCGACGCCACGTTATTTTTCCTATGCGCTGTCGAAATCGACTTTGTGGACAGAGACGCAGATGATGGCGCAAGCGCTGGGACCCCGTATTCGCGTCAACGCCATCGGCCCCGGCCCGACGCTGAAGAGCGCGCGTCAGGACGACAGCGATTTTGCCGCGCAGGTCGACGGGCTGATCCTGAAGCGCGGCCCGGAATTGCCTGAATTCGGCGCCACCATCCGCTATCTCTGGGGCGCGCGCTCGGTGACCGGCCAGATGATCGCGCTCGACGGCGGCCAGCACCTTGCATGGCAGACGCCGGATGTGACAGGCATTGTTGAATGAGTCCCATGGACCAGAAACACAAACGAGGCGGCGCCGCCGACGACTTGCCCCCCGATGTCGATATCGAGGACGAGGCGGCGGAGGAGATCGTCGAGCCGTCAGCTCCCGGTCCCAGTGGCCCTGACGTCGCCTTCACGGCCATTGATTGGACGCCGCATGCCGGCGATGCCGACGGCATGGTCGGCGCCGAAGTCATCCAGACGCTGGTCAAACGGCTGCCCAACGCGCCCGGCGTCTACCGCATGATGAATGCCGCAGGCGACGTGCTCTATGTCGGCAAGGCGCGCAGCCTGAAGAAGCGGGTGACCAATTACGCGCAAGGCCGTTTCCACACCAGCCGCATCGGCCGCATGGTGCGCGAGACGTCGACGATGGAATTTGTCGTTACCCGCACCGAGATCGAAGCGCTGCTTCTCGAAGCCAACCTTATCAAGCGCTTGCGGCCGCGATTCAATGTGCTGATGCGGGACGACAAGTCGTTCCCCTATATCCTGCTGACCGGCGATCATGTCTCGCCCGGCATCTACAAGCATCGCGGCGCGCGCTCGCGCAAGGGCGACTATTTCGGCCCCTTCGCCTCGGCCGGCGCGGTCGGCCGCACCATCAATTCGCTGCAGCGTGCCTTCCTGCTCAGGAGTTGCACCAACTCCTTCTACGAGAATCGCACCCGGCCGTGCCTGCTGTTCCAGATCAAGCGCTGCGCCGGCCCATGCACCGGCGAGATCTCGCATGGCGACTATGCCAAGCTGGTCGCCGAGGCGAAGGACTTCCTCTCCGGCCGCAGCCAGAAGGTGAAGACCGATATTTCCGCCGCCATGCAGCAGGCCTCCGAAAATCTCGATTTCGAGCGGGCCGCCATCTATCGCGACCGGCTGGCGGCGCTGTCGCACGTGCAGAGCCACCAGGGCATCAACCCGCAGACCGTCGACGAGGCCGATGTCTTCGCCATCCATCAGGAAGGCGGCCAAGTCTGCATCCAGGTGTTTTTCTTCCGCACCGGCCAAAACTGGGGCAACCGCGCCTATTTCCCCAAGGCCGATCCGGCGCTGGAGGGATCGGAAGTGCTGGGCTCGTTCCTGGCGCAATTCTATGACGACAAGCCGACGCCGCGCACCATCCTGTTGTCGCATGGTGTCCAGGACCAGGAACTTTTGGCCGAGGCGCTGTCGACCCGCGCGGGCCGCAAGGTGGCGATCTTGGTGCCGCAGCGCGGCGAGAAGAAGGATTTGACCGACAACGCACTCCAGAATGCCCGCGAGGCGCTCGGCCGCCGGCTGGCCGAGACCTCGACGCAAGGACGATTGCTGGCTGGCTTCGCCGAGACCTTCGGCCTGAAAACGCCGCCGGTGCGCATCGAGGTCTATGACAACTCGCACATCATGGGCACCAACGCGGTCGGCGCCATGGTCGTCGCCGGGCCGGAAGGCTTCGTCAAGAACCAGTACCGGAAATTCAACATCCGTTCGACCGAGATCACACCGGGAGACGATTTCGGCATGATGCGCGAGGTGATGGAGCGGCGGTTTTCCCGGCTGCTGAAGGAACATGGCGATGCGCCGCAGAGCGAACAGGTGGCGGATGCTGCCCCGAGTGAACAGGAGGACGACATCGAGGACACCGGCGGTTTTCCGGCCTGGCCCGATGTCATCCTCATCGACGGCGGCCAGGGCCAGATGACGGCGGTGCGAAAAGTACTCGCCGATCTCGGCATCGAGGACCGTGTCGTGGCAATCGGCATCGCCAAGGGCCAGGACCGTGACGCCGGCCGCGAACGCTTCTTCGTCAGGGGCAGGGACTCGTTTTCGCTCCCTGTGCGCGATCCGGTGCTCTATTTCGTCCAGCGGCTGCGCGACGAGGTCCACCGCTTCGCCATCGGCTCGCACCGCGCCC
>NZ_SUEO01000041.1:9497-13669 GCF_004962925.1 Mesorhizobium sp. | reverse complement strand
CCGCCGCAAGAAGGAGATGGTCAAGAGCCCGCTCGATGAGATCAGCGGCATCGGCCCAGGCCGCAAGCGCGCGCTGCTCATGCATTTCGGCACCGCCAAGGCGGTCGGCCGCGCCGCGATCGAGGATTTGGTCAAGGTCGATGGTATATCCGAGCAGGTGGCGAAGCTGGTCTACAACCATTTTCACGAGAGCTGATGGATTGCTATTTTCGGTTGGTCCATCGACTATCGCCTGTTGACCCCCCACATTCGCTTCTGATTTGAGTACGCAGGCAGAAAGAGTTCCCAAGAATATGGCCCAGCGCGCATTCAACCTGCCCAACATGCTCACCTACGCCCGCATCCTTGCGGTGCCGCTGGTTGTGCTGTGTTTTTTTCTCGAAGGGCATCTGAAGTCGAGCGACTTCGCCCGCTGGTCGGCGCTGATCATTTTCCTGCTGGCCTCGATCACCGACTATCTCGACGGCTATCTGGCGCGCGCCTGGCAGCAGACCTCGAATATCGGCAAGATGCTCGACCCGATCGCCGACAAGTTGCTGGTCGCCACTTGCCTGCTGCTGCTGGCGGCCGACACCGATCGCCATGCCGGCATCGCCGGCTGGTCGCTGTGGGCGGCGATCATCATCCTGTGCCGCGAGATCCTGGTCTCGGGCCTGCGCGAATATCTGGCGGCGCTGAAGGTCTCGGTGCCAGTGACGCAACTGGCAAAGTGGAAGACCGCCATCCAGATGGTCGCCATCGCCTTCCTGCTGGCGGGACCTGCCGGCGACAAGATCTTCCCGCTGACCACGCAGACCGGGTTGGTGCTGTTGTGGATCGCCGCCTTGGTCACGCTCTACACTGGCTACGACTACTTCCGCGCCGGCCTCAAGCACATCATGGACGAGTAGGATGTCGACGAAGCTCATTTATTTCGCCTGGGTGCGCGAGCGGATCGGCAAGCCGGAAGAGGATGTCGAATTGCCCGCCGGCATCGAGACCGTGGCCGACCTGCTGCGCTGGCTGAAATCGCGCGGCGAGGAGTATGAGCACGCGCTGCAATATCCTGATGTGATCCGCGTGGCCATC
This sequence comes from Mesorhizobium sp., assembly GCF_004962925.1. Lineage (GTDB taxonomy): Bacteria > Pseudomonadota > Alphaproteobacteria > Rhizobiales > Rhizobiaceae > Mesorhizobium. Next base: position 12,601 of record NZ_SUEO01000041.1, on the reverse strand, counting down.
AACCAGGAGCATGTCGAGCACCGCGAGAAGATATCAGGCGCGCGCGAGATCGCGCTGTTCCCGCCGATGACGGGTGGCTGAAATGCCCGGCGCGGTGGTGCCGACGGTGCGCATCCAGGCGGAGGATTTCGATGTCGCCGCCGAGATCGCCAAGATGACGCGAGACCGCGCCGACATCGGCGCCGTGGTGACTTTCTCGGGTCTCTGCCGCGACGAAGCTGGTAGGCTCGCGGCACTCGAACTCGAACATTATCCCGGCATGGCCGAGGCCGAGATCGGCCGCATCGCCGCCGAAGCGGTCGGCCGCTGGCCGCTGCAGGGCCTCACCGCCATCCATCGCCATGGCAGGATCGCGCCCGGTGAGAACATCGTGCTGGTGGTCGCGGCCTCCGCGCACCGGCAGGCGGCGTTCGAAGCGGCGAACTTCCTGATGGATTATCTGAAATCGCGCGCGCCGTTCTGGAAGAAGGAACACCACACCGACGGCTCGCAAGGCGGCTGGGTCGAAGCCAAGGAGGCCGACGACGAGGCCGCAAGCCGCTGGAAGCAGGCTGTACCGAAACGAAATTGATGCTTCGCGTCACCGCCGGAGTGGTGGGGAACCCATCAGCCCCCATCAGCCTTTGTCGGTGCCGATCCAGTGATCGAGCGCAACCCGGCCGGGTCCCCACGCCATGATGCCAAGCGCCATCGCCGCCCAGGTGATGTGCAGCGGCCAGCCGTCCGGTACGGTGAGCTGTATGACCAGCGTCATCAGCAGCAGCCCGAATGCCGCCAGTCGTGTCGCCAGGCCGAGAACAAGGAGAATTGGCAGCAGGATTTCCGCCGATCCTGAGACGAACGCCACCAGCCCAGGTGCGGGGAAATCATAAGGACCGCCGGGCAAATGCAGCTTGAACTCCGAGCTGAAAAGCAGCACGGCGACGTCATTCAACTGCAGAAAACCGTCCCATTTGTTGACGCCGGACCGCCAGAACGGGACGGCGAGTGCGCAGCGCAGGACGAGCTGCGTCAGCGACGGTGTGGCACTCGTGCGCAAGGCGGCATTCACTCTCTCGACGACAGCGGCGATCCCTCGCGGCTCGGTGCTGACATTCTGCCCATGGTTCGTCATGGTCATCCTCCCTGGTGTGCCGCTGTGAAGGCGCCCGCTTGCAGCAGGCCGGCAATGTTGGCGGAAAGATCGAATTCGGCACGCTCCGCAAATGCTGCCGCAGCCGACGCGCCGAGCGGCTCGCCCGCCACGAGGCGATCCAGAAAAACAGCGCCGCCCGGCGGCAGGTGGCAAACAAACACTTCGAGGCCGGGCCGCGTGACCAGCGCATCTTCAGGGCCGCCCGCCTGGATCCGCCCGACAGGACCGTCGCTCCGGTTTGCCGCAAAGATCGTCACGACCGGATAGCGCGAGCATATGGCGCGCGTTGCCGGGTGCGGCACGAACACGGTATCGGCCAGTCGTTCGGGCGGGATCGACGCCAGTGCTCCGGGAGCCAACGGTTCCGCGTCAGCGGCGTGATAGGCGTCGAGCCAGGCCCGCTCTAGGCGCGCCACGTCGGCCAGCCACGGCATCGATTGCGCGTATTCGTAGCACTCGATGAAATCGGGAAAGTCGCGGCCGTATTCGAACAGAAGCGGCGAGGTGGGCGGTGTCTCGCGGACATGAAAGCGCGCCATCGCGCGAAAGAAGTCCGGGCCGGTGATGCGCATCGTCGCCGGAAAGCTGGCGGCCAGCGCATCGATCAGACTGACCGTGACGTTGTTGCGGTAGACGGCATATCGCTTGACCGCAGCTTTGCCGTTTGGCCCCGAGACAGCGTCAGGCGGGGCACGGTCAGGATCGAGCAAACCGGCGGTGAATGCCGCGGCATAGTCGAACCGGCGGCCGGGATCGCCCGATTGGAACTCATCCTGCGGCATGGGCTTTTCCGAACAAGCTGTCGGCATGACGGTCGAGGATCGCTTGGGCGGCGGCGGCCTCCGCCTTGAGCACCGGCCAGCTGGGAATGTCGCTGTCCCATTCGATCAGCGTCGGCAGCGGCCCGCATCGGCCGATGACGATATCGAAAAGCGTCCAGACCGCATCCTCGACCGGGCCGTCATGGCTGTCGATAAGCAGCAGGTCGCCCTCGTCATCCTCCTGCTCGGCATGCCCGGCCAAATGGATTTCGCCGACATGATCGAGCGGGAAATCCGCGAGGTAGGAAAGGGCTGAGTAGCCGTGATTGGTGGCCGAGACGAAGACGTTGTTGACGTCGAGCAACAAGCCGCAACCGGTACGCTGCACCAAAGCGCGGATGAAATCTGTCTCGCTCATCGTCGATTCCGGGAAAAGCACGTAGGTCGAGGGATTCTCGAGCAGGATCGGGCGGCCGATCGTCCCTTGCACTTCGTCGATGTGATCCGCGACGCGCGAAACCGTTGCCGGCGTATAGGGCAGGGGAAGCAGGTCGTTGTAATAGGTGGTGTCGTGGGTCGACCAGGCGAGATGCTCGGAAACGAGCGCCGGTTCATAGCGGTCGACAAGTGCCTTGAAGCGACCGAGATGCGCTTTGTCGAGCGGCCGCGGTCCGCCGATCGACATGCACACCCCGTGCAGCGAAACGGGAGAGTCGCGGCGGATCTTGGTCAGCGCATCGTGCGGCGGGCCGCCGGCGCCCATGTAGTTTTCGGCGTGAACCTCGAAGAAGCCGCCCTTTGGGTCGTCGCCGAGGATCGCGTGTAGATGTTCATGCTTGAAACTGGTGCCGGCAAGGCCAGCGACCGGGTGCGCCGGAAAGCGCGAGGTTTTCGACATGCGGGATGGTGGGGCCAGACCGTTCATCTTCGTCTCCGCTTTCCGAGCGGTTGCATTGCTTACGACGGGATGTCGCGGGTCAGCTCCGTGGGCGAGCCCTTGCGGTCGCCGGGCAGGTCCATGGTCGTGCAGGTGCCGCCATCGACAAATTTCCAGGCGTTGCCCTGGTAATCGACAGTCGAAGTGCCCTGGCAGGTGGTTCCTGCACCCGCCTTGCAGTCGTTCTGTCCCTTCATGGCGACGCCAAAGCATTTCTCCTTGCCGGCATCCATCGCCGCCTTGACCTGTGCCTCGGTCAGCGGCGCAGCCG
>NZ_SUEO01000041.1:0-9487 GCF_004962925.1 Mesorhizobium sp. | reverse complement strand
AAAGAAGCAAGAGCCGTGGCAACGGCGCTGGCCAGTAAGGCCGCGCTCACGGTTGATCTTGTTGACATGATTTCACCTCCGATTGGGTTGTTGAGCGCGCCGTTCCTCAAGCGCGCATTGGTCAGTTCGGTCCGGAGGCTCGCTGTGTTACATCTTTTTGGGAACACGACTTCGTGATCGCCTAGGCCCGGCTCAAGCAAAATTTTTGCCGGTCACGCCAAAAGAGACCGACGACAAGCCCGCAAGCCGCCGGAATGCACCGCCGTGCGAATAGTCCGTGTGGGCGCCACGGAACCACCGCAATCCTGCGAGACCTTCCGACCAGTTTGGTGCGCTATGGGGAGCAGGATCATGCTGGGCAGGATCGCCGAGTTCTTCATCTTCGGTGTCATGCCGCTGGTCGTTGGTATACTGGTGGTGCCTGAGTTGTCCGTTGCTGCCGAGCGGACCCTGAAGGGCGAGGTGATGTATCGCGAGCGCATCGCGCTACCGCCCAACGCCGTGCTTTCCGTGCAGCTTGCCGATGTCTCGCTGGCCGATGCGCCAGCCGCTGTCATCGGCGAGCATAAGGTCGCGCCGGCCGGCCAGGTGCCGATCAAGTTCAAGATCAGCTTTGATCCCCAGGTGATCCGGCTTGGCATGACCTATGCGCTGCAGGCGCGCATCACCGTCGACGACAGGCTGCTGTTCATCTCCGATACGCGCCACCAGGTCGATCCGCTGAGCGACGCGCCGCAGACCATCATGCTGAAGATGGTGACGTCGAGCGAGAAACCGGCAGCGGCCCCGGTGCTCGGACAGAGCTGGCTGGTCGAGTATATCGACGGCATTGGTGTGATCGCCGAGCCGCAGGCGACGTTCAGGATCGACGAGGCGGGCAAGGCCGGCAAGGCCGGCGGCAGCGGCCCTTGCAACGTCTACTTCGCCACCGCCAAAGTCGATGGTTCGACGATCGCCATCAGTGACATCGGTTCGACCTTCAAGGCCTGCGCACCCGAGATCATGGCCGAGGAAAAGGCGCTGTTTGAGGCGCTGGCCAAGGCAGCGTCGTATCACGTCGACGCCGGCAAGCTTGTTATCGCCGACAAGGACGACCGTGTCATCCTGCGCTTCAACGCCGCGAGCTGAGGTCTGTCGATATACAGGTGAGGCCGGCCCGCACATGGCAGGCTCCCTGCGCTTCCCTACAGCGCAGCGCGCCCTATTGGGCGCGCAAAGGACGCTGTAGCATTTTGATTTTGCGCATGATCCTTTCCGAAATCGATCTCGATTTCGGGGTCATGCGCGGGCTCACCTACCTCAAGCACGCTCCGCTCCGGTTCTCGGAATCCACCATTTGATCGCTTCGCGCTCGTCTTCGATTCCGGCTCGGCCTTTGGATTCTGCCTCAGCCGGGAATAATCCCGACTGCAGGAGCGTTAACTTCCCATACGGCGGGCAGGCAAAGGGACAACTCCCTTCACCGAAGCCGCCAGACCGAATGCGGCTCGATCTGGCCATCTAAAGGAGTCCAGATATGAAAAAGCACGCACTTATCCTTACTGCCGCGGGCGCATCATTCCTTGCCTTTGCTGGCGTTGCCAAGGCAGACGACCATCTGTTCGATGCCCTTCAGCATGGTCTCAGTCCGGATAGCCAACCTTTCCAGACCAACAAGACCGGTCACAACGGCGATGTCGCGCCTGGACAGGGCAGCCCGTTCACCGGTCACGATACACAGACCCCTGCCACCGACACGGAAGCAGCGAACGACCATGCGAACGTGAAGGAACGCCAGGCGAAGTAGACCAACAGAACCCGCTGCGAGGGGGCGGCGGGCGACCAATCGACCGTTATACGGCGTCGAAGAAAAAGGCCGGCGAAACGCCGGCCTTTTTTAGTCATGGGCGGTGATCCGGGCCGTCGGCTCAGCCGACGATCTCGGTGTCCGAGAACCAGTATTTGATTTCCTGCGCGGCGGTTTCCGGCGCGTCGGAGCCGTGGACCGAATTCTCGCCGATCGACAGCGCGTGCACCTTGCGGATGGTGCCTTCGGCGGCGTTGGCCGGGTTGGTGGCCCCCATCACGTCGCGGTTTTTGGCAATGGCGTTCTCGCCTTCCAGCACCTGCACGACCGTTGGGCCCGACGACATGGATTCGACCAACTCACCGAAGAACGGACGATCCTTGTGGACGGCATAAAAACCTTCCGCCTCGCGGCGGCTCATCCACACCCGGCGCGAGGCGACGACGCGCAGGCCGGCTTCTTCAAGCATCTGGGTGATGGCGCCGGTGAGATTGCGCCGGGTCGCGTCCGGCTTGATCATGGAAAAGGTGCGTTCGAGCGCCATGGGGTCGTCCTTGTGATGGAGAGTGGAATTGAGGGTGGCGGGCTCTATACAAGCCGCCCGCCGGCTTGCCAAGGGGAGGCGGGCGCGAAGGATCGCCAGCCTTTGCGCGCTACCGCGTAATCACAATCGAAGCGCGCCGGACTTCCCAGCCTTCCCGTTCCAGTTCCGGCACGCCGTGGTTCTCACAGGGGTAGCCGACGCAGAAGTAGCCGATCAGCGTCCACTCGGGCGGCGCGTCGAGGATCGTCGCCATCTCGGCCGGGTTGAGGATCGAGACCCATCCCATGCCTATTCCTTCGGCGCGCGCCGCCAGCCAAAAGGTATGGATCGCCATCACCGCCGAATACTCGATGGTCGCGGGCATGGTCAGGCGGCCGAGCCCATGCCCCTGTTTTGTCGCGCGATCGGCGAAAACCGCGAATTGGCAAGGCGCCTCGTTCAGCCCGGCGAGCTTCAGGCGCGCATAGAGTGCGGCGCGTTCGCCGCCGAACGATGCGAGCGCCTCCGCATTGCAGCGCTCAAAGCAGGCCCTGACGGCGGCACGGCATTGCGCACTCTCGACCATGACGAAACGCCAAGGCTGGCTCAGCCCGACCGAGGGCGCAATGCTGGCGAGATCGAGCAATCGCTCCAGCGCGCCTTCAGGGAGCGGCGTCGGCTTGAATCGCCTTACGTCCCGCCGCCACCGGAAGAGGTTGACCAGCTCGGCGCGAAAATCGTCCGGGAATTCTGGGCCTGACGTCATCGTGTCGTACTGCCTTTGCTAAGGGAGTAGGGGAGTAGGGCAGTAGGGCAGTAGGGCAGGCACGGCGGCGCGCATACCTACTGCCTTATTGCCCTACGCGGCGGCGGCCGCCACCTTGCGGCCGAGGCCATCATGCAGGTCGAGGCAGCGCTCGAACCACTGCGCCACCGCATCGCTGTCGTCGAGCAACCGATAGGGCGAGGCGATGCGAGCCCATTGCAGCGCGCCGAAGACGATGTAGTCGGCAAACAGCGGTGACTGGCCGCCGATGAACGGCTGATAGGTGAGTGTCGAGCGCAACGGCTCCAGCGACGCGCGGAAGGCGTCGAGCCCGGCGTCGCGCGCCGCCATCACCTCTTCCAGTCTCTTGCCGAAGCGCTGCTCGCGGTTTTGGCGGAAATAGGCGGCGTTCGCCTCGTCCTGCATGGCGTGGAGATCCATGATCGCCGCAGTGGTGACATAGGGATGGATGGTCAGCTGCGACCAGCGTTCGATGAAGCGTGCTATCGCCTTGCCGCCGTGGCCGGAAAACAATGTCGGCCGCTCAGGATAGGCCTCGTCGAGATAGAGCGCGATGGCGAAGGAATCGGCGACCACCTTGTGGCCGTCGCGGATCACCGGAACGAGCTTTGAAACGCCGCCTTCAACGGTGGGCACTTCGAGAAAACGTGTCGGCACGGTTGAGATGTCAAGCCCCTTGTGGGCGAGCGCCATCGCCGCCTTCCAGCAATGCGGACTGAACGGACGGGCAGCATCGCGTCCTACGAGGTCATAGAGCAGAATGGTCATTGGCGGCAGCTTCCTTGCGGTCTACTAGGTGCGTCCACTTGGAAAGTACGCTCTAGCGCTTTTGAATCTACGCATCGTGGTTTTCCGAAAAACGGTACCGATTTTTGGGCCGATGCGGTAGGCACCCGGAACGGGGTCTTGCGGGTCGGGAGAAAAAGATGAGACAGCACTTCATGATGTTTGCGGCCTACAATCAATGGGCCAATAGCCGCATCTACGATGCCGCGGCCGATCTCGACGAGGAAGAATTCCACCGCAATGTCGGTGCTTTCTTCGGCTCGATGATGGGCACGCTCAACCATATTCTGACCGCCGACCGCATCTGGATGAGGCGGTTCACCGGCGAGGGCGACGCGCCGGCCAGGCTCGACACGATCCTACACCGCGCGTTGCCGGGCTTGCGGCTGGCGCGCGAGGCCGAAGACAAAAGGATCATCGACTGGGTCGGGGCGTTGAGCGACAAGGCTTTGTCCGGCCGCTTCTCCTACATGACTGTCTCCGATATGCGCACCGTATCGCAGAGATTAGCGCCGGCGCTCGATCATTTCTTCAACCACCAGACCCATCACCGCGGCCAGGCGCACACAATCCTGACCGTTCTGGGCCGGCCTTCGGTGTCACTCGACCTGACGCTGTTCCAGCGTAGCGACGACGGGCGCGCCTACGCCTGATTTGGGATCATCCGGATCGATCATGATCGAATTGAATGTAAACCCGTCGAAGATGAACAGCATCTCGACGGGTCATCATCGCAAAGAGGCCTAGCCAGGCGTCAGGCGGCGTATCCGCCCTGGCCCCGGGCGACCGGCTTGACCGAGACCGCCGGCTGGGTCGATGGCCAGAGAATGCCTGCCGTCACCGCGAAGGTGATCAAGGCATCGCGCGCTGCTTCGGGCGAGATATCGCCGGCGCGTGCCGCTTCGCAGGCCTTCACGGCCGCGCCATAGCTAAGGCGTCGCCGCGAGGGCGGGAACTCGGTCAGGAACTCATGCATGTCGAAGAGCGAAGCGATCATGCGCTTATGGCCGGCGCCGACGGATACGGCGACCGGGGTGAAGGACATCCTGTCGTGCATTCTGGCCTCTCGAATTGGGTGGAGGTGACGGCGGACGCCGCTCTCCGATAAGTCGGACGCCCAGAAACGCGGATTGCGGCATCAGGTTCCATATTGCCGGATTTGCTTTTTCGCCGCTCATCAAGACCAGGAGCGCGGGCTGGTTGGGGCCAGCCAGTCCACGGCCAGCGCCAAAAGCCCGATCAGGATGCCAACCGCCGAGATCGTCGACCATCCGCCCCATACCCAGGCAATCCCGGCCAGTGCCGATCCGACCGCACCGCCAAGGAAGAACAATCCGACGAACAGGCCGTTCAGCCGGCCGCGGGCTTCGGGATTAAGTAAGTTGACGATCCTGCGGCCAAGCGTCTGGTCGCCGGTTACGCCGATATCGAGCAGCACGGCACCGGCGCCCATGACGATCAGCGGCAGCGTCGACGCACCGTCCACCGCTGTTCCTGCCCAGGCGCAAAGCCCGAACGACGCGATCATGGCGAGGTGGCAAAGCATCGTTGCGCGTGGCGTCCATCCGCGATCCCCGGCACGCCCGAACAACGGCGCAACGACGGCGCCGCCGGCACCGACCAGCTCAAACAGCGCAATGCCGCGTTGCGTGAGCTCGAATGGCGGCTGGGCGAGGCGAAGTGCTACCGAGGTCCAGAACACGCTGAATGCAGCCATCGCAAGGCTTGCCGTCAGCGCTCGGATCCTGAGCTGCGGTTCGCAGCGGAGCAGGCGCCAAAGCGAGGCGATCAAGCCGGGATAGGTCATCGGCGACGACACCGGCCGGCGCGGCAGCCAGACGGCCAGGACCACCGTCAGCACCGCCATCACCGCGGCGCTGACACCATAGAAGGCTCGCCAGCCCCACGCGCTTGCGATCAGGCTGGCCAGTGGCCGCGACAGCAGAATACCCAACATCAGGCCGCCCATCACATCGCCAATGACACGGCCCCGCCGTTCCGGCCGTGCCATGGCGGCGGCGATCGGGACCAGAACCTGGATGGCGGAGCAGGCGGCGCCAAGCACGAACAGGGTCGCGAGCAGCATGGTCGCGCTAGGTGCTATCGCCGCGATACCGGCGGCGACCGCCGCCGAACCGAGCATGCGCACGATCAGAGCCCGGTTTTCCCTGAGGTCGGCGAGCGGCACCAGAAGGAACAGGCCGGCGGCGTAGCCGAGCAGTGTGATCATCGCCACCAGGCCAACTTCGGCGCCGGCAAGCCCGAGCGAAGGGCCGATCAAGCCGATCAGCGTCTGCGGCGCAAACAGATTGGTGACCACCACGCCAACGGCGGCTGCAAGCAGCAGCGTCGTTCTGCCGTTGATCGTGTCGCTGATCTGGGTTTCCGCGGCGCGTTCCCCGAGAACATTGACCATGCCAGACTCCATCAACATCAGCATGATGATTGAATTCATTATGCTGGCAGAGTAACATGACGCAATTCAATAGATTGAATAATGATTATGAGGAAAGCGCATGAATCTGCATGACCTCGAAGCCTTCGTGGCGGTGGTGGAGACCGGCTCCGTCGTCGGCGCGTCCGGCCGCCTGAATCTGACCCAGCCCGGCGTATCGCGCCGCATCCAGAACCTCGAGGAGGCGCTGGGGACGCCGCTTCTCGACCGCCTGTCTAAGCCGTTGAAGCCGAGCGGCGCGGGGCGCGATGCCTACGAGCACGCTCGCCGTGTCCTGCGCTCGTTGGAAGACCTGAAATCTGGGCTCGCGCCCAATGGCGAAATCACTGGGGAATTCCGTCTCGGCATCCTGCCGTATCTGTCGGACGCAGCCCTTGCCGTTCCGCTCGACCGGTTGCGCAAGGAGTTTCCGCGCCTGACGCTGCGCATCACCTCCGGCTGGTCGCCGCGTCTGCTGGAGCAGGTCGTCCGCAGCGAACTGGACGCAGCCGCGCTGTGCCTGCCCGATGGCGAGCGGCCGCCGGAGGAGCTGACCGGCGACGACCTCGGCGAGCAGGCGGTCCTGCTGATCGCTGCGCCCGGCCTTGGCGTGCCTAAACCGGCAAGCCTCGCCGATCTGTCGGCTTTTCCCTGGGTCCTGAACGAGAATGGCTGCGGCTTCCGCGGCTTCATCCGTCGCAGTTTCGAGGCGGCGCACCTGCCGTTTCAGGTCGGCGTCGAAGCTTTGAGCGCGGACCTGCGCATGTCGCTGGTGGCACGCGGCCACGGCATCGGCATCGTCACCCCGGCGGCCTTGACAGGCAGCCCCTGGCGCGATGCGGTCGAGATCCTCGACACGGATTTCCGTCCACAGGTGCGCGCCTGGGTCTTCCACCGGCCGCCGGCCGGCCGCTTGCAGCGCCCGATTTCCCTGTTCGGAGAGACGCTGTTTACGTCCTTGCACGGAGCAGGGCCGTTTCTGAAGGCCTGAGCGCCTATTTCCACATGTCACGCATGCGGGCGCCAAGGTCGACGCGCACTTGCGGCTGGCGGCGCGGATCGTCCTTGGCCTGGACGCTCGCCCATGATGTTTGTTCGAAGGCGCCGAGGATCGAGGCCGGGATGAAGCGGGTGCGCGAGGCGTAAACGTGGCGATCGCCACGCGCCGCCTGGCCGTGGACGAAGAAGCGCTGCGGCATGACCAGGTGCAGGCCGTCCTTTGCCCGCGTCATCGCCACGTAGAGCAGGCGGCGCTCCTCGTCGATATCCTCCTTCGAGCCGACGGCGAGGTCGATCGGGATGCAGCCGTCGACGGTGTTGAGCACGAAGACGTTCTTCCATTCCTGGCCCTTGGCCGAATGGATCGTCGACAGGATCAAATAGTCCTCGTCGCGATGCGGCGGCCCGGCCTCGTCGCTGGTAGCGTCCGGCGGATCGAGCGTCAGCTCGGTGAGGAAACGTTCGCGCGAGGCATAGCCCGAGGCGATCTGCTCGAGCTGCAGAATATCGGCTCGGCGCGTCGTTGCGTCCTCGTGGATGCGGTCGAGATGCGGCTCGTACCAAAGCCTGACCTGTTCGAGATCGGCCGGCCATTTTCCCGATCCCGTACGAAGCTGCGAGAACAGCGCGACGAAATCTTGCCAGTCGTCGGCGGCTCGTTGCGGCGGCCGGTAGCGCGCCAGCCCCATCGCTTCGTCGAGCGACGTCGCCATGGTGTCGACGATCTGCGAAGCCGCCGAAGGGCCGATGCCGGGCAGGAGCTGCAGCACGCGGAAACCGGCGACGCGGTCGCGCGGGTTTTCGGCGAAGCGCAGCACCGCAAGCACGTCCTTGACATGGGCGGCGTCAAGGAATTTCAGCCCGCCGAACTTGACGAACGGGATGTTGCGGCGCGTCAGCTCGATCTCCAGCGGCCCGCTGTGGTGCGAGGCGCGAAACAGCACGGCCTGCGCCTTCAGCGCCGTGCCGGTCTCGCGCTCGGCTAAGATCGCCTGGCAGACGTAACTCGCCTGCTCGGCCTCGTCGCGGACGCTGACCAGCTTCGGCTTTTCGGCCGATTTGCGCTCCGTCCATAGGTTCTTGGTAAAGCGCTCCGAGGCCTCGCCGATCACCGCATTGGCGGCGGCCAGGACGGTCTCGGTCGAGCGGTAGTTGCGCTCAAGCATGACGATCTCGGCCGGCCGCGCGAATTGTTTTGGGAAGTCGAGGATGTTGCGCACCTCCGCCGCGCGAAACGAGTAGATCGACTGCGCATCGTCGCCGACCACCGTCAGCCCGGATCCGTCCGGCTTCAGCGCGGTGAGGATCGAGGCCTGCAGCCGGTTGGTGTCCTGGTATTCGTCGACCAGCACATGGTCGAAGCGCCCGCCCAGATGCGCTGAGATCTCCGGCTCGCCAGCCATCTGCGCCCAGTAGAGCAGCAGGTCGTCGTAATCGAGCACGTTCTGCGCCTGCTTGGCCTCGACATATCGGGCGAACAGCGCCTTAAGCTGTTCCGCCCACCCCGCGCACCAGGGAAACACCGAACCCAGAACCTCGCCGAGCGGCGCCTGCGCGTTGACGGAACGCGAATAGATGGCCAGGCACGTGCCCTTGGTCGGAAAACGGTTTTCCGTCTTCGAGAAGCCGAGTTCGTGCCGGGCAAGATTCATCAGGTCAGCCGAATCCTCGCGGTCATGGATGGTGAAGGCCGGATCGAGGCCGATCTCCAGCGCATAGTCGCGCAGCAGCCTGGCGCCGATGCCGTGGAATGTACCGGCCCAGGTGAGCGCATCGGTGATAACGGAGGCATCCCGGCCGAGCACCTCTCCGGCGATGCGCTCGACCCGCTTGGCCATTTCCGATGCGGCACGCCGCGAAAACGTCATCAGCAGGATGCGCCTGGGGTCGGCGCCCCTGACGATCAGATGGGCGACGCGATGCGCCAACGTGCTGGTCTTGCCGGAGCCGGCGCCAGCGATCACCAGCAGCGGCCCGGCGACCTTGCCGTCGCCATGCTCGACGGCAAGGCACTGCTCGGCATTCAGCTTCGCGAGATAGGCAGGCCGGAAGGTCGAATCACGGGCAGCGAGGTTCATTGCCCATCAAGCATCGTTTCTGCTTTGTTCGCAACGGTTTCGACGCGAGAGTTGCGATGGGCGTAGAGCCAGAGCGCTAGATCGAGTTCATCGG
>NZ_SUEO01000418.1 GCF_004962925.1 Mesorhizobium sp. | reverse complement strand
TCATCCGACCGAGCTTCGCTCGGCCACCTTCTCCCACAAGGGGAGAAGGAAAAGGCGCTAACCCTTAAAATCCTTCGCCAACAAATAAAGCTCTACCGATTCATCCCGCGAGGCTGGCGGCTTGACGTGATGGACCGAGCGGAAATTCTGCTTGAGCCGGGCGAGCAATTCGTTCTCGGCGCCGCCCTGAAAAGTCTTGGCGAGGAAATGACCGCCCGGCTTGAGCACCGACAGCGCGAAATCGGCAGCCACCTCGCACAGATACATCGTGCGGATGTGATCGGTCCGGCGATGGCCGGTGGTCGGCGCCGCCATGTCTGAGAGCACGATGTCCGGTCGGCCGCCCAGCGTTTCGGCGAGCTTTTCGGGCGCCTGCGGATCGAGAAAATCCATCAACAGCACCGGCGCGCCGGGCACCGCATCCATTTCGAGATAGTCGATGCCGACGACATGCGGGTGTTCGGCCGTCGATTTCGTGCGCGCGGCGGCGACCTGGCACCAGCCGCCGGGTGCCGCGCCAAGATCGATAACCTTCATGCCGGGCTTGAGCAGATGGTGCTTGTCGTCAATCTCGATCAGCTTGTAGGCCGCGCGCGAGCGGTAGCCGTCGGCCTTGGAGCGTTGGACATAGGGATCGTTGATGTGGCGCTGCAGCCAGCGGCGCGACGATTCCTTCAGGCCGCTCTTCTTCTTGATCCGCGTCTTCAACACGCGAATGCTGGCAGAGCC
>NZ_SUEO01000417.1 GCF_004962925.1 Mesorhizobium sp. | reverse complement strand
TGCCGGCCCAGTTGCGGCCGGAGCCGTCGAGCTTGGCCGTGCCGCGCCGCACACCGGCAGCGACGCGTCGCTGCTGGTCGGCCGCATCGCCCTCATAGATGCCCGACACTTCGAACAGCGCGACATCGCCGACGCCCTTGTCGGCATTGCGTTGGGCGGCGGCGATCAGGCCCGGCAGCAGCGACGGCCGCATGTCCGACATGTCGGCGGCGATCGGATTGGCGAGCTTGAGCGTTGTCTGGCCGCCACCGAACAGTTCGGCATGTTTTGCCGGAATGAACGACCAGGTGACGGCCTCCATCATGCCGCGTACCGCCAGCGCCCGCTTGGCCGCGCGGGTGCGGATCTGCAGCACGGTCAGGATCTTGGCGTTGACGGCATCATGGGCGCCGAGCGGCTGCGGTGCGATATTGTCGACGCCATAGATGCGCATGACCTCTTCGACCAGGTCGGCCTTGCCGTCGACATCCGGGCGCCAGGACGGGACCGCTACATCGACGACATCGCTCGCGCCTTCCGGCTTGAAGCCGAGGCGGGTCAGGATGCCGAGGCTCTCGTCCCTCGGCACCTCGATGCCGGTCAGCCGCTTCACTTCCGACAGCGGGAAGGAAACGATCTTCTCGACATGGCCGGCATAGCCGACGACTTCCGTTTCGGTCGGCGTGCCGCCGCAGAAATCCAGCACCAGCCTCGTTGCCAGCTCCACGCCGGGCGCCATGAACTCAGGGTCGACGC
>NZ_SUEO01000416.1 GCF_004962925.1 Mesorhizobium sp. | reverse complement strand
CGCCATCCTGCCGACCTTCGGCACACGCTGGCTGATGCCGCTCATCCCGGATTTCGTCGAAAACAACCCCGACATCACCATCAACTTCGTCACTCGCATCGGCCGCTTCGACTTCGCCCGCGAGAGGCTCGACGCCGCCATCCATTACGGCCTGCCCGACTGGCCCGATGCCGACTCCACACTCTTGGTCAGCGAGACGGTCGCGCCTGTCGTGTCACCCGAATTCCTGGCTGGCCGCGCCATTGCCACGCCTGCCGATATCGGCCGCCTGCCGCTGCTGCATATGGCGACGCGGCCCGGCGCATGGACCGAGTGGTTCGAGCATCAGGGTTTGAGTGCACCGACCGGACCCGGCATGCAGTTCGAGCAGTTCGGCACCGCCGCCCAGGCCTGCATGGCCGGGCTTGGCGTGGCGCTGCTGCCGCAGGTCCTCATCTCAGGCGAATTGCAGCGCGGCCAGTTGGTGCCGGCGCCGGGCCGGCCGATGCAGAGCCGCAGCGCCTATTACCTCGTCGTGCCGCGCGACAAGCGCGGCCATCCGCCTGTCGCCAGTTTTCGTGACTGGCTGCTGGGCCATTTGCCGCCGGAGAAGTAGCTACTTCCGCTTCAGCGCATCCGCCAATGCGGCGCCGAACGCGCCTTGTTGCGCCGGCCGCTCCGGCTGACGCTGCGGCGCCGGCGCTCGCGGCACCGGCTTGGCGCCAGCATCGCGCGGCTTCGGTGTACCGCCGTCACC
>NZ_SUEO01000415.1 GCF_004962925.1 Mesorhizobium sp. | reverse complement strand
CGGCCAGTCGGTCACCTTCTCGCGGCCGATCCGCGAGGTGATCCTCGAACGCCTGCCCAACACGCTGCTTTTGATGGGCAGCGCCACCGCGCTCTCCTTCGGGCTCGGCTCGGCGCTCGGCATCTATGCCGGCGCCAGGCCCGGCAGCTTTCGCGACCGTTTCCTGTCGATCGGCTCGCTGGCGCTCTATGCCGTACCGGGCTTCTGGCTCGGGCTGGTGCTGATCATTGTCTTTGCCGTCGACCTGCGCTGGTTTCCGATCGGCGGCATCGAGAGCATCGCGTCAGCCAAGATCGGCCTCGACCGTGCGGTGGATATCGCCAGCCATCTCGTCCTGCCGGTGTCCGCACTCGGCTTCATCTACCTCGCGCTCTATCTGCGCATGATGCGCGCTGGCATGACAGAGGTCTGGCGGCAGGATTTTGTCCTCGCCGCTCGCGCCAAGGGGCTTTCCCGGCGCCGCATCGTGCTCGCCCACGTCGCCCGCAACGCGCTGTTGCCGCTGGTCACCATGCTCGGCCTGCAATCGGCGCAGATGCTCGGCGGCAGCGTCGTCATCGAAAGCGTCTTTTCTGTGCCCGGCCTTGGCCGGCTGGCGCAGGAAGCGGTGGCCGCGCGCGACACGCCGCTGCTGCTCGGCATCATCCTCGTCAGCGCCGTTCTGGTCATCGTCATCAATCTTCTCGTCGACATCGCCTACGCCTTCCTCGATCCACGCGTCGGCGCCAGCGAGGCCGGTGC
>NZ_SUEO01000414.1 GCF_004962925.1 Mesorhizobium sp. | reverse complement strand
GCGCCGGAAAGCGAGCCGAGCTGCCAGAAGGTCAGGTCGCGCAACTGCCGGTCGTCGGCCATGAAGATCAGGATACCGGTCAGCGCCATGGCAAGGGCAGCCAGCGCAATGCCGGCAAGCAACATGGTGGCGACCGAGGTCCGACCATGCCTTGTGGCGACCTGATAGAGCACCAATGTCGTCGCCAACCCGCCGCAGAACGCGGCAAGCGGCAGAGCGAGCGTGCCCAGCACCGAAATTACCGGCGCCAGCACCGTGGCGCCAAGCACGATGACAGCCACCGCGCCGAGGCTCGATCCAGCCGAAACGCCGATGAGACCGGGGTCCGCCAGCGGGTTGCGGAACAGCCCTTGCATGACCGCGCCGGAGACGGCAAGCGCGGCGCCGATCAGCACACCGAGGATGACGCGCGGCAGGCGGATGTCGTAAACGATCAGGCGGTCGCGGGCGCTCAGTGCTTCATTGCCGGGTGCTGCGCCCAACAGCCAATCGCCGACGACGCTGACGGCCGAGGCATCGGATGCGCCTGACGTCAGCGATAACAGGACGGCAACGGCAAGCCCCAGGCACAACAGCAGGATGACGATGCGCGCGCGCCCCGAACGATCGCCGTCGGATGCTGTCGCCATAGTGCCCGCACCAGCGATCGATTGATCCACCATTGGAAGCCCGCTCAGTCCGCGGCCTGCCCGCCATAAAGCGAGGCGGCAAGGTCGTGAATGACGTCGGCCGTGCGCGGCCCGAAGCCGAGCA
>NZ_SUEO01000413.1 GCF_004962925.1 Mesorhizobium sp. | reverse complement strand
GGGATCCAGCAATAGCAACGTCCTGTCGAGGTCGACCTGAAATTGATACCCGGCCATGTCGATCCGCAACGACCTTTCTTGCCGCCGCCTGCCCCGCAGCTACCGTCAACTACGGGGCGACCGTGATTATGAGGTGAACTATTTTGCTCTGAAGAACACCATCACGCCCGATCAGGTCCGCGATCTGATCCGCAAGCATGGCAACGATCGGGCGACCTTGACCGAAGCCGCAAAGGCATTGCCCGGAACATGAAACCATCGAAACCTCGGGCCTCTGATCACCGGCCGCCGAGCCAGCAGGGACATTTTCATACTCGCCCAACGTGCTGAGCCGTCGATAGGCGCGATGCGGCAGGTCAGCTAGCATGAGCAGCCGGGCCACGACCCGCTCGAAATGGATGCCTACAGCAGAAAGCCCGCCGACGGATGCCAGCGGGGCTGCATGTCGGGGACCCTTCCGCTCTTGGATTAGCAACCTTCAGTCGTCGTTTTCATCTGACCCGGAGCTGCCGACTTTGCATCGGTGTCCTGCTGGCCAGGAGCCGCCTGTTTGGCGCTGCCTGTCTGTTGGCCCGGTGCGCAGTCCTTTGCTGAATTGGGGTTGGTGGCGTTCGTGGTGGTCGAATCGGTGCCCTGAGTGCTGGGCATTGTCGTTGTGGTCGAAGACGATCCGCTCGTGCTGGTGTTGCCCGATGACTGGGCAAAGGCAAGACCGGTTGACAGGGCCATCATTGCCGATGCGATTAGAAGTCGTTTCATCATCTCCTTTTT
>NZ_SUEO01000412.1 GCF_004962925.1 Mesorhizobium sp. | reverse complement strand
TCCCAACTCCAATCAAGAATCATGCCTTGCCCAGCCTCCGGGCAACGATCCGTTCCATCCGGCTTATGAGCGGCGTTATCAGGAGCCGAGCCAGGACGTAGTAGATGATGAGAGCGGTTCCAAATACTTGCGCAGACAAATAGGTCGAGGCGTTGATCTGCTTCGCCTGGAACATCAAGTCCGTCACCGAAATAAGGGAAACCAAAGCGGTCCCCTTGAGAAGTTCAATCAGCAGATTGCCCCAAGGGGGCAGCATGATCGCGAATGCCTGCGGCATGATGATACGCCGCATCCGGATGAACGGGGTCATGTTGATTGCTGTTGCCGCTTCCCATTGCCCGCGAGGGACCGACTGGATGGCGCCGCGGACGAGTTCCGCACCATAAGCCCCGCAGTTGAGCCCAACAGAGACGAAGCCGGCGGTGAACTTTTCGAGTGTCAGTCCGAACAATGGCAGGACAAAGAAGATCCAGTAGAGCTGAACGAGCAGCGAAGTTCCGCGGAATATCTCGATGTATACGATCGAGCTGCCACGGATAATCCTGTTCCTGGATAGCGTGCCCAGCCCTGCGATCATAGCTGTAACGACAGCCACAAGGGAGGCGAGCACAAATTGCGTGCAGGTGACGAGTGTGCCCTGCGTCAGCGCAGGGCCGTAAGTCTCAAGAAATTCCCAGATCGGCATACGCCATCCTCTGTTCGCCGTGCCGGCGGGAGGCAATCGAGCGTCGAGGTCATGCGCGCGGCGAGCGTCGGCGATTGCAGGCCCGGCCGGA
>NZ_SUEO01000411.1 GCF_004962925.1 Mesorhizobium sp. | reverse complement strand
CAAGGCAGGCGCGCATCGCCGACGCTGGCCCCTCGACAGATGGCGCGGCGATGTGAAAGGCATCGGCGGAAAGGCCGACGCCGGCGATCTCGGCAAGAATTGTGGCACCACGCCTCGTGGCATGCTCGTAGCTTTCCAGCACGGCCATGCCCGCACCCTCGCCCAGCACCAGGCCCTTCCTATCGGCGGAGAAGGGCCGGCAGGTATCGGGTGAAAGCACGCGCATTGCTTCCCATGCTTTCAGCACGCCCCATGCGAACGGCGCGTCGCTGCCCCCGGAAACCATTACGTCGGCCCGGCCCAGCTTGATCTGATCCACCGCCGAGGCGATCGCATGGTTGGCCGAGGCACATGCGGAGGTCACCCCGAACACCGGCCCGCGCAAGCCGAGGCGCAAGCTCACCTGGCCGGCGGCGGCGCTTGGCATCGTTTTGGGTACAGCGAGGATGCCAACTCGCCTCGCGCCGTCCAAAAGGAGGGCCCGGTAAGTTTCCTCCATTACATCCCAGCCCAAGCCGCCGACGCCCACTGTAGCGCCGAAGCGATGGGCATTCCCTTCGTCGCAGGAAAGTCCGGCCTGCCGCATGGCTTCGCGCGCTGCAAGCACGGCGAGCAAGCTGAAGCGGGCCATGGAGACGAGCTGCTTGCGATCGATGTCGTGCTCGGGCAGCGCCTTGATCTCAGCGCCGGTCATGCCCTCCAGGTCATGAAGCTCGGAATTGGCGATCGGGCCGATGGCGGAGCGGCCTTCGCGCATCTCTTTCCAGATAGAGGCGGCGTCGGTGCCCAGTCCGCACAGGCCGCCCACTCCGGTGATAACGACGCGCCTGTCCATTC
>NZ_SUEO01000410.1:354-840 GCF_004962925.1 Mesorhizobium sp. | reverse complement strand
TCGAGGACATTCCGGTCGCCATCAAGACGATCGAGCAGGCGATCGCCGACAAGGCGTATGAAACCGGCCATATCCGGCCCTATCCGCCGGAACGGAAGACCGGCAAGCGCGTCGCCGTCATCGGCTCGGGGCCGGCCGGCATGGCCGCTGCCCAGCAACTCGGTCGCGCCGGCCATGACGTTCACGTCTATGAGCGAGAGAGCCGGCCGGGCGGGCTGATGCGCTACGGCATCCCCGATTTCAAGATCGAGAAGCATTATATCGACCGGCGCATCGAGCAGATGCAGGGCGAAGGTGTCAGCTTCCATTGTGGCGTCAATGTCGGCGTCGACAAGCCGGTCGCCGAACTGCTCGCCGAATATGACGCGGTCCTCTATTGCGGCGGTTCCGAAACACCGCGTCCGGCCAACATCCCAGGCGATGATCTCGACGGCGTGCACGACGCGATGCCGTATCTGGTTCAGCAGAACAAGCGTATCGGCGGCG
>NZ_SUEO01000410.1:0-344 GCF_004962925.1 Mesorhizobium sp. | reverse complement strand
CCGATCCAGTCGGTGGCATGGCCATCGCGCCCGATCGTTGCCGGCGGCCAGCATGTCGTCGTCGTCGGCGGCGGCGACACTGCCTCCGACTGCGTCGGCACCGCCTTCCGCCAGGGCGCGGTGCGCGTCACCCAGCTCGACATCCGGCCGCAGCCGCCGGAAAAGGAAGACAAGCTGTCAGTCTGGCCCTACTGGGCGACCAAGATGCGCACGTCATCCTCGCAGGCCGAAGGCGCCGAGCGCGAATTCCAGGTGGCGACGCTTGAATTCATCGGCGAAGACGGCCAGCTGACCGGGGTCAAATGCTGCGAAGTCGACGAAAAGCGCAAGCCGATCGCCGGCAC
>NZ_SUEO01000409.1 GCF_004962925.1 Mesorhizobium sp. | reverse complement strand
TGGGAACAGGCCCGAAATAGCGGCTGTCGAAGGAGCGGTTTTTGTCGCTGCCGAGCAGGAAAACCTCGTTATCCCCGAGCGCTCGGCAGCCGTTCCACCATGGCAAAGGTCGGCCTTCGGCGTCGATTTTGAGCCGGCGCGCGACGATGTCGCCGCCGATGATGATGGCGTCATTGAAGGCGCAGACATTATCGTCCGGCAGCGCTGCAAGACGTTTTGCCAGCGGCACATTGCGAGGCAGATAGCTGCGCTCGGCGGCGAGATACGCCGCGTATTCAGGCGGGCGCACGAGCACGAGATCGCCACGCGCCAGCGCTCCCGCAGCGATGCGGTAAAGGCCGATCGGCGCGCTGGCCGAGGCGTTCCAGACCAGCCAAGGGGTGGGCTTTCCCAGCGCCGTGAAGCCCAAAAGACCGAGACCGGCCGCGGCCAAGGCGACCGTCTTACGGGCTCGAACACGCCTCAGGCGGCTGCCGATCAGATGGATGGAAGGGCGCCGCCTCATGAACGGCCTCCCGTGCCGCCCTGGCCGGAACCGGCCTTGCCATCGCCGGCGGTGGAGTGCTGCGGGTGTCCTTTCGACCAATGGTCGAGTTCGTCGATGTGATAGCGGACATAGCGGCCGTGCTTGCGGAATTTCGGGCCGCCGCCCTTGAGCCGCATCTTTTCGAGCGTGCGCTGGGAGAGCCCGATATAGAAGGCGGCTTGGGCTGTGCTGAGAAACGGGCTGCCCTTTTTCGCGCGGGCCGCGCGTTCGTTTTCGTCGTCCATGATGATCCTCGTTTCGCTTCGGACAAGCGAGGGGGAGGATGGGCGAGGGAGATCGTCTCGGGGACGGGCGAAGAGTCGGGGGAGAGTTTTCGCCGCC
>NZ_SUEO01000040.1:21533-34711 GCF_004962925.1 Mesorhizobium sp. | reverse complement strand
CGACCGCGCCGGCCAGCACGCCCGCCACCAAAGCGGCGAGGATGAGGCGCGGGGCCGGGAAAAATTTATTGCCGTCTGCCATTTTTCTAAGAACTGCTCCGGAGCACGGGTTATAGCGATGAGCGACAAGAAGGCCAGCAACCAGATGTGGGGCGGACGTTTTGCCTCGGGTCCGGCCGCGATCATGGAAGCGATCAACGCGTCGATCTCGTTTGACCGCAAACTCTATGCGCAGGATATCAGAGGCTCGATCGCCCACAGCGAGATGCTGGCGCAAACGGGCATTATTTCGGCGGCCGATCAAGAAAAAATCGCTCACGGGCTGAACACGATCCTGGCAGAGATCGAAGCCGGCACGTTCGAGTTCTCGACCAGGCTGGAAGACATCCACATGAATGTCGAGGCCCGCCTTGCCGAACTAATCGGCGCGGCCGCCGGCCGCCTGCACACCGCCCGTTCGCGCAACGACCAGGTGGCGGTCGACCTCAGGCTGTGGGTCAAGGACGAGTGCTTTCGCGTCGCCGAGGCGCTGAAGGGCCTGATCACGGCATTCCTGGAGCGGGCCGAGGAGCATGCGGCAACAGTGATGCCGGGCTTCACTCACATGCAGGCGGCGCAGCCGGTGACCTTCGGCCACCATTGCATGGCCTATGTCGAGATGTTTTCGCGCGACCTGTCACGTGTTCGCGACGCCATCGAGCGGATGGACGAAAGCCCGCTCGGCGCTGCCGCCCTTGCCGGCACCAGCTTTCCGATCGACCGGCACAAGACGGCCAAGGCGCTCGGCTTCCGCGAGCCGATGCGCAACTCGCTGGACAGCGTTTCGGACCGCGATTTCGCGCTTGAGTTTTTGGGGCTGGCGGCAATCTGCGCGACGCATCTGTCGCGGCTGGCCGAAGAGATCATCATCTGGTCGACGCCGCAATTCGGCTTCGTCAGGCTGTCGGATAGTTTCTCCACCGGCTCCTCGATCATGCCGCAGAAGAAGAACCCCGACGCGGCCGAGCTGGTGCGCGGCAAGACCGGCCGCGTCACCGGCCATCTGGTCGGTCTGCTCACGGTGATGAAGGGCATGCCGCTGACCTATGGCAAGGACATGCAGGAGGACAAGGAATCCGTCTTCGACGCCGCCGAGACGCTCGACCTGATGCTGGCGGCGATGACCGGCATGGTGCGCGACATGACGGTGAACGCCGCTGCCATGAAGAAGGCCGCCGGGTCAGGCTATTCGACCGCGACCGACCTTGCCGACTGGCTGGTGCGCACGCTTGGGCTGCCGTTCCGCGAGGCGCATCATGTCACCGGCCGCGCGGTCGCGCTGGCCGAGGAGAAGAAGATCGGGCTCGACAGGCTTTCGCTGCAAGACTTGCAGTCCATTCACCCCGGCATCACGGCGGACGTGTTTTCGGTGCTTGCCGTGCAGAACTCGGTGAAGAGCCGCACGAGCTTCGGCGGCACCGCGCCGTCGGAAGTGAGGAAGCAGATCCGGTACTGGAAAAAGCGCATCGCCAAGGCGTGATGCTCGTGCGGCGAATCCGAAATTCGCATCACGTTGGAGCAGCGCGGCGAGCGAATTTCGGATTCAAAAGCCGCACGAGTTAATTAATGAATTCTAGTGTGGTTTTGCATTTGAAGTTCCTTAACGCGAATGCCATCAATGAGAGGAACTTCAAATCCACCACACTAGGTGCAATGCCAGCAAAACTCAGCTAAAAGCGGCGGGCAAAAGTTTCGGACGGATGGCACGGATGACCGCAAGCAGGATTTTGGTGACGCTGACGCTGCTGGCGGCGCTGGCGGCTGTTACGGCCTGCGGCCGGAAGTCCGGGCTCGACACGCCCTATGAGGCGGCCGTGCAGGCGCGCAAGGACGCACAAAAGGCCAAGCAGCCCGTGCCGCCCGAGCCGGAAAAACCGGTCGAGGACAAGAAGTTCATTCTCGACCCGCTGATCTAGAGCCGATGAGATCGGTCGATCTCATCGAGCTCCAACTTCCGGAACCACTCTCGTGAACCATTTCGACTACCGCGACGGCGTGCTGCATGCCGAGGACGTGGCGATACCGGATATCGCCGCAAGCGTCGGCACGCCGTTCTATTGCTATTCGACGGCGACGCTGACCAGGCATTTCCGCGTGTTTGCGCAGGCCTTTGCCGGGCTCGACGCGCTGGTCTGCTATGCCATGAAGGCGAATTCCAACCAGGCGGTGCTGAAGATCCTGGCCAAGCTCGGCGCTGGCGCCGACGTGGTATCGGAAGGCGAACTGCGCCGCGCGCTGGCCGCCGGCATTCCGGCCAACAAGATCGTGTTTTCGGGCGTCGGCAAGACAGCCCGCGAAATGGATTTTGCGCTCTCGGCCGGCATTCTCTGCTTCAACGTCGAATCCGAGCCGGAACTGGCATTGCTGTCGGCCCGCGCCACGGCACTGGGCAAGGTGGCGTCGATCTCGCTGCGCATCAACCCGGATGTCGACGCCAAGACCCACAAGAAGATCTCCACCGGCAAGGCGGAGAACAAGTTCGGCATTCCCTGGCAGAAGGCGCGCCAGGTCTATGCCCGCGCAGCTGAACTGCCGGGTATCAAAGTCACCGGCATCGACACCCATATCGGCAGCCAGATCACCGAATTGCAGCCCTTCGACGACGCATTCGCGCTGCTGGTGGAGCTGGTCGGCGTGCTGCGCGCCGACGGGCACGCCATCGAGCATATCGATCTCGGCGGCGGCCTCGGCATTCCCTACCGCGTCGACAACAGCCCGCCTCCCTTGCCGGACGCTTACGCCCAGATCGTCAAGAAGCACGTCACGAAGCTGGGATTGAAGGTGATGTTCGAGCCGGGCCGGCTGATATCAGGCAATGCCGGCATCCTCGTCTCGCAAGTGATCTTCGTGAAGGAGGGCGACGCCAAGAACTTCCTGGTTGTCGACGCCGCGATGAACGATCTGATCCGGCCGACGCTTTACGACGCCTTCCATGACATCAAGCCGGTGGTACAGCAGCCGTCTGCGGCACCGCGCATGGCGGTCGACGTCGTCGGCCCGGTCTGCGAAACCGGCGATTATCTCGGCCTCGACCGCGATCTGCCCCGGCTGAAGGCCGGCGACCTGATCGCCATCGCCACCGCCGGCGCCTACGGCGCGGTGCAGGCTGGCACCTACAACACCAGGCCGCTGGTGCCCGAAGTGCTGGTCGACGGCGACCGTTTCCATGTCGTGCGCCCGCGCCAGACCTATGAGGAACTGATCGGGCTGGATTCGCTGCCCGACTGGCTGGAATAGACCATGATCCCGAACCGAAGGTCCGCGTCATCGAAAAGTGGGACCCGGTTTTCGGAAACGATCATGGTCAAACGAAAATAGAGCGCCTGCAGCGCTACAGCCGGTGCTGAATGAGCGCTCTGGTCTCGGCGATCCTGCCCTCGTCGCGGCGATAGAATGTCCACTGCTTGATGCGTTTGCTGCTGAGAAGGCCGGCCTGGGTGAGCACCCGCATATGCTCGCTGAGCGTCGCCTGGGTGATCCCCAGCTTTTCCGCGATCAGCAGCGCGCAGACGCCATCCTCGACCAGATCGCCATCCGCTTGGCGTGGGAAATGCGCGCGCGGGTCCTTCAGCCAATCGAGGATTTGCAGCCTGCGCTCGTTAGCGATCGCCTTGAAGACATTAACCTCTTGCATTTAGCCATTTTGCTAAGTTACTAAGTGATGTCAACCCTTGGGAGCAGGCCATGCTGAACAGCAATAGGATCACACGCGAACGCATTGCCGCAATGGAGCAACGCATTCGGCCATTCGTGCGCCACACGCCGGTGCTGCGTGTCGACATGGCCGATTTCGGCCGTCCGCCGCTTGCCGTCGACCTGAAGCTCGAATGCCTGCAGCATTCCGGCTCGTTCAAGGCACGCGGCGCGTTCACCAATCTTCTCGAGCGGCCCGTTCCCGCGGCTGGCGTCGTCGCCGCATCGGGCGGCAATCATGGTGCCGCGGTCGCCTATGCCGCCATGCGGCTCGGCCACAAGGCGACCATCTTCGTTCCCGAAGTGAGCCCGCCGGCCAAGCTGGAACGCATCCGCGGCTACGGCGCCGAGCTGGTCGTCGGCGGCGCGCGCTATGCCGAGGCACTGGCAGCCAGTGAAGACTTCGCCGAAAAGTCCGGCGCGCTACAGATCCACGCCTTCAACCAGGAGGAAACGCTGGTCGGGCAAGGCACGCTTGGCCTCGAGATCGAGGCCGATCTGCCCGAGCTCGACACGCTGCTGGTCGCCGTCGGTGGCGGCGGCCTGATCGGCGGCATCGCCGCCTGGTTTGCCGGCCGCATCAGGATCATCGCCGTCGAGCCCGAGGGTGCGCCGACGCTCTATCGCGCCTTCGAGGCCGGCCGGCCCGTCGATGCGCCGACTGAGGGCATCGCCGCCGATTCGCTGGCGCCGAAGCGCGTCGGTGAAATGATGTTTCCGATCGCCGAGGCCTTCGTCGAGCGTTCCATACTGGTCAGCGACGATGAGATCATCGCCGCGCAGGCGGCGCTTTGGGACCGGGTGCGAATCATCTCCGAACCGGGCGGCGCCGCAGCCTTCGCGGCGGTCCTGTCCGGCCGTTACGCGCCGGCTGCGGGCGAGCGTGTCGCCGTGCTGGTCTGCGGTGCAAACGCCAATCCGGCTAAATTCTGACGACAACAGGGGCAGTCCTGTTCACGTTTTAGGGAACTGCCTCGCCTTCGCCGTGTTTCTTGGTATGTTTGGAGCGACGAGCTTCTAGACTTTGAGTCCTTCGCATCCGATTTTCGGGCCGTGCGATAGATTTGTGAGGTTCGGGTTATCCCGCCCGAATCAGGAAGGGCCGATGACGCAACGACCCACCTCCACCAGCGATCGCAGCCTGGCCGGGCGCCTTGCTCTGAGCCGGCTGGCGACGCGGGTCTCGATGACGGTCGAGCGTGGCTGGCCGTTGCTGCTTCCGCTGGTCATCGTCGCCAGCCTGTTCCTCAGCATCTCGTGGCTCGGCCTCTTCCATCTGCTGCCCGACATGGCGCGCATCGGCCTCCTGGCACTGTTCGGCATCGCAGCCCTTGCCGCACTCTATCCCCTGCGTTTCTTCCGGGTGCCGTCGAGCGCCGAGATCGACCGGCGCATCGAGGCGGCCAACCAGTTGCTGCACAGCCCGGTGCTGGTGCAGACCGCCGTGGCGGCGCTTTTGTTGGTCACCGCCTTTGCCTTCTCCTTCGGACCGTCGGGCGGCCGCATTGCAGACGGGTTCAGCGCCCACGCGGCGCGCGACACTGTCCCGCCGCGCATCGACGCCTGGGTGACGCCGCCGGCCTACACCGGCAGGCCACCGGTCTTCCTCACCTCCCCGGCCCTCGCCAACCCAGCCCTCGCCAATAATGGCAATCAGGCGCCGCCCGCCTT
This sequence comes from Mesorhizobium sp., assembly GCF_004962925.1. Taxonomy (GTDB): domain Bacteria; phylum Pseudomonadota; class Alphaproteobacteria; order Rhizobiales; family Rhizobiaceae; genus Mesorhizobium. The sequence continues at coordinate 29,308 of NZ_SUEO01000040.1, read as the reverse complement.
CACCGTTCCGGAAGGCAGCGATGTGTCGCTGCGCGTCACCGGCGGGTCGGGCGAGGAAACGCTGAGCTACGCCGACGCCGACGGCAACGCCCGCACCATCGAGCCGACCGGGCAGCAGGCCGACAAGGCCAAGCCGGCGGCGGCAACGCCCTCCTCCACGGTGCGCCAGTTCACCGGAAAGCTGACGGCAAACGGCACGCTGACGCTGAACTCGGGCAATGACGAACTCGGCAACTGGGCCTTCGCGGTGATCCCGGACAAGCCGCCGCAGATCCGCTTCGTCGGCGAGCCGAAACGCGCCGTCAATGGCTCCTTCGAACTCAACTACCAGATCGACGACGACTATGGCGCGGCCTCCGCCAAGGCGGATTTCGTATTGGCCGATCCGCCGGCGCCGAATGCGCATCCGCTCTATGGCCCGCCCGAAATGCCGCTGTCGCTGCCGCGCCGCGGCGCCAAGGGGAATGCTGCCAAGACCACGAAGGATCTGACCGAGCACGTCTGGGCCGGCGGCAACATCAAGCTCACGCTTGTCGCCACCGACGATGCCGGACATACGGCGACCAGCGAAACCAAGACGCTGGTGATGCCGGAGCGGCCTTTCTCCAACCCGCTGGCGAGGGCAGTGATCGAGCAGCGCCGCGTGCTGGCGCTCGACGCCAACGCCAAGAGCCGCGTGCTTGACCTGATGGACGCGATCACGCTCAGGCCCGAAGACACGTTCGACAACATGGCACACTACCTCGCCATCATGAGCGCCCGTAGCCGGTTGAAGATGGCCGACAGCGACGATCAGTTGCGCGACGAGGTCGCCTATCTCTGGGAGATCGCGCTCGGCATCGAGGAAGGCAATCTTTCGGAGGCCGAGAGGCGGCTGCGCCAGGCGCAGCAGGCGCTGCAGGACGCGATCAAGAACGGCGCCAGCGACGAGGAAATCGACAAGGCGATGAAGGAACTGCGCGAGGCGATGAACCAGTTCCTGCAGGAATTCGCCCAGCGTGCGCAGCAGAATCCGAACGCGCCGCAGATGCAGCAGAACGGCCAGGAACTGCGCCAGAGCGACATCGAACGCATGATGGACCAGATCGAAAACCTGGCGAAGTCGGGCGATCGCGACAGCGCGCAGCAATTGCTTTCGCAACTGCAGGACATGATGAACAATCTGCAGGCTGGACGTCAGCAGCAGGGCGGCCAGCAGAACAGCGAGATGCGCCAGCAGATGGACAAGCTCGGCGAGATCATGCGGCGCCAGCAGGAGATGATGAACGAGACCTTCCGCATGGACCAGATGCAGCGCGGCCAGCAACAGCGCGGAGAGAACCGCGACGAGCAGCTCGGCGAGAACGGCGAGCAGGGCCAAATGGGCGAACAGGGTGAGCCCGGCCCAGGTGAAGACCGCGATCCGCTCGGCCGGCCGAAGCCGATGACGCCGGAGGAATTCGCCGACGCGCTGAAGCAGTTGCAGGAAGGCCAGGGCAAGCTGCAAGGCGACCTTGACCAGCTGAGGAAAGGTCTTGAAGGTATGGGGCTCGAGCCCAATGAAGGATTTGGCGACGCCGGCAAATCCATGGGCAGTGCCGAACAGGCGCTTGGCGACGGCGATGGCGACCAGGCCGTCGGTCACCAGGGCCGCGCGCTGGAAGCGCTGCGCAAGGGCGCCAAGGACATGATGAAGCAATTGCAGGCCATGCAGGGCGACGAGGGCGAAGGCGAGCGGGGCGGCCGCCAGCAGAACGCCGACCGTGATCCGCTCGGCCGGCCGCGCGCCACCGAAGGTCCCGATTTCGGCGATTCGGTGAAGGTGCCGGACGAGATCGACGTGCAGCGCGCGCGCCAGATCCTCGAAGCGATCCGCAAGCGGCTCGGCAACGCCCTCAGCCCCGACATCGAGCGCAGCTACCTGGAGCGGCTGCTGGAGCTGAAGTAAAGCCGCCCTGCTCTAGCGGTTGGTAAACGCCTCGCGGATCGCCTCTTCCATCCCGTCGATGGCCTCGCCGGATGCGTTCGGGTTGCGCCGCAGCACCACGTTCGAAGAATCGATGTCGCCGAACCCGTCGGCGGCCGTAAGTTCGCGGCAGCCGGCCGGGATGTTGCTGCGCGAGATCGGCGCAATCGCCAGCCCGGAGGTGACGGCGAGCCGCAGGCCGCCGTTGGTATCGCTGGTATAGGCGACGCGATAGGCGAGACCGCGCTGTTCCAGCGACTTTATCGCGAAATCCTTGCACCAGCCGGCGCGGTTGTAGAGCGCGATCGGCACCGGCCGCTCCTCATGCATATGATGCAGCTCCGACGTCACCCATACGGTTGGGTCATGCATCAGCACCTCACCGCCGAAAAGGTCCTGCCATTCGAACACCACCGCCAGATCGAGCTCGCCGGCGGCGAGCGCCGCGATCTGCGCTCCGGAATGCGCGTAGCGGACGGTGACTTCGACCTGAGGATGGCGCTTGGCAAAGGCGCCGAGCGCGCGCGACAGGATCGCGTGGCCATATTCCTCCGGGATGCCGATGCGCACCGGTCCGCCAAGCGGCGCCGCGACCATCGATGCCGCCGTTTCGTCGAGCAGCGACACGATCCGGCGGGCATTGACGATGAGTTCGCCGCCGCGGCGCGTCAGCGCCACGCCACGCGAGCCGCGCTCGAACAGGCTGTCGCCGACCACATCTTCGAGCTTCTTCATCTGCATCGAAACCGCCGACTGGGTGCGGCCGGCCTGCTCCGCTGCCTTGGTGAAATTGCCGGTGTCGGCAACCGCGACGAAGGTGCGCAGCAGATCGCTGTCGAGCGTAGATTTCATAAACGCGCCATAAGAAAATTTGATTGCTGACATCATCCCAATTCGTTTGCAACATGTCAAACGGCGGATGATAGTCACCTCACCCATTGGATATGCGGCTGCGAAATCGGCTGCGGACCAATATAGAGTCCTCACTCGTACCCGCTGCCCGAAACGGTGGCGGGTTCTTTTTAATGCAGGTCGCCAAAAAGCATGCCCTCGGGCTTGAACCGGGGGTGCGCAGCGGTTTTGGGACAACGACATGCGTAAACCAAAAATTACCAGGCCCGGTTCTCGGCCGCACAGCAAGGAGCCCTCAAACCACATGCAGAACCGGATCGTCCTCGGCATGGCAAGTCTTTGCCTCGGCGTTCTGGTGTTCTCGCTCCAGGATCCGCTGATCAAGGCCGTATCGGGCATTTACCCGGTGACCGAGGTGATGGCGATCCGCTCGATCGTCGCCCTGCCCATTCTTCTCGTGCTCGTTCATGTCGATGTCGGGCTCAGCGCGATCTTTTCGAAGCGATTTCGCATGCTGACGATGCGCGCCTTGATCCTGTTCACCTCCTACACGGTCTACTATCTGGCGATCGCCGCCCTGCCGCTTGCCGACGCGGTGGCGCTCTATTTCATGGCACCGCTGTTCATCATGGCGCTTGCCGGCCCTTATCTCGGCGAACGGGTGGCATGGCAGACGCTGGTCACCGTCATGGTCGGGATGCTGGGCGTGCTGGTGATGCTGCGGCCCGGCGCCGGGCTGTTCGACTGGGCGGCGCTGCTGTCGCTTGCCTCAGCGGTGCTGTACGGCTTTTCGCAGTTGATGGCCCGCAAGATCGGCGACACCGAATCGTCCACGGTCATGGCGTTCTATCAGAACGGCGTCTACCTCTTGGGAGCTGCACTGGTCGCCGGGCTGTTCTGGCTGGCAGGAATAGCTCACGCCACGCATCCGAGCCTCGAATTCCTGGTCAGGCCATGGATCTGGCCGATGCCAATCGATTTCCTGAAGATGGCGGCCTGCGGCTTCGTCGCCTCGGCCGGGATGATCCTGTTGTCGCAAGCCTACAGGCTGGCGCCCGCCAACAGCGTCGCCACTTTCGAGTATACCGGCATTATCTGGTCGCCGCTGTGGGGTTTCCTGTTCTTTGCCGAAGTGCCGCGATCGACCACAGTCGTCGGCGCGGCGCTCATCATCGGCGCCGGTCTGTTCGCGCTCAATGCCAGCCGGCGCCGGAGCAGCGCGCCGGCAATCGCGGCGACCTGCGATCCGGCCTGACCGCTGTCAGGCCTTTGGCTCTAGGCAAAGCAGGCGAGCGCCTGTTCGACACGCGCGCGGATTTCGGCCAGCGTGAACGGCTTCTGCACGACATCCACAATGATGCCGTTCAATTCTTCGGCGCGCTCACGCTGGTCGGCATAGCCGGTCATCAGCAAGATCTTCATCGCCGGGAAAAGCGACGCCGCCGCCTTGGCCATCTCGATGCCATCCATCTCCGGCATGCGGATATCGGAGACGACAAGATCGTAGCCGCCACGTGCTGCGCGGATCAGGGCAAGCCCTTGCGCGCCGTCGGCGGCGATGTCGATCATGTGCCCGGCGCGTTCGAGCGCGCGGGCGGCGAGGGTACGGACGGATTCATCGTCCTCGACGATCAGGAGCTTTGCCATAGCGCAATGTTTGGCGGGGAAAAGTTGACTTTTTCTGAACCGCAAACGACATCGAAGATAAATCTAGGCGTCGCCCTTGACGACACCGACAAACGGCAGTTCGCGAAAGGCGTGGGCGACATCCATGCCATAGCCGACGACGAAATAGTCGGGGCAGTCGAAGCCGACATAGTCGGCGTTGAGCGCGGTCTGGCGGCGCATGCGCTTGTCGAGCAGCACGGCGACGGCGCAGCTTTTGGCGCCGCGCGACAGCATCAGGTCGCGGGTGAAGGACAGCGTCTTGCCGGATTCGAGGATGTCGTCGATCAACAGCACGTCGCGGCCGGCGACCTCATTGTCGATGTCGCGCAGCACCCTCACCTCGCCGCTGGTGGTGCCGGCGCCGTAGCTGGAGATGAAGATGAACTCGACCTCGGGCGACAAGCCGACATCGTGCATGGCGCGGATGAGATCGGCGGCGAAGATGAACGATCCTTTCAGCACCGAAATCACCAAAAGGTCCTGATAGTCGTGCCCGGCGATCTCCTTGGCGAGCTCCAGATTGCGGCGGGCAATCGCCGACGCCGAAAACAGAACCTCGATATCCTTGCCGCGCACGACTGGCATTGGCCGCCTTTCCAGAATGATCGCCCTAGTTGGCGAAGGTGACCGAAACGGTCTTGACCCCGTTTCTAGGCACGTCGAGCCGGCTGGAAAAGCCAAATCTTTCGCCGGGCGCCAGCGAACGGTTGAATGTCCCCAGCGTATAGCGGGTTGTGCGCCTGTCATTGCCGGTGACCCGGATTTCCAGTGGCGGCAATGGCGACGGGCTGGCGCCGTCATTCGCGGCCTCGCCACCGACGAACAGGACAGGTTCCGGCCCGGACGCATCGATACGCGACGTTACGCCTGAAATTGTGAGTGCAGCGCCCGTTTCCGGGGCCGCGAGAACAAGCGGCGCCTGGCGCACCAGCGCGTGCCCGCCCGAGATCCAGAAGGCTGCAAACGCGGCACTGAGGCCGGCGATCCAGAAGATCGGCCCGCCGCGCGACATCAGCGGCCGTCCCGTCGCGGCTTCGGGCTTGCGCAGCATTTCCATGCCTTCGATCGACGGCGTGGCGACCACACGCGAAAGCGGTGCTGAAGGGTCCATGCTGCCGGTAAATCGCGGCAGCACCTCGTAGTCGGCATCGACGATGTCACCGGCTGGATCACGCATGATGCGTTCCGGCGCGGCGGCCGTGTCGGCCATGATTTCGCCGGAAACCGGGCGCGCGGTTCGATCCTCAGCCATCATGGCCCCAGCACTACGGCACTTGTTCGCTCTTCGTTTCTTTTGCGTAAACGGAAATGGTTAACGCTTCCCCACCGGAACCATTGTGACGCGCCCAAAAAACCCCAGAATTAACCGCCGGTTAACCATGCCGGCCGATGGTCTTTTCTCAGAGAAGGCTGGCTCGTTGCCGCCGCAAGTTTCAGGTCGTCGAACGTGATCCGCTTCGAAAATGTCGGCCTCCGCTATGGCATGGGTCCGGAAATCCTCCGCGACATCTCCTTGCACATACCGGAGCGCTCCTTCCAGTTCCTGAGCGGCCCTTCGGGCGCCGGCAAGACGACGTTGCTGCGGCTTTTGTTCATGTCGCTCAAGCCGACGCGCGGGCTGATCACCATCTTCGGCAAGGACCGCTCGCGCATCTCGCGCACAGAGCTGCCGCATCTGCGGCGGCGCATCGGCGTGGTGTTCCAGGACTTTCGCCTGCTCGACCACATGACGACCTATGAGAACGTGGCCTTGCCGCTGCGGGTACGCGGGCGCGAGGAAGCGAGCTACCGCACCGACGTAACCGAGCTCTTGAAATGGGTCGGCCTTGGCGAGCGCATGCATGTGCTGCCGCCGGTACTGTCGGGCGGCGAGAAGCAGCGCGCTGCAATCGCCAGGGCGCTGATCGAACAGCCCGAGATCCTGCTTGCCGACGAGCCGACCGGCAATGTCGACCCGCCGCTGGCGCGGCGCCTGTTGCGGCTGTTCATCGAACTCAATCGGCTGGGCACCGCAGTGGTGATCGCAACCCACGACCTCGGCCTGATGGAACAGGTCGACGCACGGCGCATGATCCTGGCCGGCGGAAGGCTGGATATCTATGACTAACCTTTCCGTTGAACATGCCGAAGACCAACACGCCGAGAGGGCGGGGACGACGCAGCGCGTTCAGCGCAAGATGGCGCCGATCGTGCCGGCACAGAACATCGCCGGCCGGGCGCTGGTCCTGGTCATCGCCATCATGACGTTCCTCTCCTGTCTGACCTTCGGCGCGGTGACGCTGGTGCGTGACACCGCCTCGGTGTGGGAGAACCAGATCTCACGCGAGGCGACGATCCAGATCAAGCCGGTAGACGGCCTCGACATGGAGGCCGCACTTGCCCAGGCCTCGCAGACCGCCGGCGAATTTCCTGGCGTCAAGAGCGCCAGGATCGTCGACCGCGATGCCACGGCGCGGCTATTGGAGCCATGGCTGGGCTCTGGTCTCAATATCGACGACTTGCCGGTGCCGCGTCTGATCATCGTCACCATAGACGAGAGCAACCCGCCCGATTTCGCCGCAATGCGCGCCGCGATCACGCCGAAGCTGCCTAGTGCCTCGCTTGACGACCATCGCACCTGGGTCGACCGGCTGGTGGCCATGGCCCGCACCACGGTGACCATCGGCATCGCCGTGCTGGCGCTGATGCTGTCGGCAACCGTGCTGACCGTGGTGTTCGCAACGCGCGGCGCCATGGCCGGCAACGGCCACATCATCGAGGTGCTGCATTTCGTCGGCGCCGAAGCGCGCTTCATCGCGCGCGAATTCCGCCACCACTTTCTGGTCACCGGGATGAAGGGCGCGGCCGCCGGGGGCGCGGCGGCGGTGCTCGTCTTCATCGTCTTCTCATGGTGGTCATCGCGCAACATGGCGACGCCGCAGGCCGATCAGGCAACCGCATTGTTCGGCAACTTCGCCATTGGTTCGGCGGGCTATTTGGGCGTCGTCCTCATGGTGCTGGTTATCGGTGCGCTGACGGCGGCAACCTCCCATGTCACCGTCGTCACCTATCTCAGCGACATCGATGTCCGCCAACCGGACGCGGGGTGATCACGGATAGAGAATTAGCGTAACGTAATGTGTGCTTTTTCACCTACTAAACGCCGTATTTCGGGGTTAACGATAAGATGATGGACGCGCGCGACTCGACCGGAATGGCTGGACAGTTGCCCTTGGTGATTACGCGTTCCCGCGAGCGCGCCAAGCCCAGCCGATTGGCGGGAGCGTTGCGCATCTCCGCTTTCTTTCTGCTCGTGCTGGCGACGCTGTTT
>NZ_SUEO01000040.1:8456-21523 GCF_004962925.1 Mesorhizobium sp. | reverse complement strand
CTGTTTGCCGGCGGCTTCGGCTGGTTCGCCAACACCGTCAGCCGTCTCGCGACGCCTACCAATCCGGCAAAAGCCGATGCCATCATCGTGCTGACCGGCGGCCATTCGCGTCTCGACGCCGCCATGGGTCTGCTTGCGTCCGGCAAGGGCGAGCGGCTGCTGATCAGCGGCGTGCATCCTTCCGCCAGCCGCCGCCAGCTTCAGGTCGCGACCCGTGGCGACAAGAAATTGTTTTCCTGCTGCGTCGACATCGACCGCGCCGCGCTCGACACGATCGGCAATGCCGAGGAAAGCGCCAAATGGGTGGAGGACCACGCCTATGGCACCGTGATCCTCGTCACCAACAACTATCACATGCCGCGCAGCCTGCTGGAAATGGGCCGGCTGCTGCACAAGGCCAAGCTCGAACCCTATCCGGTGGTCAACAGCAATCTTGGCAATGGCGGCTGGCTGACCAAGCCAAGGGCGCTGCGCGTGCTGTTCACCGAATACAACAAATACCTGCTGGCGCTGGCGCGCGGCATCGTGCCGGTGAAGCCAACGCCAACCGGCATCGCGCTGGCCGAGGCTGTTGCGCCGAACTGAGCCAATCTGGAACCGGCAGCGATATCAGTCCTTGACCGTGGCGCTTGAGGCGCCGCGCAGGCGCGCGATCTCCTGTTCGAGACGTTCGATATGCTTGTCCCGTTCGGCCAGCGCCGCCGCCACGTCAGCGGCTTCGAAACGCTGTGGAATGTGCTGCGGGCAATTGGAATCCCAGGCCGAAACCGTGAACAGGATGATTTGCTCGGGGCGCGCCTTGTAGCCTTCCGGCATCAGCTTCGCCATCAGTTCGGCGTCGTCCTCGACGACACGCGCGCTGCCCCAGATCTTGATGCGCTGCCGGTGCGCATAGTCGATCAGGAACAGGAATGCGCGGGGGTTGTCGTCCAGATTTCCCTGGGTGATGAATTGCCTGTTGCCGGAGAAATCGGCAAAGCCGATCGTCCGCTCGCCGAGCACTTTGAGGAAACCGGCCGGCCCGCCGCGATGCTGGATGTAGGGCTGGCCCTCACCATTGGCCGTCGACAGGAAGATGCTGGTCTGCGCCTTGATGAAAGCGGCGAGATCGGGCGTGATATCAGCTTGCCAGCTGCCGCGCTCCTCCACGCGGGCATAGGCATCCCGCGAGCCTTTTCGAGCCTGGATCGCCTTGACGGTTGGGGTAAAGGCGACATCGCTGGTGAAGACGTGAGCATTCATGAAAAAGCCTCCTTCAAAGGCCGAGTTCCGACAGAGAGAGATGATCGTCCGGCCGGCGGCCGAGCGGCCAATGATATTTGCGGTCGGCCTCGAGGATCGGCAGGTCGTTGATGCTGGCGATGCGCAAGCGCATCAATCCATGTTCATCGAACTCCCAATTCTCGTTGCCGTAGCTGCGAAACCATGAGCCACTGTCGTCGTGCCATTCATATGCGAAGCGCACGGCGATACGATTGTCGCGGAACGCCCAGACCTCCTTGATGAGCCGGTAGTCGCGTTCGCGACCCCATTTGCGTGTGAGGAAGGTCTGGATGGCGTCGCGCCCTTGCAGGAACTCGGCCCGGTTGCGCCAGCGGCTGTCGATTGTGTACGCAAGCGCGACCCGTGCCGGATCACGGGAGTTCCAGGCATCCTCCGCCATGCGTGCCTTTTGTGCGGCGGTCTCGGCGGTGAATGGTGGTAGGGGCGGGCGGCTTTCAGACATGGGAACTCCTTGCGATGCGGGCGTAGGGATAGGGGGCATCGGCATTCGATCAGCTTCGCCGTCAAATATGGCCCCTTCCATCTTTCGGATGTAGCTGTCATATTTGCGACTAATCCTTCCATTTTCCGGGAGAAATATGGATCGCCTCGAGGCTATGTCGCTTTTCGTCGCCGCAGTGGAAGCCGGCAGCCTTTCGGCCGCCGGACGCCGTTTCGGCATCCCCCTTGCGACGGTCAGCCGCAAAGTCTCCGACCTGGAGCGGCATCTGAAGACGCGTCTCCTGAACCGCTCGACGCGGCAGCTGACGCTGACCGACGCGGGTCACGCCTACCTCGCTGCCTGCCATCGCATTCTCGACGAGGTCGGCGAGGCCGAGCGTACCGCCGCCGGCGAATACAGCGCCCCGACGGGCGAACTGATCATCACCGCACCGATCGTCTTTGGCCGCCTGCATGTGCTGCCGGTCGTCACCGGCTTCCTCGCCGCCTACCCCGACGTGGCTATCCGCCTGATGCTCGCGGACCGGATAACCCAGTTGACCGAGGAACACATCGATCTCGCCGTCCGCATAGGCGAGCTTCCCGACTCGAGCCTGGTGGCCACCCGCATCGGCTCGATCCGGCGCGTTGTTTGCGCGACGCCGGCCTATCTGGCCGAGCACGGCACGCCGGAGACCCCGAAAGACCTCGCGGCACACAGCTGCATCACCTTCGAGGGGCTCACCGCTCCCGCCACGTGGACCTTTGCCACCGGCAAGACAGAACTCGCTGTTCCGATCCGCTCACGGCTTCGGGTCAACACCGCGGAAGCGGCAATCGATGCCGCGATTGCCGGCGTCGGCTTGACGAGGGTGCTCTCCTACCAGATCACTGCTGCGGTGCGGTCCGGCACACTCCGCACCGTGCTGGAGGCATTCGAGCCGCCGCTATGGCCGGTCAGCCTCGTGCATGCCGGCCAAGGTCTGCTGCCAGTGAAACTGCGTGCGTTCCTCGACTTCGCCGCCCCACGACTGAAGACGCGGCTCGTGCAAGCGACATGGCAAGCCTGACGAACAGGGACCATCGCACCGTTTCCTTTTTGCCCGCGCTTGGTGTAACCAACGCACACCTCCTCACCGGGCACTTCCCACATGCTCCTTATCCGCTCGCTGGCGTTCAACCTCGTCTTCTACGTCAATCTGATCGTCCAGATGATCGTCTGGACCCCGTACTATTTCCTGTCGCCGCGCCACCGCGCTTGGTTCGTGCCGAAATTCTGGTCACGCACCAGCATGTGGCTCTACGACAAGATCGCCGGCACCAAAAGCGAGATCACCGGCCAGGAAAACCTGCCCGAGGGTTCCTTCATCCTGGCGCCCAAGCATCAATCCTTCTGGGATGCGATCGCCTTCTTCCCCCTCCTGCAGGATCCGATCTACATCCTGAAACGGGAACTGACCTGGATCCCGTTCTTCGGCTGGTACATCCTGAAGATGCGGATGATCCCGGTCGACCGCGGCAGCCGCTCGAAGGCGTTGAAAGCGGTGGTCGCCGCGACCAAACAGGAGCTGGCGCGCAATCCCCGCCAGCTGATCATCTATCCCGAGGGCACACGCCGGGCGCCGGGCGACGATCCGGCCTACAAATACGGCATCGTCGAAATCTATGCGCAGCTTGGCATTCCGGTGGTGCCGGTTGCCCATGTCGCCGGCCTCTATTGGCCGCGGCGGAAATTCCTGCGCTATCCCGGCACGATCAAGGCCCGCTTCCTGCCGCCGATCCCGCCGGGGTTGGACAAGCAGGAATTCATGGAACGGCTGATCGGCGAGACGGAAGCCGCCTGCGACCAGCTGCTCATCGAGGCGTCCCAGGCGCCGAACCCGCCGCCCATGCCGCCGACGGCGGTGAAGCGGCTGAGGGAATTGGCCTCCGATACCCCAGCCTGAGCCGCCCGTCCGACCGGCAATATCCCCTAGGAAATCACAGCCAGTGCGGTGGTCAAAACCAGCGTCGCCGCAAACGTCAGATTGATGATCCGTGAGGCCAGCGGTTTGCGCAGAAAGCGCGCAAACGCGGCCCCGGCGAGAAGCCAAAGGACATGGATGGCGACGATCATCGAGGCGAGGACCGCCAGCTTGAGCCCTGCATCGAGCTCACCGGCGGACGACGTGCCGGCGAACACGGCGGCAATCGCCACATAAGCTTTCGGGTTGGCGACGGCCAGCAGAAACCCACCCAGCAACGTGGGAAGCGCCGCCCCGCCGGTACGCGCAGCCAGAGGCGGAGCCGTTGCTATCTTGAAGGCGAGGTAGAGGATGTAAGCCGCGGACGCCACCGCCAAAAGCGGTGTGAGCCTCGGCATAGAGGCAAGCATGGCCGTGATGCCCGTCGCCACGACCAAAAGCACGGCGACCGTGCCAAGAATGATGCCCGAGGCGTAGCGGAGCGAATCGCGCAGACCGAAGGCGGCGCCAACGGCGGTCACGCTTATCGTCGCCGGCCCCGGACTGCCCATCACGACCGCCGACGCCAGCACAAGCGCGAGCAATTGCTGCCATAGTTCCGGATGGGAAAAGACCTGCTCGGCCATCTGTATACCAGTATCCCGACGCGACCGGACCAATGGTATGGCAGGGCAGACCAGGCCGTCTTGAACGATCGTGCAGGGGAGCCTTCCGGCGCAGGCCGTGCACGGTTCTTGGCTGCCGTTTGCAAGCCGCGCTTCGCGCTAGCGTCTATGCACTCGCGCTGTCGAGCTCGGCGATATCATCAGGTCTGAGATCCAACGATGCGGCGCGGACGAGGCTGTCGACCTGGTCCAGCGTCGTGGCGCTGGCGATCGGCGCCGTGACGCCGGGCCGCGCGATCACCCAGGCGAGCGCCACGTCCGCCTGCTTGGCCGCGTGACGCGCCGACACGGCGTCGAGTGCCGCCAGGACGCGCATGCCGCGCGCGTTGAAGTAGGCCTTCACGTCGTCGCCGCGCGCGCTTTTGCCGAGATCGGCTTCGCTGCGGTACTTGCCGCTCAAAAACCCTTTGGCGAGGCTGAAATAGGTGATGACGCCGATATTCTCGGCCATGCACAAATCGCGGAGCGGCCCATCGAAGGCGACACGGTCATAGAGATTGTACTCCGGCTGCAGCACCGCGTAGCGTGGCAGGCCCCGCAGGCTTGCCACGTCGAGCGCGGCGCGCAACTGACCGGCATCGAGATTGGAGGCGCCGACGTAGCGAATCTTGCCCTTGGCGAGCAGCTTTTCGTAGGCGCCGAGCGTTTCCTCGTAGGGGGTTGTCGGGTCCGGCCAGTGCGACAGATAGAGATCGACGACATCGGTCTGCAGCCGCTTCAGCGACCCATCGATGGCCTTTTCGATATAGGCGGCGGAGAGATCTTTCCTGCCCTGCCCCATATCCGATCCGACCTTGGTGATCACCACGACTTCGTCGCGGTTGCCACGGCTCTTCATCCATTTGCCGATGATCGTCTCGGATTCGCCGCCTTTGTTGCCGGGAACCCAGCGCGAATAGGAATCGGCGGTGTCGATGGCGTTGAGACCGGCGGCGACGAAGCGGTCGAGCAGATCGAAAGAGGTTTTCTCGTCGGCGGTCCAGCCGAAGACGTTGCCACCCAGAACCAGCGGCGCGATGGACAGGTCGGTTTGACCGAGACGACGTTTTTGCAAGACTGATCTCCTGGGGAATGGAAAGAATGGGCGAAAGCCCATGACGGGCTTAACCTATGGCGTGCGGCACAGACGTCAAAGGGCCGACCGTCTTTTCCACTGGCCAGCGCTTCACAAAGGCGCGATCCGCCGTGCTGATGTTCCGGCCGGTGACCTACTGGCTCTGGCGCCGGTATTCACCAGGCGGCAACCCGACCACGCGGTTGAAAAGCCGGCTGAATGACGCCGTATCCCGGTATCCGACCTGGTAACATATTTCCGCAATACCGAGTTTGGTGCTTTCAAGAAGCGCCTTCGCGGCCTCAAGGCGCCGGTCCTGGATCCATCGACCGGGAGTGGTGTGCAATTCATCGGAAAACCGGCGCGCCAGCGTTCGCGGCGACAGACCGAGTTGCGCTCCGAGGAAGGCAAGATCGAGCGTTCCGAGCTGTTTCCTGGACAAGGTTTCGAGCCGGTCGCGGAACGCCTCTTGCGAAGGCAGCTGATCGGTGAGCGGGAACTCGTAAGGGGTCTGGATCTGCCGCGACGGCGGCAGCACGAGCAATTTGCGAACCAGGCGCTCCTCCCTGGCGAAGCCAAGATCCCGCAGAAGCGCCTTGCCGAGCTCCAGGCCTGAAAAGCCGCCGCCGCAAGTGTAGATCCGTTCCTCCCCGATCAGCACACGTGAAGCGTCCCACCGCACCTTCGGAAAGCGGCGCTGGGCATCCGTCTTCAGCCACCAGGAGATCGTCGCGCGCTTTCGGTCGAGAAGACCGGCGTCTGCCAGGAAGTAACCGGCCCCGCAATGCGCGGCGATGATGGCGCCGTCGCGCTGCGCGCTTGCGATAAGCGGTGCGGCGTGGCGGCTCTCTTCCTCCAGCGCGGCAACAAGCTCCGGGATTTGCATACCGGGCATGGCCAGCAGGATCAGCAGGTCCATGCGCTGCGAGGGTTTCCGTCTGGTGTGAAAGGAAATTCCAGGCGTCGTCGTGGCGTCGGCCTGCTGCGCCACGAATTCGAAGGAAATCGCCGGCGTGCCGCGAATGGTGTTCACCAACTCGAACATTTCGACAAGTGTCGCGGCGACGGCCGAATAGAAAGTCGACGGCAGCCAGATCACGGCGTGGAGAGGGCGATCGTCCAAGATCATGTCCTTTGAACAGGATATGGCAAGTTTAGCACATAGATTGTCAAATCTGCCAATTTCGATTTTTGCCGGCGACCTTAGGTTCCGCGACGCCGATGCAAACATCGGTGCTGCAATCTGGTGACGTCCAGGCTGCTTGCCCCATCGCCCGTTACTGGAGACCGCCATGAAAGCAATCGTATTCGACGCAATCGGCTCGCCGCGGGACGTGCTCTATCTCGGCGACGTGCCGATGCCGCGAATTGGCGACGGCGAGGTGCTGGTCAGGATGGTCTCCGCCTCGGTCAACCCTGGCGACTTCCTGTTCATCCAGAACCTCTACCCCGAACCGAAGAAGCCGCATTTCCCACGGCAGGTCGCCGGAAACCATGGCGCCGGCATCGTCGAGGCCGTGGGCGCGAACGTCGCTTTGAAACCGGGCACGCTTGTCGCATTCAGCTATTACAACAGCTGGGCCGAATATGCGGCCGTTCCGGCCGAATGGCTGATCCCGCTGCCCGCCGACTATCCGCTCGAACGCGCCGCGCAGATGGTGAACCCCATCACTGCCTGGGACCTGCTGGCGGATTCCCGTGTGCAGCCTGGACAGTGGCTGGCCGTCACGGCCGGCTATTCCTCTGTTTCGACGATGGTGATGCAGTTCGCCCAACGGCGCGGCATCAATGTGATTGCGCTCGTGCGGCGCTCTCACGACAGGCTGGACCTGAAGCGGCTTGGTGCCACCGCCATCCTCGATCTGTCGCGTTTGAAGGTCGGTATCAGGGAAGCGGTCATGGAAATGACCGGCGGCGCCGGGCTGAACGGGATCGTCGATAATGTCGGCGGGCCCGCCAGTGGCGAATTGATCCGCGCTCTCGCGATGGGCGGGCAGATGGTCATCAATGGCGGCATGAGCGCCGAGCGTTTCGAACTGCACAATTTCGACGTGCTGCTGAGCGGCGTCGAGATCAGGGCAAATATCTACCGCTACTTCTTTTCGCCGCCTGTCGAAGCCGACCGGTCAGTTTTGTGCGAGATTATCGACATCTTCGGCCAACCCGATTTCCATGTCCCCGTCGGCGGCATCCATCCGCTGTCGGAGTTCGAGCTCGCCGTGACAAACAGCCTCGATCGGGCCGATCTCGGAAAACAGATTTTCAGGATGTAGCCCTGACCATCACCCGAACCGAAGGTCAGCGAAGCAAAAAGTGGGAACCGATTTTCGGAAAAGATCACGGTCAAACGAAAGAAGATCACGACCCGATCCGTTTCGCCACTTCTTCCAGCCAGTGGTCACGGATCCCCAGCGCCTCGAGGTGCTCCAGCGTGCTGAGCACATAATCCTCGTTCTTTCCCGACTGACCTACGGCGCCGCGAACGACGGTTGCCGCATTCGCCGCATCGAGCGCGCCGGCATATTGCTCGTGGGCACGGTCGACGACATAGGCGACCGCCGAGACCGTCTCGCCGCCGTCCGTCTCGCCCTTACCCTTATCGTCATTGTCTAGGCGAATGCTGAGCATGCGCTCGAGATAGACATTGGTGACCAGTTCGCGCTCGCGCAGATAGGTGATGACCTCGTTGCGCAGATCGCCGGGGACGCGGAAAGCCAGCCCGATGCAGGAGCCGCCACGGTCGAGGCCGAGCACCAGACCGGGTCGCTCGCGCGTGCCGCGATGCACGAAGGAGTAGACGCACAGCGACCGGCGGTAGCCGTGGAGGCGGGCGCGCCGCGTCTCGACATGCGCAAATCCCGGCCGCCAGATCAGCGAGCCGTAGCCAAAAACCCAAAAATCGCCCATATCGCCAAGCCTGGTTGCAGCACCGCACTGGAATCGGTGTTTTTAAAATCCGTCTCCGTCTACCCGATGTTGCCGGAAACGACAGTCCCCTCTGCAACACGCGTTAACGAGAGCCGCAGCATGACGTCAAGTGACGAGCGCCCGCCGAATTTTCGCCGCCGCCTCTTCTGGCTTGGCGCCTTCATCGTCCTGCTGTTCGGCCTCTACAGCGCCGGCTGGTTCTACCTGGCAGACAAGGTCAAGAGCGAAGCCGCCAAAGCGGTGGCCGAGCTCAACGGCAATGGCATCGAGGCGGACTGCGCCAATCTCACGGTCAGCGGCTATCCCTCGAGCTTCGCCATCTCCTGCGACAGCCTGGCTTATCAGGACGACACAAGGAACGTCGCCGCCTCGCTCGGCAGCCTCAACGCGGCTACGCACATCACCCAAATCCTGTCGCCTGGCGCCGACCTGCGGGGACCGCTCAGGACCTCAGTGCCGGGGATGACGCCGCTGTGGATCGACTGGGATAACCTGCGAGCGACCCTGAAATTGTCCTGGCCCCTGCCACGAAGCATTTCACTGGAGGCCGAGGGCCTGTCCGGCCAGACCGATCCGGCTGATGGCACTGACCCGGTCGAGCTGTTCAGCGCCGGGACAGCGGCCGGACAATTACGTCCGAACGGTCAGGACATCGACTATGCCGGGAGTTTTACCGATCTCCAAATCGATCCAGGGGCGATCGATGGGCGCGTGTTGCCGCCGCTCGACGGCAGCGGCGACGTGACGCTGAAAAACGGCGTGGCGCTGATCAAGACGCAGCCAAAGAGCCTGCGCGGCCAGGCGGTCGATATCGGCAAGCTCGATATGTCGTCGGGGACCGCGCGCGTCACCGTTTCCGGACCGGTGTCGGTCGATGCCGACGGGCTGATCGACGCCGACCTGATGATCAAGCTCAGCGATCCGAAGGCCGTGGCGGCAATCCTCGGCAAGGCCATTCCAGAGCAGAAGAGCCAGATCAAAACCGGCTTTGCCGGGCTGGCGCTGCTTGGCAACGAACCGTCGATGCCCCTCAAGATCGTCAAGGGCAAGGCCTCGCTCGGCTTTATCCCGCTGGGCAGGATCAAGCCGGTCGATTAGACCATGATTGCGAACCTACAGTTCGGAGAAAAATCATGGTCAAACACAGCCCGGTGAAGCTCCTGAGTGTTGGCGCGTTGACGCTCGATACGATCCTTCGCGTCGCCACGCTTCCGGCACGTCAGGGCAAGTTCATCGCGTCCGACGGCGTCCAGATCGCCTCGGGCATGGCTTCGAGCGCGGCCTGCGCCGCACGCCGCCTCGGCGCGGACGTATCGCTGTGGGCGAGCGCGGGGGACGATCCCGTCGGCGATCAGCTGGTTGCCGGGATCGAGACCGAGGGCGTCGATTGCAGCTTTGTCCGGCGCGTCGGTGGTGCGCGGTCGGCACTGTCGGCCATCTTGGTTGACACGCATGGCGAGCGCATCATCGTTCCTTTCTATGACAAGCTTGCCCAGGCCGATCCCGAGGCGCTCCCCACCCAGGACCTCACCGCATTCGATGCCGTCCTGGTCGATGTACGCTGGCCGGGCGCAGCGGCTTTGGCCCTGGCGGCGGCGCGCGCAATCGGCCGTCCGGCCATACTGGACGCCGACACCGCGCCACGGGACATATTGGAACGTCTGTTTCCGCTGGCCTCGCACATCGTCGCATCGGAGCCGGCGGCGTTCATCCTCTGCGGCGAGGAGCAAGGTCCGCAAAAGGCTTGTGAAGCGCTGGCTCGACGCACCGATGGGTTCATCGCGGTGACGGCCGGCGCGGCGGGAAGCTGGTGGTTCGACCGCTCGGTGGGGTCCGTGCGCCATGTCGCGGCGCCAAGGATCAAGGCAGTGGATACGCTTGCCGCCGGCGACGTGTTTCACGGCGCCTTTGCCGTCGCCCTGGCGGAGGCCATGCCGATCGAACGGACGTTGCGGTTTGCCAGCGCCGCCGCCGCGCTCAAATGCCTGCGCTTCGGCGGCAGGCTAGGCGCCCCGGACAGGGCCGAGACGCTGGCGATGATGGCGGCTCACTGGCCGGCGGACTGACGGCCGGGCGGTCGAGACAGGCTACTGCTTTGCCGGATGCTCGACCGCCTGCCGGCCGAAGTCCGGTACGTCGATGTCCTGGCCGGCCTCGATGATCGAGCGGCGGACGGCGCGGGTGCGGGTGAACAGGTCGAACAGCTTTTCGCCGTCGCCCCAGCGGATCGCCCGCTGCAGCGAGGCCAGATCTTCCGAGAACCGCGCCAGCATTTCGAGGATAGCATCCTTGTTGTGCAGGCAGACATCCCGCCACATGGTCGGGTCGGACGCGGCAAGGCGGGTGAAATCGCGAAAGCCGGAGGCCGAATATTTGATGACCTCGGATTTTGTCACCGACTCCAGGTCGTCGGCGGTGCCGACGATGTTGTAGGCGATGATGTGCGGCAGATGTGAGACGATGGCCAGCGTCATATCGTGATGCTGCGGGTCCATCGTGTCGATATTGGAGCCGCAGCGGCGCCAGAATTCCGAGAGCTTTTCCAACGCGGCCGGATCGGTGCCGGGCAACGGCGTGAAGATGCACCAACGGTTTTCGAACAGTTCGGCAAAGCCGGCGTCCGGACCCGATTTTTCAGTGCCGGCCAACGGATGGCCGGGAATGAAATGCACGCCATCAGGCACATACGGTTGCATCTGCGCGATGACCGACGCCTTGGTCGAGCCGACATCGGTGAGGATGGCGCCCTGCTTCAGCGCCGGTGCGATTTCCTCGGCGACCTCGCCCGAAGAGCCGACCGGCACCGAAACGATGACCAGGTCGGCATCGCGGACCGCCTCTTTCACATCCAGCGTGTAGGAAGAGCCGAGGCCGAGTTCGCTTGCCCGCGCCAGCGTCGTTTCGCTGCGTGTCGAGATGGCGACGTGACGGGCAAGGCCTTCGCGGTGGATGACGCGGGCCAGCGACGAGCCGATCAGGCCGATGCCGACCAGCGCGATCTTTTCGAACATCGGTGAAGTCATTGTCTCAGCTTTTCAGAAATGTCGTGAGGGCGGCGACAACGCCGCGATTGGCCTCTTCGGTGCCGATGCTCATGCGCAGTGCATTCGGGAAGCCGTAGCCGGAAACACGCCGCAATATGTAGCCGCGCGCGGAGAGGTAATCGTCCGCCGCTGCCGCCGAATGCTTTTTGTCTTCGGGAAAGTGGATGAGGACAAAATTGCCGACGCTCGGCGTCACCCGCAGCCCGAGCTTGGTCAATTCCTCGCTCACCCATGGCAGCCAGGTCTCGTTATGCGCCACGCTGCGCTCGATATGGGCACGGTCGCGGATCGCGGCGATGCCGGCCTCGATCGCCGTCGCGTTGACGTTGAAGGGACCCCGCACGCGGTTGATCGCGTCGATGATATGCATCGGCGCGTACATCCAGCCGATCCGCGCGCCGCCGAGGCCGAGCTTGGAGAAGGTGCGGGTCATGACCACGTTTTCCGCGCCAGCCACCAGTTCGACACCGGCTTCATAGTCGTTGCGGCGAACATATTCGGCATAGGCGCCATCCAGCACCAGAAGCACGTTTCGAGGTAGGCCGGCATGCAGGCGGCGCACCTCCTGGAACGGCACATAGGTGCCGGTGGGGTTGTTGGGATTGGCGAGGAAGATGATCCTGGTGCGCGGCGTCACCGCAGCGAGGATCGCATCGACGTCGGCGCGCTCATTGGTTTCCTTGACCGACACCGGGACGGCACCTGCCGACTGGATGTAGATCTTGTAGACCATGAAGGCGTGTTCGGTGATGACAGCTTCATCGCCGGGCGCGAGGTAGGTCTGCGCAAGCAGACCCAGAATCTCATCGGAACCGTTGGAACAGACGATGTTCGCCGGGTTGAGGCCATGCACCTCGGCGATCGCCTCCCGCAGGCGCCTGGCGGTGCCGTCGGGATAGATGTCGAGTTTGGCCGCGACGTCGCGCGCGGCCTCTATCGCCTTCGGCGAGGGGCCGAGCGGGTTTTCGTTCGAGGACAATTTATGGACCTTGGCAACGCCGGCAGGCGCCGTGCTTTTGCCCGGCACATAGGCTTCGATGTCCATGATCCCCGCGCGGGGTGTTGGACGTGCCTGATCCGATGCCTGGTTCATATTGCAAAAATCCGTCGAGAACGCTTCCGCCCGGGAAGCCGCAGCGGAAATACAAGCCGTGGCCTGGAATGTCGAGAGGCGGCAATCATGGGTGAGCGACTGGCATGGGTGAGCGACTGGCCGTTGACGCCGAGGCGCGGCGGTCCTAGAAGAAAGGCGAAATCCCGTGGTGATTTGGCCGGTCGGCTTGCAGCCACGTTAAACAACTCGCTAAAGGGCCGTTTGCATCCTGTAACCGGCTTTGCGAAGGCGATGCCGGTTTTTATTTGTCCGTAGCCGGCCGGACAATCGCATCGACCCGAAAATCGGTATCGATTTTCGGAAAAGCGCGATGGGTTAATGTAAGAGGATGCGATGGTCGCGCTACGCACTAAAAGAACCAACAACGAGGCCGACGAGCCGTCGAGCCCGGTGTTGCGTTTCGGTGCCGACAAGCCGCTCAAGCTCGACGCCGGCACGCTGCTGTCACCGTTCCAGATCGCCTACAAGACCTACGGCACGCTCAACGATGCCCGCTCCAACGCCATCCTCGTCTGCCATGCGCTGACCGGCGACCAGCATGTCGCCAGCACCAATCCGGTGACCGGCAAGCCGGGCTGGTGGGAAGTGCTGATC
>NZ_SUEO01000040.1:0-8446 GCF_004962925.1 Mesorhizobium sp. | reverse complement strand
GCCCTACGGGCTCGACCTGCCGATCATCACCATCCGCGACATGGTGCGAGCGCAGTTGATGCTGGTCGACCATTTCGGCATCGAAAAACTGTTCTCGGTGCTCGGCGGCTCGATGGGCGGCATGCAGGTGCTGCAATGGGCGTCGAGCTATCCGGAGCGCGTTTTCTCGGCGCTGCCGATCGCCACCGGCGCCCGCCATTCCTCGCAGAACATCGCCTTCCATGAGGTCGGCCGGCAAGCGGTGATGGCCGACCCGGAGTGGCACGGCGGCAAATATTTCGAACAAGGCAAGCGCCCGGAAAAGGGACTGGCTGTGGCGCGCATGGCCGCTCACATCACCTATCTGTCGGAAGCGGCCCTGCACCGGAAATTCGGCCGCAACCTGCAGGATCGTGAAGCGCTCACCTTCGGTTTCGACGCCGACTTCCAGATCGAGAGCTATCTGCGCCATCAGGGCATGACCTTCGTCGACCGCTTCGACGCCAACTCCTATCTCTACATGACCCGGGCGATGGACTATTTCGACCTCGCCGCCGACCATGGCGGACGGCTGGCCGACGCCTTCGCCGGCACCAAGACCCGTTTCTGCCTGGTCTCCTTCACTAGCGACTGGCTGTTCCCGACCGAGGAGAGCCGCTCGGTCGTCCATGCGCTGAACGCGGCCGGCGCCTCGGTGTCCTTCGTCGAGATTGAGACCGATCGCGGCCACGATGCCTTTCTGCTCGACGAGCCGGAACTGTTTGCCGCCATCAACGGCTTCATCGCCTCGGCGGCCCGCGCCAGGGGGCTCAGCGCATGACCTCTGAGGATTGCAGGCCTTCCGAATCGGCATCATGCGCCAGGCATTCGCGCATGACGCCGAAAAGTTGCAGACTTTTCGGACCGGGATCATGCGCCAAGCATCAGCGCATGACCCCGAAAAGTTGCAGACTTTTCGGACCGGGGTCATGCGCCAAGCAAAAGGCACGATCATGAGTGTCAACCACGCCCAGCGCGTCGACCTCGAAGTCGTCGCCGGTCTCATTCCGGCGCAGGCGCGGGTGCTGGACGTCGGCTCCGGTGATGGTCTGCTGCTCGAATTGCTGCAGGCGACGAAGCAGGTCGACGGCCGCGGGATGGAACTGTCGCAACGTGGTGTCAACGAATGCGTGGCGCGCGGCCTATCCGTCATCCAGGGCGACGCCGACAAGGACCTCAAATTCTATCCCGACAAGGGTTTTGACTTCGTCGTCTTGTCGCAGACCTTGCAGGCGACCCGCAACCCGAAGCTGGTGCTCGACGAGCTGCTCAGGATCGGCAAGCACGCCATCGTCTCCTTTCCCAATTTCGGCCACTGGCGGGTGCGCCTTTCGCTGTTCCTCGACGGGCGGATGCCGGTGACCAAGGACCTGCCCTATTCCTGGTACGATACCCCCAACATCCATTTCTGCACCATCCGCGACTTCGTCAATCTCTGCGATGAACTCGGCGCAACGGTGGAAAAGGCAACTGCGCTCGACGCCAATGGTCAGAAAATCGGCCTCTCGATGCCATGGTGGTTCTGGAATTTCTTTGGCCAGCAAGCGGTATTCTTGCTGAAGCGATAGCTGTTGTTCGCCCCTTCTTCGGCCCCTCTGACGGTTGAAGTGCCGGAGGCTGTTGCAAGCCGATTTACCGACGGGCTAAGACATGGACACGAACTCAGGTCGGTACGAACGATTGCAGTGTACTTGATCAGCGGGCGTGCCTTTGCATAACCAACCGGAACCAGTATCTTCGCGGGCCGCGACGACTATAGTCGCTTGGCCTCTGGTAAATTTTTGGTGCAAAGATGGTTGAAGGACAGCCAACCTATTCACTCGTTGTGGAAATGGATAACGCCAAGTCGATCGACTGGGACGAGATCGGCGTTGGGTTGACTGCCTTGGCTCGAGAAATCGCCGCGGTTTCCTCAGCTGGCTTTGCAAGACCGCAGGTTGTCATCTCCCACGGCGGGCGAGATGCGGATGCCGCCTCGCTGCGTAGCAGTTTCACAAACGAAGCGCCGCAGTTGGAACGGGTTGCCGACCTGATCTTCACCGCTTGCCCAGGCGGTCGATATTACGACCTCAAGAACAACGGCATCCTGTCAACTGATGGAGATATCGTCATCTTCATGGACTCGGATACCGTGGCAGAACCGGGCTGGCTCACGACTCTTCTTGCCCCGTTTCAGGACCCTGAAATTATTTGCGTGAACGGATATACATATCTTTCATACGATGATTTCTTTTCAAGGACATTCGCGCTGATTTGGTTTTTCCCTATGCCTCAGGGGGATGCACGATTTGCTTCCAAGCGAGCGATCAACGCCAATAACAGTGCCTTTCGACGCGACTGGATTGTCAGCCATCCTTTTGCGAAACACAATGGATTCAAGGTTTCATGCACTCTGCTGACGCATGAACTTCGACGTGAAGGCCATAGAATTCTGAACGTCAATGCCCGGGTCTATCATTACTCGCCACGTGGTTGGCGGTTCTTTTGCTGGCGCGCGTTGGTAACGGGCCGAGATGCCGACCGGAAGTTTGTGGAACTGAAGTCGCCGAGCCGCATGCAGCGGATTGTGAAGTCGTTCAGCCGATGGTGCACCATGTCATGGCGCACAATGCGACGCGTAATCGGCCATGCCCGCCAGACAGGCATGCCGCTTTGGCAAATTCCATTTTCCCTGATTGTCGGTCTGGCATTCTACAGCTTGGCGTTTTGGGGCCAATTCAGTTTCGCTGCGGGTCTCGTTGGCGACGAAATCGAAGTCGTGCCTGACTATGTCGAACATAGCTAGGTGCCGCCGCGTTCGTGATTTCGGTCGTTTCTTTGAATGGGTTAGGAAGCGGCCACCAAGCGGCTCTAGCGTGGCATCAAGAATTCGCCAATGTCCGACGAGTTCCGCCTCAATACTTTGTGATGACACGATCGCTTCTTTTTTGTAGCGTCGAATCGAACGCAATCCTGGGGGCGGGTATGGAAACGAACATCCGGTCTATTCGATGGCTGTGGAACGCGGGGCATAGCTGAGGCGACATGCCCGAGATGGACCCTGCTCCACTCATCACGGTGATCACGCCGACCCACAACCGGCGCAGCACGGTCTTGCGCGCCGTGGAGAGCGTGCTTGCGCAGAACCTTACCCGCTTCGAGCACATTGTTGTCGACGACGGCTCGACCGATGGCACGGAAGCGGCGCTGGCTGCCATCCGCGACCCTCGCCTTATCTATGTCGGCGCGAAATGGCGAGGCGCCAACGCCGCCCGCAATGCCGGCATCGAACGGGCGCGGGCGCCTGTGGTGACATTCCTGGATTCCGACGACGTCTACTTGCCGAACCGGCTGGAGCGGACGCTGGCGTGGTTCGAGGAGAATCCGACACTTGAAGTCCTCATCAGTTCGTTCGTGTCCCTGAAGGGCGATCGCAGCAGCAACTGCATCAACCGCGGCGCGTTCCTGACACGGAACACGCTGGAAAGGGCGTTGGTCGCGCAGACGATCTTCATAGCCGGATCGGCGATTACCGCCCGGCGCGAGGCCTTGCTGGCGATCGGCGGCTATGACAGCGACATCGCACGGATGCAGGATCGCGAATTGCTGTTGCGCTTCGCCGGGCGCAGTGGCGCGCAACTGTCCGAAGAGGTCGACTGGAAAAAGTACAATTCGGAGAATTCGATTTCACGACAACGTGACGGCTATGTCGAAGCCTACGCAAACCTGATCTGCAAACACCCCTACATCATCGACCGCTATCCCGACATTCCGCCTTACATGATCGCACGGCAGATCATCGCCGATACGATTAAAGGCAGGGTTTCGCAGGCATTTGCCGGCTATCTGGCCAACCGGTCGTCGAAAGCGCTCGGCTACTCGCTGCCGCAACTGTTGCGCGGCTATGTCGGCGGCCGGCGCTGGCGTCGTGATCTCTACGATGAGTTCCGCACCAAATATGGCGCGCGGCCGGCCTGAGCCAACCAGGGGTTCATCGGTCAAGTTCCGGAAAGTATGGATCGGAGAAAAGCCGCCGGCCGCGCTCGCCTTGCAAACAGTCGACCGGTGTCGCCGCGTCGATCCGGATTGTTCCGGGACCGGCCCTGGGACCTATAATGCCGCTGACCTCTAGGACCAACTTGCGGCGTATGGCGGTCACGAATTCGGAAGCGGCATAGACCGGCAGCACGAAAGAGCCAGGGCCGCCGGTAACGCACTCGGCATAGTATTGGTCGAGATGGCTGAAGCTGGGCGACGGGCTGATCAGGATCGGCAGGCCGTTGATGACGATGCCGTTTGCCACCGCGGCGTCGCGTATCGTGGTGACGGGCATGCCGATGTTGTTGGGGCCATCGCCTGAAATGTCGATCACGCTGCGCGTCGCGTCGAAAGCGGTTCCACCGAGAAGCTTCGCGCCGAAGGCAAGCGCGCCGGAAATCGAGGTGCCGCGAAAACTCCTGAACGGGCGGGCCTCGATCTTGTCGGCGAAAGCGTTGGCGCTCTCGGCATTGTCGATGACCTGCCAGGCAATGAGCGCATCGTCGCGGATGGTGCCTGCCCATTCGAAATAGGCGAGCGCGATGCGACCCTTCGCACCCGAGCGCACCGCCTTGATGAAGTCGGGGTGGCGCAGCGCCTCGACATAGCCGGCGCGCTGCAGAGCGAATTCCCTTTCGTCCATCGAGTGCGAAATGTCGACCGCCAGCACCAGTTCGACGTCCACGGCAATGGTATCGGCAGGCGCGGCCAGTGGCGCTGCCTGAGCGCAGGCAAGGCAGGCAAGCAGGCTAATGCATGTCGCCCAAAAGTGCACAGCGGTTTTGGGGTAACGACATGCATAGAAACAAAGACTTAAAGCGTGTCGCATGAATATCTTCAACGGGGCGCGCTTTAAGCGCGTCAAGCATGGGTTCAACGCCGCAGACTTCCGAACGATACCGGCAATCTTTCGCTGCGATCACGGCGAAATAAAGCTTGGCTGCGTATGGCCGGCTATGTCTCTTGGTAGGCTGCGGCGACGGCCGGGGGTGGCTCGATCGCGCCGGCCCTGACACGGACCGGCTTGAGAGCTGGTCGGCCGATGTCTTTCACGATCGCCAATGAGCGCGGAAAGAATTCACTGTTATGCTGGCCACGGCCGATATTGAGGATCGTGGCGTCGGCAAGACGCGCCTCCAGCATCGACAGCACCCGCCTCAGCGTCGCGCCGTCGAACGTGTCCAAAGCCTCGTCGATGATCACCCATTTCGGCTGCCGCAGGACCAGCCGGGCAAAGGCAAGCAGGCGCTGCTCGTCATCGCTCAATTCACGCTCCCAGCGCGCGGAGCGGTCGAGCGAGGACGACAGACGCTCGAGACCGACCTCGGCAAGCACCGCCGAGATCTCGGCATCGCTTACCCCGGCATTGGCGTGGTCGAGCACCTCGCGCAGTGTGCCGAGCGGGAAATAGGGCTTGCGGGGAACGAAGGCGGGCACCTCTCCGGCCGGCATGCCGATCCGCCCGCTTCCCCACGGCCACAGACCGGCAATGGCGCGAAAGAACAACGTCTTGCCGGCGCGCGGATCGCCGGTAATCATGACGCGCTCGCCGGCGCGGATTTCGACATGGGGCTCGGCTAGCTTCGTACATCCATCCCGCGACGCAATCTCGAGTTTCTCGAATGTCAGCCTGCCATTCGGGTTTTCGCCGATCGTGATGCGTTCTTCGGCGTCGTGCAGCACATCCGTTTCAACAAGCGCGATGCGGAAATCGGCGACGCGCATCAGCGTGGCGCGCCAATCGGCGATACCGCCGATATTGTTGATGAACCAGCGCAACGAGGAATGCACCTGGTTGAAGGCGCCGACGGCCATCATCAGCCCGCCGAAGCTGATATCGCCGGCGAAATAGACCGGTGATGCGACGAGGATCGGCGCGACGACAGTGATCCAGCCATAAGTATCGGTCACCCAGGAAAGATTGATCTGGGCGCTGTAGATGCGCCGCATCGCGCCCAGCACCGTGCCGAGGTCGAACTCCAGCCGCCGTCTCGCGTCGGCCTCGCCGTGCGCTAGCGCGATGGCATCGACATTCTCGTTGACGCGGACCACCGAGGAGCGCAGCTCCGCTTCACGCGTATAGCGGTCGCTGTTGAAGCGTATGAGCGGCCGTCCGACCAGCCAGCTCAGCCAGGAGGCGGTGCCGGCATAGAGGATCGCGGCCCACACCATGTAGCCCGGAATGGCAAGCGAATAGCCGCCGATGTGGAAAACGAAGCCCGAAGACAGCGACCATAAGACGCCGACGAAGGAAACAAGCAGAATAAACGACTGCAATAGCCCTATGCCGAGACCGGTAGAAAGATCGGAGAGATGCCCGGCATCCTGCTGCAGGCGCTGGTCGGGGTTGACGCCGATGGCGCCGGCGTTGGCTAGCCGGAAGGCGCGCGCCGGCCGCATCCATTCACCGATCAGGTCGAGGGTCAACGCCTCACGCAGCTTCAGCCGGATCATCTGGTCGAGCCAGGTTTGGCCGACATTGAGCACCACAAGCCCGCCGGCGATGGCGGCAAAGATCATAAGCTGGTGCAGGAAACCCTGCATGTCGCGCCGCGCCAGCGCGTCGTAGAAGGGCTCGTTCCAGCGATTGAGCAGGACCTGCCCGATCGAGGTTGCCACAATGACGGCGACTATGCCGATGCTGGCCCAGACCAATTGTTTGCGCATCGGCGAGGTGCCCAGCGCCAGCTTGATTGTCGCCAGCTGGTCGCGCAGGCTGCTGGCCTCGATCGACGCGGCAACCGGTTTGGCCCTGGCCTCGACATCCGGATGATCAGCCATTGATGAAGTCCTTGAATTCGAAAAGCGGTGCTGAAACCGGTGAACAAGTCGACTCAATCGGGTAGCAAACCCGCCCTCGACAGATAGGTGAGAAAAAGCGCGATTCCGATCACGAAAATGTCATCGACGGACCGGCAATGTTATGGCCCCGGCCCGCGCTATCCGGCCGAGCCTTGTGGCGCCATGCGGGGAGAAAACCGGCACGAAGACGCGGCGAGAGGCGCGCTGGGCAACCGGCACGCCCTGGTAGAGCCGCTTCTGCGCCTCGACCACGATGACGCCGGAAAAGATCGGCCAGAGCCTGCGGCCGGCGCGCTCCAGCACGTTGTGGAGCTGCATCATGAAGCGTCGCCGCGATGGCGGGAAAAACAGGGCATCGGACCAGGCGGCGGGCGTGAAGTTTGCTTCGCGCAGCAATTCGGTGAGCTGGCCGCGCGAGAAAGGCCGGCCGCTGCCGAACGGCGTATGCTCGAAACGGGCCCAGACACCGCGCCGGTTGGGCACGACGATGACGACGCGGCCGGCGGGCGACAGCACCCGCCAGATTTCGTTCAGCGTCTCGCGCGGGTTCTCGGCGTGTTCGAGTGAATGGACGAGCAGCATGCGGTCGATGGAGGCATCGACCAGCGGCAATTCCTCATCGAAGACCAGCGCGGTTGCGGTCGGCCCCGTGACCGGCCAGACCACCGCACCCTGCGTCGCCGGCATGAAGGCAAAGACACGCTCCGCGTCGGTGCCGAACCGCTCCAGCCACGGCAAGGTGTAGCCAAGGCCGACCAGCCGCTCATTGGGCACAACAGCCCATATCGAGGACAATGCCATGGTGATCGAGCGTTCGGCCAACCGCCCGAGCGTGGTCGAATAGAAGGAGCGGAGGTCGACGATATCGGAATGCATGCGCGGGACGGTATCTTCGATGCTGTCCAAGTTCAACAAAGGCGGATGACATCCGCGGGCAAGCGCCCTATGTCTGCGGCGACAAAGGAGAGACGCCATGCCGGTTGAAATCGAACAGTTCATGTGCCGCAGCGATAATTTCGGCGTGCTGGTGCATGACCCCAAAAGCGGTCAGACCGCACTCATCGACGCGCCCGAGGAGGCGCCGATCCTGGCGGCGATCGAGCGTACCGGCTGGACGCCGACGATGATCCTGACCACCCACCACCATGTCGACCATGTCGAGGCCAATCTGGCGCTGAAGGAGCGCTTCAAGCTGCGCATCGTCGGACCGGAGGCGGAAAAGGCCAAGATCCCCGGCATCGACGAAACCGTCGAGCAAGGTTCGGTCATCCACCTCGGCGATGAGAGGATCGACGTGATCGCCACGCCCGGCCACACGACAGGCCATGTCACCTATCATCTGCCGGCGTCGAAAGTGGCGTTCGCCGCCGACACGCTGTTTGCGCTCGGCTGTGGCCGGCTGCTCGAATGCAAGCCGCCGGTGATGTATGATTCGTTGAAAAAGCTCGCGGCACTTCCGGCCGAGACGGTCGTCTATTGCGGCCATGAATACACGCTCGCCAACGCCCGCTTCGCGCTGACCGTCGACCCGACCAATCCGGCGCTGAAGGAGCGCGCCGCGAAAATCGAGGCGCTGCGCGCCGATGGCAAGCCGACGCTGCCGACCACG
>NZ_SUEO01000408.1 GCF_004962925.1 Mesorhizobium sp. | reverse complement strand
TCGTCTGATTCGGTAGCCCCCGATCCCTGCCTACTCGACGGCCCATATTAGCGCCAAATCAATTAGCGACATGCGTTGATAGAATCATTGATCTTCGACGGAGCACCAATTGTCATGTGATTTGACTGCACGAGCTTTGTGCGAACCTGCGCGAACTTTGATGACGGGAATACGTTGACTAGTCTGGGGCCAGTCAGTTCGGAATCGCCTGGCTTTTCCTTGACGGGAGCGCCCTCAATCTTGATCACAATAGGAGCTGTCGCCATCGGCGCGGGCGTCTATAGCTATCTCGGTCAAAACTGATCGACCATTTTTTCCGCTGGCACTTGCAGGTGCCGCGACGGTCCGCGCCAGAACATCCACGCTCGCCAAAGAGACAGGCTTCAAGGTGCAGTTTGTCCACCTGTCTCTGTAGGCGACCGCGGGCCCTGGCGCGATCTCGTTTTCCGCTAGCTCCTTCAGGTCACAAAGAATGCGCCTGCCGTAAGCGACAGACCTGGAGAAAGGGTGGCGAACTGTATCTGAGCCGCGTCGCCGATGCCGTCGCTGTCGAAGGAGAGCGCTCCAGTCGAACTGTTGTAGATGATGTGGTCGGAGCTATCATCGGCGGCCTTACCCGCAAAGAAAGCGTCGGATGTGAGCGTGCCCAACTTAAGCCCGGCAAAAATCGCGTCGTCGAGGTGGATCTTGTTCTGGGACGGATTGAAGTCGGTAATCCTGTCGACATTGCCGTCACTAAGGGCGCTATTGAAGACGAAGATGTCGTTGCCGCCAAAGCCGCTCAACTTATCGGCACTGCCGCCGCCGTTGATGACGTTGGCACCGGCATTGCCCTGGATGGTTTGGGCCAATTCGTTGCCAGTCAGGTTGATTGCTG
>NZ_SUEO01000407.1 GCF_004962925.1 Mesorhizobium sp. | reverse complement strand
AGCGGGTGGCGCTGCTGAAGGGCCTCGACGCTGCCGTGGTCGACCGCGTCATCGCCAACCGCTTGACGCTGGCTTCCGGCGGCCGCGCGCTTGTCCAGACCATGCGGGCCAGTGGCGCATGGACTGCGCTCGTGTCGGGTGGCTTCAACGTCTTCACCTCACGCATCGCCGCCATGCTCGGCTTTCAGGAGAACCGCGCCAATCGCCTGATAGAGCAGGACGGCCGCTTCACCGGGCTGGTGGCCGAGCCGATCCTGGGGCGCGCCGCCAAAGCCGATGCGCTACTCGAGATTTCGGCGCGCCTGGGGCTGACGACCGCCGACGCCATTGCTGTCGGCGACGGCGCCAACGACCTCGACATGATCCGCCTTGCCGGCGCCGGTGTGGCACTTCATGCCAAGCCTGTCGTTGCGGCGGAGGCAAAATTCCGCATCGACCACGGCGACCTGACCGCGCTTCTTTATCTTCAGGGCTACCGGCGAGAGGAGTTTGTAGAGTGACGCCGATCCGCACCGAGCGCCTGATCCTGCGCAACTGGGAGAATCGCGACCGCGAGCTCTTCCACCGGATCAATTCCGACGAACGCGTCATGGAGTTCTTTCCATTTCGCCGCGACCGCGCTGCCGCGGACGCCAAAATGGACGAGTTCCGCGCCTGGATCGCCGAGGATGGCTATGGTTTCGCTGCCGCCGAGATAGCTGAAACGCGCCAATGTATCGGCTTCGTCGGCCTTCTCGATACCGATCATTTGCCCTTCCTGCTCGCCGGCACAGTCGAGATCGGCTGGCGGCTGGCGCCCGAATTCTGGGGCCATGGCTATGTCACCGAGGCGGCCGAAGCGTGGCTCGCCTATGGGTTCGAAACGCTTGGCCTCGACGAAATTGTGTCCTTCGCCGTTAGGGATAACAGCCGTTCCACAGCCGTCATGCAACGC
>NZ_SUEO01000406.1 GCF_004962925.1 Mesorhizobium sp. | reverse complement strand
CGCCAATGGCTGGCCGGCAATAAGGTCACCTATGCCGATCTCGCGGCTGCGGCGGCGCTGTCGGTGCTCGACTATCTCGGCGAGATCGACTGGCGCGAACACGCTGCTGCGCGCGAATGGTATGCACGGGTGAAATCACGGCCATCGTTCCGGCCGCTTTTGTCCGACCGGGTGCGCGGCCTGTCGCCGGTGTCACATTATGCGGACCTCGATTTCTAGAGCGGAAAACCTGCGCGCGCTGATCGACCGCGAGGCACGGCGCGCCGGTTTCGATGCCGTTGCCGTCACCACGCCCGATGCCATCCCGCAGGCGCCGGCCCGGCTTGCCGAATTCGTCGCCGACGGTTTTCACGGCTCGATGGGCTGGATCGCCGAGACGCTCGAACGCCGGGGCGAGCCGACAGCACTTTGGCCCGAAGTTCGCTCTATCATCGTGCTGGCCATGAATTACGGCCCCGACCGCGATCCGCGCGCGGTCCTAGTGAAGCGCGACCGCGGCGCGATCTCCGCCTATGCGCAGAACCGCGATTACCACGACGTGATGAAGGGCCGGCTGAAGGAGATCGCCGGCAAAATCGTGGCGCGCGCCGGCGGCGACGTAAAAGTGTTCGTAGATACTGCTCCGGTGATGGAAAAGCCGCTGGCAGAAGCCGCCGGCCTCGGCTGGCAAGGCAAGCACACCAATCTGGTCAGCCGCGAGCACGGTTCCTGGCTGTTCCTCGGCACCATCTTCACGACGGCCGAGCTTGCGCCCGATACGCCCGAGGACAACCATTGCGGCTCGTGCCGCGCCTGTCTCGACGTTTGCCCGACCGACGCCTTTCCGGCTCCCTACCGGCTCGATGCGCGACGCTGCATCTCCTATCTCACCATCGAGAACAAAGGGCCGATCCCGCACGAGTTCCGCGAAAAAATCGGCAACCGCATCTATGGC
>NZ_SUEO01000405.1 GCF_004962925.1 Mesorhizobium sp. | reverse complement strand
AATCTGATGGAGTGGATGCCCCCTCCCGACGGCATCGCGATGTGCCAATTTGGCGATTGCCAGAATCGACCAAGACAGAGAGGGCATCCATGGAACAAGTTACCATCATTGGAATCGATCTCGCAAAGCGCGTCTTCCAGGTTCACGGCGCGGCGAGTGACGGGAAGGTTGTCTTTCGCAAGAAGCTGTCGCGGGCACAGTTGCTGCCGTTTCTCGCCGGGCAGCCCCGGTGCACGGTGGCGATGGAGGCGTGCGCCACGGCCCACGAATGGGGGCGTGCGATCAGCGCGCTCGGGCATGCCGTCCGACTCCTGCCGCCGGTCTATGTGAAGCCCTTTGTAAAGCGGCAGAAGAACGACGTGGCTGACGCGGAGGCGATCGCGGAAGCGGCCTGCAGGCCGACAATGCGCTTCGTGGCTGTCAAAACCGAGGAGCAACAGGCGCGGTCGATGATCTTCCGCACGCGCGACCTCTTGGTGCGCCAGCGCACGCAGCTGATAAACGCCCTGCGCGGCCACCTCGCCGAGCACGGGGTCGTTGCCCCACAGGGCCCGGCCCACGTGAAGCGCCTTGCGGATGCAATCGAAGACGAGGAAAGCCTCATCCAGCCGATCGTCCGCGACGTTGGTCGTCTCTACCTCCAGCAGATCGCCATCTACAGCGAGAAGATCGCCGAGCTCGAGAAGACCCTTCATCGCGAGGCCGCGCGGAGCGAGACGACGGCGCGCTTGCAAACCATGCCGGGGATCGGACCCATCACCGCCATAGCGATCGAGACGTATGCGCCGCCGCTCGAGATCTTTCGACGTGGCCGCGACTTCGCCGCCTGGCTTGGGCTCGTGCCTCTCCAGAAATCCACGGGCGGAAAACAGAAGCTGGGTCGAACCTCGAAGATGGGGCAGCGTGACATTCGGCGCCTATTAATCGTCGGGGCGATGGCGGTTGTCCGATGGGCGGCTCGGAAGGG
>NZ_SUEO01000404.1 GCF_004962925.1 Mesorhizobium sp. | reverse complement strand
CAGGCGGCTCCGGCAATTCAGCACCCCGCCTCACTGTCGGAGCCGCTTCCACACTTCTCTAAATACCAGCAACGGTTGAATCAACTGTTACCGCACGTGCTTTCCAGGCGCTTTCTCAGTCGTTAGACTTTGATGGAACAGGGCCTCGGCTTCACGGTTGACGCTGAGACAGTCCATCTCTGCGAAGGAAGCGTGAACGGCCAAGATAACATCTGCAATGCCCGGGCCGGCCTCAAACTGGTCCGTATGGCGACTGAACAGACCTGCCCCGCTGGCGTGTTGCCTAGCGAGGAAGCTGCCCTGCTGCTCTATGGTCCGAACCGATCCACGAGGGCGAAGCGCTTGCCAAGCCGTCATTGAGACGGTCGAGAGACAAACCCGATGAATGCGCACATGATCGAGAAGACACCATCACTCATGAGTTGCAGAGAACTTGCCCGCGACGCCAGCATAACCTGTATTTCGCCGCAGGATGTCCGGGAGTTGCTCGATGGCCGGGCACGAGAGCGGCCCGGCCAATGTTCTTCGAGGTGAACAAAGGCCGGGCCTGATCTAGTTTCCTGTGTTCAGCTCCTTCAGGTCACAGCGAATGATGCTGCCATGGGAAATGGCTGGCGAGCTGCGTTTGAGCTGCGTCTCCCGTCCCGTCGCTATCCAAAGAGAGCGACCCGGTTGAACTGTCGTAGCTGACATGGTCGAAACGATCATGCGCAGCCGTACCGGCAGACGAAGCGTCGGAAAGCCCTCCCGACTTGAGCCCGTCGAAGAAGGCCTGGTCGAAGTGAGGCTTGTCCTGCAGCTTGTCCTGGAGCTTTTCCTGAAGCCAGCTGAAGTCGAAGGCGTCATTGCCTCCGTGGCCGGACATGATCTCGGCGGCGCCGCCCTTGCTGGCGTTGGCGCCGACATTTTCATCGCCCTGGACAGTGTGGGCGAACCCGTTGCCGGCCGTTTTGTCGTGTGGACCGGCGAGAGACTCCGAGCCGCCAGAAAGGG
>NZ_SUEO01000403.1 GCF_004962925.1 Mesorhizobium sp. | reverse complement strand
ACGTTGCTCGCCGCTGCCGGCATCGGCCTCTATTTCGCTGCGCAGACCGGCGTCTTCAAGTCGGCGGCCCAACTCGATACGGCCCCGCCGCAAACGCCTCCGACGGTGGAGGACGATGATTTCACGCCGCCAAGCGACACGGTCTCGCCGCTGAATCCCGGTGGGGCGGATGAGGATCGCGACTGGATCAATGTGTTTTCGCCGAGCGATCCGGCGCTTGTCAGTGCGCCTTCGGACGCCAAGGCCGAAGTCATGCAGGACGACAGTGGTTCCTTCCTGCGCATCCGGTCGGGCGCCTCCGGCTCGGCCATCAGCTTCGACGTCGGGCAAGGCGTGCTGGAAAAACTCGCTGGCAAGCACGCCGTGTTCGACATCATCGCCCGCTCCGAAGAGGGCAAGGAGACGCAGATCTCCGTCGATTGCAATTTCGGCGAACTCGGCGACTGCGGCCGCAAGCGCTACGCGGTCGGCCATGAGAACAACGAATATCTGTTCGACGTGCGGTTTCCCGACAAGCGTCCGGGCGCTGCCGGCACCATCGCCATCAATTCCGACTTCGACAAGCAGGGCAAGTCGGTCGACATCTACGAGATCCGCGTCTCGATCGTTCCTTGAGCATCGGACCCAAAAGCATGCCCACGGGCTTGACCCGAGGAAACCGGGTTTGGGAAAATCCGATGCTCAAACAAAAAGTCTAACTGTCGAGCAGCGCCTGCAGCGCCTCGATGCGGTCGGCTTCGGCCGCCGGCTTGTCCCAGCGCAGCCGTGAAATGCGCGGAAAGCGCATGGCGACGCCGGACTTGTGCCGTGTCGAGCGGTTGAGCCCTTCGAACGCCACCTCCAGCACGAGGCCTTGACTGCGGTCGGCCCGCACCGAGCGGACCGGGCCGAAACGCTCGATCGTGTTGTCGCGGACATATTTGTCGATCTGCCTCAGTTCCTCGTCGGTGAAGCCGAAATAGGCCTTGCCCACCGGCACCAGTTCCTCCGACCCTTCCGGGCCGGACCA
>NZ_SUEO01000402.1 GCF_004962925.1 Mesorhizobium sp. | reverse complement strand
ATATTCCGGCATCAATATCCTGATCCTGTGGGGCGGGGTCATCGATCGCGGTTTCCCCAGCCAGAACTGGCTCACCTTCCGGCAGGCGCTTTCCCTAGGTGGCAATGTCAGGAAGGGTGAGCACGGCACCACCATCGTTCACGCTGACCGCTTTGTTCCCAAGAACGAAAAGCAACGCGCCGACACCGATGGCGACGAACCGCAGGCGGTGCCCTTCCTGAAGCGCTTTACCGTCTTCAATGTCGCGCAGTGCGATAATCTGCCCGAACATCTTTACGCCGCCGGCGAGCCTCTGCCTGAGCGCGAGATGGTCCCGCAGGCCGAGGCGCTCATTCATGCAACCGGCGCTGATTTTCGCATCGGCGGCGAGCGCGCTTTCTACATGCCCGGCAGCGACACCATACAGGTGCCGCCACAGCCGGCTTTCTTCCACCAGATCGACTATTACCGGACCTGCTTTCACGAGCTTGGCCACTGGACCGGCCACCCGACGCGACTCGCGCGCGACCTGTCCGGCTCCTTCGGGTCCAACACCTATGCGCGCGAGGAACTGGTCGCCGAAATCGCATCAGCCTTCATTTGCAGCAGTCTCGGCATCGAGCCGACCGTGCGCCATGCCGACTACATCGGCTCATGGCTGACGGTTTTGCGCGAGGACAACCGCGCCATCTTCCGCGCCGCAAGCCATGCCTCGAAAGCCGCCGATTTCCTGCTTGGCCGCAATGCCGATGTCGAAGGCGAGGCACATGCCGAAACCGCCCATGGGAGCGCGCAATCCTCACACGCGACCGCCTTGCGCCTCTGATGACGCAAAAGCCGCGCGCAACCAACTCGACAGTTCTCTTTGAGGTTGCGCTAACGCCGAGGCCGGCGTTGGCGCCGATCGTTTATCGGACCGAGGTTCGCAAAAAAGGGCGGCATTGCTGCCGCCCTCTCGTTGCGAAAGCTGCCAGAGCTAGATTAGAAATCCATGCCGCCCATACCGCCCATACCGCCCATGCCGCCGCCGCCCATGCCGCCAGGCATGCCGCC
>NZ_SUEO01000401.1 GCF_004962925.1 Mesorhizobium sp. | reverse complement strand
GGACCTCCTTGCGGCACAGGGCGCCGTCCAGGTTGTCATGAGCGGCGAGGGGACGGTGCATGTCCTTCGGGTTGCGCGGCTCCTTGGCAAAGCGCACGTTGAAGTCCGCCATGAACTCAGTCGCAAAGACATTGGCCGCCTCGATCGTGCTGATGCCGCGCAGGCGCATCTCCTTTACAAGCCGGTCCTGCAGCGTCTGGTTGGCGCGCTCGACGCGGCCCTTCGCCTGTGGGGAGTTGGCGCAAATGATGTCGATGTTGAGCTCGTAGAGCGCCCGGCCGAACTGCGTCAGGCCGCTGCCGCGGTCCAACTTAGAGCCGTGCGTTGTGCGGAAGATGCCGTGCTTGTCACTGTAGAATGCCAGCGGCTTGCCCCATGCCTGGAGATAGGCCTTCGCTGCATGAAAGTAGTCGAACGTGTTCTCCGACCCGGCAAAGCGCAAATGTAACAGCCGGCCGGTCGCGTCGTCGATAAAGACGAGTAGGGCGCATTTGGGCCCGCGCCCCTCGAACCACCAGTGATGCGAGCCGTCGATCTGCACCATCTCGCCAAGACAGTCGCGCCGGCCGCGCGGCTGATGCAGCCTCCGCTTGCGCTCCCGCCGCAACGTCCAGATGCCCGCCTCCGTCATCCATTTGCGCAAGGTCTCCTTGCTTACCCCAAGCTGGTGCCGCTCAAGCAGCTTCTCGCGCGCCAACGTTGGACCGAAGTCGATGTAATGTTCACGGATAAGCTCCAGCGCAAAGTCGCGAACGCCATCAAGAATGCGGTTGTTGGATGGACGGCCACGCGCCTTGTGGCGAAGGGCCGGCGCACCTTCAGACAGAAACGTCTTCATCAGCCGCTGGACTTGCCTGGCCGAGACGCCAAGCAAACCCGCAGCTGTGGCACTGGTCATCCTTCGCTCGTTAACCCTCGAGAGAACCTCGATCCGCTGCAGCTCACGTTCGCTCATCAGAACCAGTCCCAACCTGCAATCTCCTGCGCCCTCGAAGGCGGGGAGATTGGCAAGGCAAAGGCAGGAGCGACATTCCTACTTTGCCAGATCCGGACATTTTAACTTAGCTGCTACAT
>NZ_SUEO01000400.1 GCF_004962925.1 Mesorhizobium sp. | reverse complement strand
AAAGTTAAAAAACGGGTCTGGGTATTCTTTGCTGAAGGACAGCGTTCCCTGCCCCATCCCCACTACCGAAAAAGATGCGCACCGCGCCGCTCCTTCGAACTCGACATTACCCATGAGGCGGCGGCGTTCAACCACCATCGTACCGGCAAAAGGGCTGTGCGGGTGCTATCCCCAAACGTTGTTGCACAAATGACACGATTTGGCCTCACTCAGAAAGCTCCTATTAACCATTGCCTCCCTTGCGAGCCCTTGCAATCCGGCCGATTCCGGCGATAGCCCGTCGGAATTGCGACGATGCGCCGAGTCGCCGGCCAACGGGATTGCCGCAGAATCGCCGCATCGCGAAAGCGCCGTTTCGACAGAAGCCGGTTTTTTCCACGATAATGGCGCAGACTTGTTGATTGTGCCGGCGCTTTTCTTTATCCACCGGCGCAACGGAGAGGTGGCCGAGTGGTCGAAGGCGCTCCCCTGCTAAGGGAGTAGAGGTCAAAAGCTTCTCGTGGGTTCGAATCCCATCCTCTCCGCCATTCTGCTTTGCGCCTCGCGCTTCGCAGCACAAGTCCGGCGAATTCTTCTCGTGAATCCCTTGCAAAGCCTGGTTTCGAAGCCTTCCCAGCCTCGTCATCCCAGGGCGAAGCAGGAGCGAAGCGACGTCGCGAAGACCCTGGGATCCATGCCATGACATCAGCCAAAGAATGCAGCGGCTCAGGATGGCCGTTCGACGAGTGCAGTCGCCAAGGGGTGCGCTGAACTGAAACAGAGCTTGCACCGTTGCGACACGTAAACATCACGGCATGGATCCTGGGGTCTGCGCTGCGTCGCTTCGCTCCTTGCTCCGCCCCAGGATGACGAAGGGAGAAATGCCTCGGCCAATCTCCAGAGTGTGCGATCGCCACCGACAAAGGGGGCCAATCTGTCAAAACTTCCTGTGTCAAAGAGCTAATTAGCAGCGCCTTTTTTGGCGCGCTCTTCGCCCAAGAACGTCTGCGGCGATTTTTTCACGACCAGCGCAAAACCCCACGATTCTCCGAAAAATGCTGCAATAACAATTCGCTACCGCAGAAACAGCCGTCGCCGATCCGCTGTTTCGTTCGATTC
>NZ_SUEO01000003.1:73211-100700 GCF_004962925.1 Mesorhizobium sp. | reverse complement strand
AAAAGCTCGGCTCGGCACGGACGGTATGGTTAGACGCCCATTCGGCCAGCAGCGCATATTCGACGCCCGAAGAGCCGACGACGAAAGTGCCGCCCGGCGTGCGAACGCGCCATATCTCCTTGCCGGCAAGCGCCTGAGTTTCCAAGCTGTCGACATCCAAAAGCACGATGTTGGTGCCGTCGGCGAACAAGCGATCGAACGCTTCCAAGCGGGACGCCGACTGCAGCGTCGCGAGGTCGACCAGACCCGAGCTGAGGTCCGTCTGCCGCGACAGATGGATCAGCAGGTCGGACTCATCCATCGGTGTGGTCGGGTGGCGGCTCATCACGGGATGGCGATCGATACGGAAAAATTTGTCGCGGTAGGCCGCAAACAAATGACCGAAGGCGGTATAGCGCTTGAGCTGCGGCGCGCCGACCACCAGCGGTACGCTGTCTTGGCTGAACACTGAGCGGCCGATCTCGATGGCCCGGCCGATGCTGCCGATCGTCGGGCTGGAATCGAAGGTCGAGCAGACCTTGTAGTGGCAGATCTCGGCGTTCAGCGCCTTCAGCCAGGCGAGGGCGCCCTGCAGATGCGTGTCCATCCACTGCGGCGTCTCGCTTCGGCTGGTGCCGGCCAAGCCGATGGCACGGCAATGGCTGAACTGCGAAAGCAGCGCCTCGTCCGGTTGGCGCATGAACAGCACGGTCGGCACACCGCCGAGCTCGAGCGCCTCCATGACGTCGGTCGAGCCGGTGAGGTCGTCGCCGTAGTAGCTCAGAAGCAGGTTTTGCATGGCGTCGCTTTGCTCAGGCCGCTTTGCCGTCGCCGAACTTTTCGATCGACCGCGCCAGTTCGGGATGGGTCAGGGCGAACTCCGCCAGCGGGATGCCCTCGACCGCCGCCTGCCAGGCTTGCTGCACGGCGCGGACGCCGGCACCCGGCCCGTCCGGATGGCTGACGATGCCGCCGCCGCAGAGATAGAGGAGATCGACCGTTCGGCCGGTTCGCTCGAAGGTTTCGGGGGCCTGTCCGCCCCATTGGCCGGAGCCGGCGACCGGCAGCGCGCAATCATCAGCCGAAAAGATCGGCGTGGTCACCGCCTTGAAGGATTCGACGAATGACCAGTCCGGCTCCCAATATTTCGAGGCGATGCCGTTGATCTGGAACTGATCGACGCCGAGCAGCCGCCAGAACTGCTGCCAGACCTTGAAATCCATACCGAGGCCCGCGTGCCGGGTGAGGATGTCCCAGCCGTTGCGGTGAGCGTGCAGTACCAGGCTGGAGCGCTTTCTGAGAAAGGCCATGCCGCCGAAGCCGACAGAATTGATGTTGACCACGGCGCAATTGCCGCCGGCCTTCGCCACCAGATCGTGGTTTCGCATCATCTCGTCAGGGTCGGCGTGCGAGATGCCAAAAGCATACATCACCTTCTTGCCGGTCTTCTGCTCATGGTCGAGGACGAGTGGCATGATTGCCTTGACCCGTTCCGACAGAGGCGAATAGGCCGGGCTCATCAGCTTCTCGTCGTCCTTGATGAAATCGACGCCGGCGGCGATCAGCTCACTCACCATTGAGGCCGTCTCGTGCGGGCGCAATCCAAGCGCCGGCTTGACGATCGTCCCGATGATCGGGCGATCGGTGACACCGGTCAGCCGACGGCTGCCTGTGACGCCGAATTGCGGGCCCGGGTGCGCGCCGCGATACTCATCCGGCAGCTTCATGTCGACGATGCGAATGCCCGACAGGCCCTTGATCGAAAAGGCGCCGCCAATGGCGATGGTCATCAGCGCAGAAAGATCGGTGCCGATGGCATCGAGCGGAAACGCGATGTCGACATCCGCGCGCTTGAAGGGCCCGTCGCCGGCTTCGGGAAGGGACGGGTGATCGGCGTCCGGCAGAGGCCGTATCGCCAGGACGCGCGCCGCCACCCGCGCCTTGAGCTCTTCGGTCTCGCCGGCCAGCGCGACGAAGGTTCCGGTCGACTGGTCGCTGGCGATCTTGGCCGCCAGCGCCTCGATGCTCGCCGAGGTCTCGATGCGATAGGTGAGGGTGATCATAGTTCGAAAAAAGTTCCCTGATCTTCCAAATCTGGTATAATGAGTACATAAGTATTGCAAGCGATATCCTGCTCGGCAGGCATTCTGGGAATCGTGGCGACAATGCTAAATAGACACCGGTCAAGGGAGTGATTCGCGACGATGAACCGTTCGGAGCCGATCGTCCGGCGCAAGCTTTCCGACGAAGTATTTTTGAGACTGAAGCGCTTGATCACCAGCGGCGAATTGCTGCCGGGCGACGACATGCCGTCGGAGCGTGAGCTGATGGAGCGCTTCGAGGTCGGCAGGCCGGCGATCCGCGAAGCGATGCAGGCATTGAGCAATATGGGTCTCGTCGCGATCTCGCATGGCGAGCGGGCGAAAGTGCTGCAGCTGACCGCCAAGTCGATCATCAAACAGGTCGACGGCGCGGCCAAGATCATCCTGTCGTCGTCGAAGGACACGCTGGAGCACCTCAAGAACGCCCGCATCTTCTTCGAGCGCGGCATGGTCAGGGAAGCCGCCGAAAAGGCCACCGCCGAGGACGTTCAGCGGTTGCGGGCAACCGTTGCCGAACAGCGGAGCTTTCGCGGCGATTCCGAAGCCTTCATATCGGCCGACATGAAATTTCATACCCAGATCGCGGCGATATCCGGCAACCCGATCTATGTTGCGGTCAGCGAAGCGATGCTTGGCTGGCTGAAGGAATATCACACCGAGATGCTGATCTGGACCGGCAAGGAAAAGTTCACGCTGACCGAGCATGAAGAAATCATCGGGCGCATCGAGCAGAAGGATGCGGACGGCGCCGAGAAGGCGATGATCAAGCACCTCGAGCGCTCGCGCGCGCTGTATGTGATGAATTCCGGCAACTGATTTTCACCCGATCCGGGTGATCGCGAAAGGCGTCATCACAAGGTGGCGTCGTTCGAACCCGAAAATATCAACCTTCACTTCGCTCGCCGTCAGGTTCGCCAGCCACGTGATGGTCTTGCCTGCGGCAGAACGGCCGGCCAGCGTGAGCACCCGCGTCTCATCGCTCGTTCTCGCCGCTACGTGCCTAAAGCCGGCCAGTTCGCAGAGCCCGTGCACGGCCTGGAAGATCGGCCGGGGTTCACTTTCGACGGGTTCCCCGGATGCCGCCAGCACCCCGAACGGTCCGGTGCAGCTGCAAAGCGTGAGCATCTCCAGTCCGACCGGCGCGACGCGCGCAGCATAGCCGATCGTCCATGCCGCCGCGAACTGACCTGCGTGGCGCGGATCGCGGTCGGCCATGGCGATGCGCTGGCCGCCAGGGTTGTCCTTGGTCGCGCCGCCATAGGGGTTCTGGCGCATGGCGATGGTCGAGGGGCCGATCCGGTAGGGTTTTGGCCCGAAGATCGCCCGCGCCGAGGCGGTGATGAAAGGCAGCGCCTCCAGCGATTGCATGACGCTGAGATCGTCGGCGGCGTGCACGATCGGGCAGGTGCAATGGGTGACGAAATCGAGCTGGCCGGCCGGGACGCGCTTGCGATTCAACTCAGTGAAATAGCTGAACATGCCACCGCCGAGGCGGATGTCGGGGAAGGCGCGGCGGGCGGCAGAATAGACGTCTTCGAGCGGCGGACATTCAGGCCATGCGCTGCCTGGCGGCGTCGACTGCCGGTCGACCGAAGGCGAAACGGCTATGGCTGAGAGCTTCAGCCCGGCCTGGCGCACCATGCCGGCGACACCGGAGAGCTCGGCATCGAGATCACCGACGCAGGAGACGACGCATTCGAGCGTCGTCTTGGCCGAATAGGCTGCGGCGAGCCTGGCGTAGGACTGCAAGGCGCCGAGGCCGTGGCCGCGCGTCGGATCGTAGTGGAACATCAGCTGTTGCGGGCCAAGCGCGGACAGTATCGGCAGGTTTGCCAGTGCTGCATCGACCTCGGCCGGGTAGATGATCACGCCGATATCCGGCAGCGCCGGTCCGGCTTCGCCGAGCTCGACGCGGATTGGCTCGGCGATTGCGGCGGCAGCCGGCACTTTCCCGTCGCCGGACACACGCAGACTGATCGTCTGGCGCACAGTCTCGCCGGCGGGCAGCATATAGGGCCATGGCAGCGCGAGCGGCCGGACATAGGTCTTGTAGGACGCATCCGACCAGTTGCGCTGGTCCTCCATTTCGAAGGCGTCGCCTTCCATCCGGCATTCGGCGGTGACGCCGGGCCGGACCTCATGGGTGATCGCCCGCAAATCCTTGAAAGGCTGCCAAGGGTCGATCAGTTCGGGAAGCTTTGTCGCCACAACGCTGCCGTCGGTATGCTCGACCGTGACCGGGCTGCCGGCCAGGCCGGCGATCGGATGCAGGATGCAGAAGCCGCAGCGGTTGGTCTCGAAATCGCTTTCGGGAAGGGCGCTCACGTCGAAAACCAGCTGGCCGTCGGCGGAACCTTCGATCGTCGCGCGAAAGTCGAGCCGGATTCCCTTTGGCCCGACACAACTTGCCGAATAGCTGACGGAGAAGCTCTCGGGGCCTTGGTCGACGACCAAATCCGTCAGCGCCGGCTCGTAGGTGCCCCAGTCGCGATCCCTGACGATGTAGGCGATGGCGCGCAGCACTTCGATGCCGCCATGGCGGATTGTGCGTAGATTGCCGTTGACGAAGTCGGCGGTGAGCGCGCCGGCGCGCAGCCTGACCGGCTCGGCCTCGACCGCGGGCGCGCCATAGAGGAGGAAGGCGTCGGCGGTCATCTCAGCAAAGCGTCGAGCTGCACCGGTTCACGGCTCGCAGCACCCGCATAGGCAGCCTCGACCAGCGCGAAAGTCTTGAGGTTGTCGGCGCCGGAGGTTTCCGGCTCGGTTCCTTTCGCCAGACAAGCGACCCAGTGCTTTTGGATGGCGACGACGCTTTCCTGGATGTTGTGCCACGGCCGCGATGCCCAGGGCAGCAGCGGCGGCGAGACGTCGCTGACCGCCGTTCCGTTCCTGCCGGTGACGGTGAGTCGGTAATTCTGTTCGAGCCGGATCGTGCCGTCGCTGCCGTCGATCTCGACCAGCGTCTGCGGAAACGGCTCGGTCGCGAGCTTTGTCGCATAGCTGCAATCGACCACAGACGTTGCGCCGCTGTTGTGGTCCAACAGCATGGTCGCGACGTCCTCGCCGGCAATCTCAGGATTGATGCGAGCGGTTCGTGTTGTGATCGTCGAAACGTCGCCCAGCAGAAAGCGGGCAATGTCGAGACAATGGATGCCGAGATCCTCGATAATGAAACGCTTTCCCGTCGCCAGATAGGGCTGGCCGGAAAACACGTCATAGGCCGAGCGGAACGAGATACGTCCGTAGAAGGGTGTGCCGATTTCGCCGCTGTCGAGCACGGCACGCACCGCCTGGATCGGTGACTGCCAGCGAAAATTTTCATGCACCATCAACGGCACGCCGGCGTCAGTGCAGGCCTTCACCATGGCCTTGGCGTCGGCAAGCGTCGGCGCGAACGGTTTTTGGCAGATTGCCGGAATGCGGTACCGCGCCGCCATCTCGACAAGCGGACGATGGCTCGCCGCGGTGGCGGCGATATCGACGAAATCCAGGCTTTCGCCGGCAAAAAGTGCTGCCGCGTCGGTGTAGCGTCGCGCAATGCCGAACTGTTCGCCGACCACCTCGAGCCGTACCGGATCGCGGTCGCAAATGGCGACGATCGAGGCACCGGCGATGTCACGCCAGGCATGCATCTGGTTGACGGCAAAGAAGCCGCAGCCGATCAGCGCTCCACGAAGTTCCACCATCAGCCTGCCTTTGCCATCTGCATTAGTGTGACGCGGCTTTGTAGCCGGCGCTGCGCCTGGTCGACGACGACAGCGACGATGATGACGAGGCCCTTGATGACCATCTGCCAGAACGAGCTTACGCCCATCATGACCAGCCC
Source organism: Mesorhizobium sp. (assembly GCF_004962925.1). Classification (GTDB taxonomy): domain Bacteria; phylum Pseudomonadota; class Alphaproteobacteria; order Rhizobiales; family Rhizobiaceae; genus Mesorhizobium. Next base: position 94,793 of record NZ_SUEO01000003.1, on the reverse strand, counting down.
GTCCGAGAGAATGCCGATGACGAAGGCGCCGACGATGGTGCCGCCGATCGTGCCGCGACCACCCGACATCGACGTGCCGCCGAGCACCGCCGCTGCGATGGCGTTGAGCTCGAAGCTTTCGCCGGTCGCCGGATGCGAGGCCATCAGCTCGGACGAGATGATCAGGCCGACGATCGCCGCGCAGAAACCGGAGAACATGTAGACGAACATCTTCACCATATTGACCCGGACGCCCGAAATCCGCGCCGCCCGCTCGTTGCCGCCGACGGCGAAGATGTGGCGGCCAAGCGGGGTGTATTTGGCGAGATAGGCCGCCCCAAGTGCTACCACGACAAGAATCCATATCGAGACCGGCAGGCCGAACAGCCGGCCGGCGCCGAGGAAGCCGAACCCCGTCGTGCCCAGATCGGGCTTGCCGACAAGGTTAGGGAAAGTGCGGCCATCGGACGACAGCAGCGCCAGGCCGCGCGCGACATAGAGCACGCCGAGCGTGGCGATGAACGGCGCGACGTTCAGCCTGGTGATCAGCAATCCATTGACGGCGCCGATCAATATGCCGACCGCCAGAGTGATCAGTGCGATCTCGAAGACGTTGAAATAGATCGTGTATCCGACCTGCAGGTCGATGCCGTTGAGCACGAGATAGCCGGCCACCATGCCGCACAGGCCGACGATCGAGCCAACCGACAGGTCGATGCCTCCGGTGATGATGACGAAGGTCATGCCCATGGCCAGGAACGCGTTCAGCGCCACGTGCTTCGACATCAGGATCAGGTTGGCGGCCGACAGGAAATTCGGTGCCGCGATCGAGAAGAAGACCAGGACGGCGATCAGCGCGATGAACGTCCTCGCCTTCATCAGCGTCAGTAGCACGGAGCCGCTCGAGGCGGAGGCAACAGCCGCCTTGGCCGGGATGTCAGTCATGGGCGGTTCTCCGTGTGCGGGACCGGTCCGTGGCCAAGCGCCGATGCGGCGACGAGTGCCGCCTCCGTCGCCTCGGCGCGATCGAACATGCCGGTCAGTTTTCCATTGCTCATCACCGCGATCCGGTCGGAAAGCGCCATCACCTCGTCGAGATCCGAGGTCGCGAAAAGAATGCCCAGTCCGTCGCGGGACAGTTTGCGCATGGTGCGAAAGACGTCGGCCTTGGCGCCGACATCGATGCCACGGCTCGGTTCGTCCATCAAAAGCACCTTCGGCCCGGTGAGCAGCGCCTTGCCGATGACCACCTTCTGCTGGTTGCCGCCCGATAGCGACGAGACCTCCTGTGCAGGGTTGGCGACCTTGATCGCCAGCTCCCGCACCATCTGCGTCACCGCCTGGTTTTCCTTGGCGCCGCTTATGTGGAACAGACGCACAAACCGCGACAGGCTGGCCAGCGTCAGGTTGCTGGCAACCGAGAGGATCGACACTAGCCCTTCGCGCTGGCGGTCCTCGGGAATCAACGCCAATCCGCGCCGGATGCGCCGCGTCGTGTCGCGCTCTTTCACCTTCTTGCCGGCGATGAAAATCGTTCCGGTCGCATGGCCGTGGCGTCCCATGATGCAGTCGAACAGCTCGCTGCGCCCGGCGCCCATCAGGCCGTAAATGCCGAGGATTTCGCCGGCGCGCAGCGACAGCGAAACATGATCGACCGCAAGTCCGCCGGTTACGCGTGGCAGGCAGATGTCCTCGGCGCGGAATATCTCTGCGCCCGGAACATGGCCGTCGGCCTTGGCGAAGTCCTTGGCGTCCGAGCCGATCATCTGCCGCACGATCCATTGCGTGTCGACGTTTTTCATCTTCTCCTGGCCGGTGATGCGCCCGTCGCGCAGCACGGTGATGTAGTCGCCGATGCGGATTAGTTCCTCGAGACGATGCGAGATGTAGACGATCGCCACGCCGCGTGCCTTGAGGTCGGCGATCACCTTGAACAGGATCTCGACTTCCGCCGCACTCAGCGCCGAGGTCGGTTCGTCCATGATCAGGATGCGCGCATCGAGCGAAACCGCCTTGGCGATCTCGACCAGCTGCTGCTGGCCGATGCGCAGGTCCTCGACAAGCATGTCCGGCCGGATGCCGGCTTCCAGCCGCTCGAGGAATTCCGCCGCACGGCGCTCTTGCTCTCCGCTGTCGATCTTGTGGAACCGATTGGTGATCTCGCGGGTCGCGAAAATGTTTTCGGCGACCGTCAGGTTGCCGAACAGGTTCAGCTCCTGAAACACCATGCCGATGCCGCGGTTCACCGCGTCGCCGGATGACGAGAAGGAAACCTCTTCACCCTCCAGGAGGATGCGACCCAGCGTCGGCTGTTCGACGCCGGCGATGATCTTCATCAGCGTCGATTTGCCGGCGCCATTTTCGCCGACCAGCACGTTGACCGCGCCCTTGCGCACCTCGAAATTCGCGCGCTTGACCGCGACGGTGCCCGAATAGACCTTCGAGACGTCTTCCAGCTTCAGGATGACATCGTGATCGATAGCGGCAGTCATGGTTTCGGCCCGATCTCTGCCTCCGCCGGCGTCACCAGCGGCAGGTCCTGGCCGCTGCCCATGACATAGGCGCCGACAATCCTAACGCTCCGGCCTTCGAGCGCTTCGCGCGGCAGCTTGGAAAGCACTGTCTTGTCGGCATGGATGTTGAACGCCTTGCCGAACTGGGCGAAGTCGATCTGGTTGGTGAAGTCGTTGAACTGGATGAAGTCGAGGCTGTCGCGCAGCGCGGTGCCACGCACCGCGGGTCCGATCTGTACCCGCGCATCGGCCTTGCCGTCGCCGTCGGCATCGACATCCATAGTGGCCGCGCGTGACTGTGTATTCGCCGCGACAATCTTGCCTTCGAGGCGAGCCGCGAAGGTCCATGGCGAATTCGCCTGCTTCTTCGGATTGCCATACTTGGCGCCGGCAGCCGCTGGATCGGCTTTCGCCAGCGCGTGAACCTCGGGAAACGGCCCGGCTTTCTGCCTGAGATAGGGCACCACCTTGGCAGCCCAGATGTCCCCGACCATCTTTTCCGCATTGAAGGCTGGCGCATTGCCACCGTTTTCCCCAGACGGCGTCGGCAGGATCTTGCAGGCGGTCAGGCTGATGCCGAGTACCGCGGCAAGGATCGGCGCGGCGAGGATCGAACATGTCGGCTTGTTCGGCATGGCGGTCAGGGCACCCGGAAAATGGAAGCAAGGGACGAACCGGAAGCTCGTCCCCTGCGATTGATGTTACGCCGGCTCAGTTGGTGAGCGCGAAGGTTTCCAGCTTGGCGGCATTGTCGCCATTGATCAGGACACAGTCCATCAGCTGCTTTTCCTCGGCCGGAGACTTCTTGTTCTTGATGAAGTCGTTGGCCTGCTCGACTGCCATCTGCGCCTGCGCATAGGCCGGCTGCAGGACTGTGGCCTCGATGCCGCCTGAAGCGATCGAGTCGCGCACGTCGTTCGATCCGTCGAAGCCGACGACGATGACGTCCTTGCGGCCGGCGGCGGCAAGGGCGGCATAGGCGCCCATCGCCATCGTATCATTGCCGGAGATCACGCCCTTGATGTCAGGATTGGCCTGGAGGATCGATTCCATCTTGGAATAGGCCTCGGTCTGGCTCCAGTTGGCCGACTGCTGCGCCACCATCTTCAGATCTGGATAGTCGTCGATGACATCGTGGTAACCCTTGGAGCGGATGCCGGCATTGGTGTCGGATTCCTTGCCGACCAGCTCGACGAAATTGCCCTTCTCGCCCATCAGCTTGACGAACTCCTGCGCGCCGAGCTGGGCGCCCTGGTAGTTGTTGGAGACGATCTGCGCGACGGCGACGCCGGTGGCGTTGATCTCGCGATCGATCAGAAAGGATGGAACGCCCGCGTCCTTGGCCTTCTGCACAGCGGCGACCGTGGCGTCGGCGCCGGCATTGTCGAGGATGATCGCCTTGGCGCCGCGGCCGATCGCCGTGTCGATCAGCTCGGACTGCTTGTTGGCGTCGTCGTCATGGACAAGCACCAGCGCTTCGTAGCCGAGTTCCTTGGCCTTGGCTTCCGCGCCGACGGCTTCCGCCTTGAAGAACGGATTGTCGTGCGAGGGCGTGATGATGGCAATCAGATCCGCCGCATAGGCGGGTGCGGCGGTGCCAAGCGCCAGCATGCCGGCAAAGGCCACAAGTGTCATTCTGCGAGTGAGTTTCATGAATTCCTCCCGTTTGAAAAACTATGCCTTGATCAACCCAAGGCCATTGTCTGCATGCAATTCATTTAGATGGCACGGGCGCGGATAGACTGGGTTCAAAGCCGTTTGCCGGCTTCATCTCAACGGAACGTCGCTCCCCAGTCATCCTCCACCCCAGGCCCCGAATTTGCTGCGAAGCCTGATGGTCCGAGCCACCATACAGCTAAGCCAACTGGTATAATGAGTCAATCACTAATTCAGATGACATGTATCGGCGCCCGCGACTTTCCTTCTCCCCCGTGGGAGAGGTGGCCGAGCGAAGCTCGGTTGGATGAGGGTGTTCCAGCTTGGCAATGACGGCGATCCGTCCAACACCCCTCAACCGTCTTGGCGCTGCGCGCCAATCCACCTTCTCCCTCAGGGGGAGAAGGAAAGGTCATCTCAGGTAATCCGCTGAATACTTGCGGCGATCTCTTCCGGCTCGAACACCCGCTTCCAGTCGTCGCGCATCAGCACCGGCTTACCGAACTCGATGGCCTTGTTGCAGGCGTCGGAGAACACCCCCTTGGTCTCACCGAAGATGACGGCGCCGAGCACGTTCATATGGCCGAGCAGGAAATCGAGCGCGGCCTGTGGTTCGACCCCGCGCGCCACGACCTCGTCGACCGCTTCCTTCATGACGACGAGCAGTGAGGCGCAAACGGTTTCCGAGAGGCCGGGCTCCAGCAACGCCATCTGTTCGACCGTGACGCGATGCGATCGCATCACCGGGGCCCAGATGATCTTGGCGATCGCTTCGCCCTTGGCGTAATCCTCTTCCGGCCCCTGCATCAGCGCGCTGACCATGTGCTGCTTAGCCTTGACGCCGCCGAAATAGTCCTTCTTGGCCGCCATGTCGGTCTCGTCGTTGAAGATCGGCGGATGGCAGGGATGGGTGACGAAATAGGTCAGGTCCGGCCGCTTTGGCAGATGGCCGGCGAAAGGGGCGGCGGCGTCGAGCACCACGACCATTGTGCCTGGGGCGAGCTTGCTCTCGATGCTGGTCGCCACCTTGCCGATATGGGTGTCGGGAACCGCCAGGATCACCACATCGGCGCCATTCAGGGCTTCATCGGCGCTGACCGCGTCGATGCCCAGCCCTGTCTTCAGCCGCTCGCAGCCGGCATCGCTTACCTCGACATGGCGAATGGTGTAGGGAGAGCCGCGAAAATTGGTCGACAGGCGGTAACCCATTTTGCCGCCGGCACCAAACAGCGCAATCGTTGTCATCTAGCCGTACTCCTGATCTCGAACGATGACCCTGCCGATCGTCATCTTAGTAGCTGGTATAATCACCCTACCATGTTTTGGCAACCGGATAGGAATCGGATGGGTCCGTATGCCGGCGAGGCGAGCACCGAGAAGTCACGCAGAATCGGCCGTCATCAAAATGCCGGCTGTCAGAGATGAGTTGCTCTGGATGAGACGCAAGCGCGCCCTGCTGCGAATAAGGACAGCTGGATTCTCGGTTATCCGCTGATGCCGCTTTCGAAAATCAATGATGCCGGATCATCAGCGTCCGGGGAACATCGCTTTCAAGCCTTCGCGCGAGGCCTTGGCGACGCCGCGTTCCGTGATCAGGCCGGTGACCAGCCGCGCCGGCGTCACGTCGAAGGCCGGGTTCGCCGCCGGCGTCGCCTCCGGCGACACCCGGACCTGGGCGATCTCGCCGGACGCGGTCTTGCCCCAGACCAGCGAAACCTCGTCGGCCGAGCGCTGTTCGATCGGAATTTCTGCCAGCCCGTCATGCACCGTCCAGTCGATGGTCGGCGAGGGCAGCGCGACATAGAACGGCACGTCATTGTCGGCGGCGGCCAGCGCCTTGAGATAGGTGCCGATCTTGTTGCAGACATCGCCGTCGGCTGTCGTGCGGTCGGTGCCGACGATGACCATGTCGATTTCGCCGCGCTGCATCAGATGGCCGCCCGCATTGTCGACGATCAGCGTATGCGGCACGCCGTGGCCGGCCATCTCCCATGCGGTCAGCTGGGCGCCCTGGTTGCGCGGCCGCGTCTCGTCGACATAGACGTGGACCGGAATGCCGGCTTCGGTCGCCAGATAGATCGGCGCCGTGGCGGTGCCGTAGTCGACGGTGGCCAGCCAGCCGGCGTTGCAGTGGGTCAGGATGTTGACCGGCTCGCCCGGTCGCTTGCGCGCCGCTATTTCCTTGATGATTTCAAGCCCGTTGACGCCGATGGCGCGGTTGAGGCCGACATCCTCGTCGGCGATTTCGCCGGCGCGCCGATAAGCGGCATCAGTGCGTTGCCAAGGCGATAGCGGCCGCAGGACGTTTCGCATCTCGTCGAGCGCCCAGCGCAGATTGATCGCGGTCGGGCGCGTTTCGTGCAAGACCTCCCAGACGCCGTCGAGTGCTGCATCCGAAGGGTCGTCGGCCATCTGAATGGCGACGCCATAGGCAGCGGTGACGCCGATCAGCGGTGCGCCGCGCACCCACATGTCGCGGATCGCGGTGGCGATTCCGGCAACGGTGCCGACTTTCTCCACGCGGAAATCATGCGGCAGCCAGCGCTGGTCGATGATCTCCACCGAACGCCCGTCGTCGCTCAGCCAGATGGTGCGATAGTGGCGGTCGCCGACGTTCAAATTCTTTTCTCCTGTTCGATCAGCGCGGCCAATTTGTTGACCTCGTCGATGCTGTGAATCTGGCGCCGGTTGACGGCGATGTGACGGCCGAACTTCAGCGCCTTCGTCTCACAAGTGGCGCGCAGATCCTCGTCGGCAATGGTCTCGAAATCGGCGTTGTGCGCGAGGCCCAGAATGCGCCGGTGCACCTCGACGCCGGCAAAGCCCAGCATGTCGGTCCAGATCTGATGCAGCACATGGTCGAGCGCCTGTTCGGCGCCAAGCCTGTCGCCCTGATCCTCAAACAGGCTCTTCTGGTAAAGCATGCCGGTCCGTTCGGTTCGCCAAAGATGCGCAAACTCGGTGCGGAACACCGACCATGTCTCGACGGTCACATCGAGCAGATAGGCGCGCATGGCGTCGCGCTTTCCGCTCTGCTCATGGCCGCGCTGCGAGAAGAACGCCATCCAGAAATTGGCGAGCAGCATGCCGACGTCGAAGGCGACCGGCCCGTAGAAGGCGAATTCGGGATCGATCATCCGCGTTTCGGTATCGGTGACCATGATCGACCCGGAATGCAGGTCGCCGTGCAGCAGTGTCTCCGCATTGGCCGCGAATATGTGCTTCAGCCGCTGCGCCTCGACCTTGAGATCGCGGTCGGCGCGCAATTCGGCGACAATGCGGTCGAGCTGTGGGCTCGTATGCCGGTTCATCTTGGCATCGAAATAGGGGTCCGAGAAAACCAGGTTCTCGGTGATGTCGCAAAGCTCGACATTGTCGGCGAACAGCGCCAGATCGGCTTTGCGGTCCTTGGTCGCCATATGCAGGTCGGAGCCGCGAAACAGGGTGCGGGCCATGAACAGGCCGATGTCTCTGGCGATGTTCGGCAACTGCCGGCCTTCGATCAGCGCGCGCCGCAGGATGATGTGCGGCGACAGATATTCCATGATGATCAGCGCCTGGCCTTCGTCAAAGTGATGGATCGCCGGCACCGAACCGGGCGCTCTCGCCTGTTGTCGTGTCAGCGCATGATATTCGAAGAAGGAGCGCTTCAACGGCAGCGGCCAGCTGTCACCGACCAGGCGGACATAGGGCAGGGCCTGCTTGACGACGGCAGCACCCGTGGCGCCCTCGACGATAAAGACCAGGTTCAGATTGCCGTCGCCGACCTCGCGAACCTTCCAGCGGCTTGTATCCTTGCCGATATGCGAACACAGGGCCTCGTTGGCGCCGAGGCGTACCGCCAATGTCTCGACCGACAGTGCTTCGAACGGCGATTTCCCAGTCATCCTCACCCTCCCGCTTATGTGCTCCCATCATAATGGAGCCATGTCGGTCGGGCCAAGCTAGGAAGCTCTCTGGCAATTGTCAATCGTGTTGACAATTGCCGGAACAGCCCCTAGCGTCATAGCCAGGGAGGAACGAATGGGCAATGATGCCGTGTTCCGCGTGGACGGCCTGAGGAAGTCCTTCGGCCATATCGAGGTGCTTGGCGGCGTCTCGCTTGATTTGCATGCCGGCGAAGTAACCGTGCTGATGGGCGCCAACGGCGCCGGCAAATCCACCCTGGTCAAGATCGTCAGCGGCGTCTACGAGCGAGACGGCGGCACGATGAGCCTGGCCGGCCAAGACTTCGCGCACCAGGACTTCGCGCCAAAAACGCCGGCGGAAGCGATCCGCGCCGGCGTCGTCACCGTTCATCAAAACATCAATGACGGGGTCATCGCCGATCTCGATGTCGCCACCAATTTGACGCTCGACAGGCTGAGCGGCAGCGGCGCGCCGACCCTGTTCAATCCAGGCCGGGTGCGTCGCGAGGCAAAAGCGGTCGCCGACCGCATGGGTCTGGCCATCGACCTGAAAGCCCGCATCAGCGATCTCTCGCTGGCCGACCGCCAGATGGTGGCGATAGCCCGCGCCATGGCGCATCAGCCGAAAGTGCTGATCCTCGATGAGCCGACGTCCTCTCTGTCCAGCGCCGAGGCCGACCGGCTTTTCGCGCTGCTCGACAGGCTTCGCGGACATGGCGTCGCAATCCTCTACATCTCGCACCGCATGTCGGACATCAGGCGGCTTGCCGACCGTATCGTCTCGATGCGCGACGGCGTCATCTCAGGCGTCTTCGACCGCAAGCCCCTCGACTACGAAGGTGCGGTCAACGCCATGCTCGGCCGCAAGATCCACCTCGACCGGATCGTCGCCAGGAATTCGGCCAGGCCTGTCCTGACGATCGACGGGTTGCGCATTGCAGAAGGGTCCAGGCCGATCTCGCTGATGCTCGGCGACGGCGAGGTCGTTGCCATCACCGGCCTCGTTGGCGTCGGCAAGACCGCGCTCGCCGAGACGCTCTTTGGCGTGCGCAAGCCGCTCTCCGGGACGATGACGTTGAACGGCAAGCCTTATGCTCCGGGATCGACGGGCGAGGCGATCGCTGCCGGCGTGTTTCTCGTCGCCAAGGACCGGGCCGAAAACGGGATCGTCGGCGACTTCAACATCCAGGAAAATATCAGCCTTCCGTTCCACAAGCGGATGTCGCGTCTCGGCGTACTCAAGCGCCGCGTCGAGCGCGTCACTGCTCGCCGGCAGATCCAGGAGCTGGGCATCGTCTGCCGCTCGGAGAAGGACGAAATGTCCGCCCTTTCCGGCGGCAATCAGCAGAAGGTTATGGTCGCCCGGTGGATGTCGCAGGCCGCAAAACTGTTCATCCTGGACGAGCCTTTTCAGGGCGTCGACATTTCCGCCAGGCGCGATATCGCGGCCAAGCTGCGGGCGAGCGCGAACGGCCGTGCGACGCTGCTGTTCGTCACTGAACTCGACGAGGCGCTGGAGACCGCCGACCGCATCCTGGTGATGTCGGAGCAGACGATCGTCGGCGAACATCGCAATGCCGACATCGACCTCGAGCGCCTGCTGGCCGAAGTGGCGGGCGGGCCGTTGCACAGCGCAGCGTAAGGATCACGGACGATGAGAATTGGAATGGAGAAGGCATGAGTTTGGGTTGGGTAAAGCTGGCAGCCGCGCACCGGAGCGCTGTATGATACTGCGCGACCATGCCATCCGTTACGGCTTCATCATTCTGCTGGTCGGGTTGATCGCCTATTTCGCCATCGCCGCCGGCGGTTTCGTCTCGCCGCAAAGCGCCGTCTTCATTTTCCAATCGGTCGCGATTACCGGCGTGCTGGCGCTTGGCGTCACCGCCACCCTGGTCGTCGGCGGCTTCGACCTGTCGATCGGCTCGGTCGCCACCAGCGCCATGATGGCGGCAGCCTACGTCATGGTGGTGCTGGAGCAGAACGCCGTCGTCGCGGTTATCGCCTGTCTCGCCATCGGTGTCATCGTCGGCCTCATCAATGGCTGGCTGATCGTCTATATGCGCGTGCCGGACCTTCTGGCGACGCTCGGCATGATGTTCCTGCTCGTCGGCCTGCAGCGCATCCCGACCGAGGGCCGCTCGATCGCCACCGGCATGACGATGCCCGACGGCTCGGTCGCCAACGGCACGTTCAGCGCCGCCTTCCTGGCGCTTGGCCGTCACCGCTTCGATTTCTTCATCCCCAACCTCATCCCGGTTTCGGTGGTGGTCCTGCTCGTGCTTGCAGTGCTGATCTGGTTCTTTCTCGAATACACCCGTTTCGGCCGCATGATGTACGCGGTCGGCAGCAACGAACGGGCTGCCGAGCTCGCCGGCGCGCCTGTCAAGGCATACAAAATCTGGGCCTACGTTATTTCAGGAGTTTTTGCTTCGATCGGCGGCATTTTGCTCGCTGCCCGGCTTGGACGTGGCGACATCGCCTCGGGTAATAATCTCCTGCTCGATGCTGTCGCCGCGGCGCTCATCGGCTACGCGGTCCTCGGCGCCGCCAAGCCGAACGCTTTCGGCACGGCCGTCGGTGCGGTGTTTGTCGGCGTGCTGCTGCAGGGCCTGACGATGATGAACGCGCCGTACTACACGCAGGATTTCATCAAGGGCGTGGTTCTCGTGGTTGCCCTTGTCTTCACTTTCGCCCTTTCCGGCAGGGGCAAGAGGTAGGATTTCGACAGATAGGATTTCGATTGGCTGAGATTTGAGTTCAACAAGTGGAGGAAGAAACATGAAGATCACAAGAAGACTTTTGGGGAAGGCAGCACTTGGGCTTGCCGGCGCCGCGCTGCTGATGCAGGCGCCGGCGATGGCGCAGGACAAGCCGGCGCCGTTCGACAAGCCCGGCGCCGTCAAGATCGCGCTGGTCCGCTATCTCTCGACCGGCGACTTTTTCCAGGCCTATCTGTCCGGTGTCGAATCGCAGGCCAAGGCGCTTGGCGTCGATCTGCGCGTCCTCGACAGTCGTCAGGATGCCGCTCTTCAGGCAGACATGGTCGACCAGGCCATTGCGCTTGGTGTCCAGGGCATCATCATCCAGCACGGCCTGACGGAATCGATGAAGGAAGCCGCCCAGCGCGCGGTCGACGCCGGCATCAAGGTCGTCGCTTTCGACGTCAATGTCGAAAACCCCAAAATACCGCAGATCGAGCAGTCCGACCGCGATCTGGCGCGCCTCGCGCTCGAACAGGCGATCAAGGACAATGGCGAGAGCTGGAAGGCCGGTTACGTCTATGTCGCCGGCATCGCGCCGCTCGACCGCCGCAACGAGACCTGGGTCGATTTCAAGAAGAAATATGCGGGCATCAACGAGGCGGCGATGTTCGGCACGCTCGACAATCCGATCGCCAATTCCGTCGCCAACCAGGCTCGTTCGGTGCTGTCGGCCAACCCCGACATCAAAGTGATGTTCGCGCCCTATGATGAGTTCGCCAAGGGAGTGAAGATCGCTGTCGACGAGGCCGGTCTGTCCCAGGACATCAAAATCTATTCGGCCGACATCTCGACCTCCGACATCGCCGCGATGCGCGAGCCTGACAGTGCCTGGGCGGCAACCGCGGCGACCAATCCGGCCGTCGTCGGCCAGGTCTCGGTGCGCGCGCTGGCGCAGCTTTTGGCCGGCGAGGATCCCGGCCATAACGTCATCGTGCCGCCGACACTGATCACCCAAAAGGAGCTGATCGACAAGGACATCAAGAACATGGAGGACCTCTCGGTGAAGCTGCCGCAGTTCGCCCATGCCGATGTCGCGATGCCAGCCTGGATGCCGAACCCGAACGCCAAATAGCTTTTTATCGCAGGCAAAAGAAAAGAGCGGCTTTCGGGCCGCTCTTTTCGCGTCTGGACTGTTCTTGAGCTTACCTCAGCGCCGCCGCGATGTTGCCCCCATCCACCGTCGTCACATCGGCGGTGGTCCGCTCGGCCAGCGCGTGATGCAGGAAGGCCTGGGCCACGTCTTCGGCCGTCACTTCCTGTCCAAGCAGGTTGCCCGACATGTACTCCTTTTCCGACACCCCGCGCGCGCCCGAGCGGCTGGCGATCATGGCGTCGGTCAGCAACCCCGAACGAATACGGTCGGCGTTGACGGCATTGGAGCGGATGCCATGCGCGCCATAGTCCAGGGCATACTGCCTGGACAGGAACAGCGTCGCCGCCTTTGGGATGCCATATGCGCCGAACTTCGGACCCGGATTGATCGCCTGCTTGGAGGTGTTGAACAGAAGCACGCCGCCGGTGCCCTGTTCGAGCATGATGCGCACTGCGTTCTGGGCCGCCGACTGATGGGCGAAGAAATTGAGCTCGAAGCTCTTGCGCAAGGTGGCATCGTCAAGTTCGCCGATCCTGCCTTCCCAAGCAGCACCGGCATTCGAGACGAGAATATCGAGGCCGCCGAAGACGGCGACCGCCTTGTCGAACGCAGCGCGCATCTGCGCCGGATCCGTGATGTCGGCGCCGATGCCGATCGAACTGTTGCCGGCCTTCTTGGCCGCCTCCGTCGCCCTCGACGCATCGAGATCGACAACGACGGCATGGGCGCCATTATCGGCAAACAGCTTTGCGGTGGCCGCACCGATTGCGCCGGCCCCGCCGGTGACCAGCATAACCTGGCCGGTCAGCGGCTTCGGCTTGTTGGAGGCGAGCTTGGCCTGTTCCAGCGACCAGTATTCGAGCGGGAACAGGTCGGCTTTGGACAGCGGACGGAAATCGCCGACCGCTTCGGCTCCGCGTACTGCCTCGATCCACATCTCACCGACGTCGGAGGCGATCTTCGCATCCTTCAGCGTGCGGCCATGGCCGAACATGCCGAGGCCCGGCACCAGCGTCAACCGCGGCATCTGGTCAAGCATCGTGCGCTTCACATCATCGAGCGCGTCGTTGGTTTCGAAGTAGGCGCGATAGTCCTTGGCGAATGTCTCGACATGTTGGCGGATGACGGACTTGTAGTCGCCGACCTTATCCGCATCGGGCGCCGGCAGCGCCATCGGTCCGGTCTTGATGCGGATCGACAGGTCTGGGGTAGACACGCCGCGCCCGGCATAATCGGCAATCTTGGCGGAATTGATGAAATCGACAATCGCGTCCGAGGTGCGGAAATCGCTGATCATGCGGTCGAAGCGACCTTCGCCGCGCGCTACCGCCACTGCGCCGCGCAGCATCGGCGCAATGTCCGCGGGCTTGGCCAAGCTGGCTGGCAAGGCCGATTTTTCGGCAGGCGGCTTGCCGTTTCTGGCGATGAAATCCTCGGCGACATTCACATAATGGATCATCCGCTCGTAAGCCTGTTTGGCATCGTCGCCAAAAGTGAAAATGCCATGCTTGTCGAGGATCAGGCCCTCGATCGTCGGGTCGGCATCGAAGACATCGGCCGCCGCCTTCGCCAGGTCGAAGCCCGGCATGATATAGGGCACGTAACCCATCTTGTTGCCGAAGACCTTCTTGCTCAGCGCCTCGCTGTCGTCCTGGTCGACAATGGCCAGAATCGCGGTCGAGTGCGTATGGTCGACGAATTTATGCGGCAGGAAGGCGTGCAGCAGCGTCTCGACCGAAGGGTTCGGCGAAGACGGATCGATGAGGTTCGCCCGCTGCAGCGCGACCATGTCTTCGTCGGAGAGCTTTTTGAGCGACCGCGCCTTGAGCAGGGCGCCGAGCTTGACCGCCGGCAGGCCCTGCGGCTCGATCACGCCCATGTCCCAGCCGCTGCCCTTGACGCAGAGCACGTCCCATTCGTCGCCGACGAGGTCGGTGGCCTTTGTCTTGCAGGAGGTGTTGCCGCCGCCATGCAGGACAAGCCGCGGTTCGCCGCCTAGAAGCCGCGTCGTGTAGACGCGCAGCGCCAGGTCGCGGGCCACACCCTTCTTTGCATAGTCGGCAACCAGCTTCTCCGCGTCGCCGTCATTCCATAGGTTCTTCATGTTCGCTTCGTCCGATTTCTCTTTTTGTTGTGAACAGGACCGCCGCGACGCTTTGATGACAATGCGCCCGCGGCGGAGTTTTGCGTATCTAGGCGACCTTCTCCGCTGCCGGTCCGGCATGTTCGAGCAGCCGTCGCGCCATCCGCGCACCGACCACCAGATGCGTGCACAGCCCACCAGCGATCGCCGCCACCAGCGGTTCGAACTTGCTTTCCTCCTGCACCACCACGAGGCGCTTTTCAATCTTGCGCAGCGATGACAGCTCTGCCGAAATGACCCGCCGGTTGTAGCTGCAGTCGAGCGCCTTGCCTTGCGCATCGATGATCTGCCCTGCGATGACGCCGGCAGCGCCGGCACGGCGCAGCACGTCCATTTCGCTGGCAGTCAGTGCACCGCATTTGACGACATGGCTGTCGGCATCGACTGTGCCGACCGAGTACAGCGCCAGGTCGCATTCGCTAATGCCCGACAATTGCTCGCGGATCACCGGCTCGGCGCGCAGGCCGCGCGCCAGTTCTTCCGTGGTCAGCACCAGCGGCGCATAGAAGTTGAGCCCCTGGGCATTGAGCCGGCGCGCGATTTCCATGGTGCATTGGTCGGGCCGGTACGAATAAGGGGCTCCGAGATTGCCGCAGAGCTGCACCACCGTGACATCCTGCAGATCGGCATAAGACATGATGTCGGCGATCGTATAGACGGTCCTGCCCCAGGCGACGCCGATGCGGTCACCCTTCTTGACCAGTTCGAGAAAGACGCTCGCTGCCAGCACCGCAATATCGGTCGAAGGATCGGCGACATGGCCGTTTTCCGGCGCGATCCAGACGGCGTCGAGCTTCAACGCGTCTTCAAGCTTCCGTGCCAGGACGTCGTCGGTGAAAAGCTGGGTCGAGGTCGAGATGTTGACGATGCCGGTTTCGCGCGCCTTGCGCAGATACATGGCGACCGAGGCCCGGGAAATCTTGAGCTGGCTGGCCACCTGGTCCTGGCGCAGGCCGTGGGCATAGTAGAGCCAGGCGGCCTTGTGAATAAGCTGTTCTGCCGGTCGGATCGCCATGCCATCTCCTCGCTGACATTATTCACGGCTCTCGACAAAAGTCAAATTGAGCAAGGGCAAACGATGCTCTTTCGTTCGCTTTATCTAGATCGTCATTGTGCCAAAGGCGCTCTATCGTGGCATCGTTGATGGTGACGGACCGGAAGCCTGTGGGTAGAAGGTTCGAGAAAGACGTTACGGGAGGACGGGATGGGCAATCCCTACGAACAGGATCTCGACAGGAATCCGGCCAACCACCAGCCGCTGACGCCGCTCAGCTATCTGGAGCGGGCGGCAAAGACCTTTCCCGACCATGTCGCCATCATCCATGGCCGCCAGCGCACGACCTATCGCGATTTCTGGCGGCGGTCGCTGAAGCTTGCCTCGGCGCTCTCCAAGCGCGGCATCGGCAAGGGCGACACCGTCACTGTCATGCTGTCCAACACCCCGCCGATGCTGGAAACGCATTTCGGCGTGCCGATGACCAAGGCGGTGCTGCATTCGCTCAACACCCGCCTCGACGCTGCTGTCATAGCCTTTCAGCTCGACCATGCCGAAACCAAGGTGCTTTTCGTCGATCGCGAATTCGCAAACGTCGTCAGCGAGGCGCTGGCGCTGGCCAAGGTGAAACCGCTGGTCGTCGACTATGACGATCCCGAATACGCCGCTGACGCCCCCTATCCCAAGGGCGAGCGGATCGGCACGCTCGACTATGAGGGCTTTGTCGCGGGCGGCGACGAGGATTTCGCCTGGTCGATGCCCGACGACGAATGGGATGCGATTGCGCTCAACTACACTTCCGGCACGACGGGCAATCCAAAGGGCGTCGTCTATCACCATCGCGGTGCAGCACTGATGGCCTACGCCAACACCATCCATGCCGGCATGGGCAGGCATGCGGTGTATCTGTGGACGCTGCCGATGTTCCACTGCAATGGCTGGTGCTTTCCATGGACGCTGGCCGTGCAGGCCGGCATCCATGTCTGCCTGCGCTGGGTGCGGCCGAAGCCGATCTATGATGCCATCGCCGATCACGGCGTCACTCATCTCTGCGGCGCGCCGGTCGTCATGTCGGTGCTGATCAATGCCAGGGAGGAGGACAAGCGGCAATTTCCGCAGACGGTCACCTTCAGCACGGCCGCAGCACCGCCGCCGGAAGCGGTGCTGTCGGGCATGGCTGATGCGGGCTTTGCGGTCATCCATCTCTATGGCCTGACCGAGACCTATGGTCCGGCCGTCGTCAACGAATGGCGCAGCGAGTGGGATGGGCTCGAAAAGGGTCTCAGGGCGGCCAGGAAGGCCAGGCAAGGCGTGCGCTATGCCGCGCTCGAAGATCTGACGGTGATGGACCCCGAGACGATGGAGGAGACGCCGGCCGACGGCGAAACGATCGGCGAGGTCATGTTCCGCGGCAACATCGTCATGAAGGGCTATCTGAAGAACCGCAAGGCGAGTGACGAGGCCTTCGCCGGCGGTTGGTTCCACTCGGGTGACCTCGGCGTCATGCATCCCGACGGCTACATCCAGCTCAAGGACCGCTCCAAGGACATCATCATTTCCGGCGGCGAGAACATCTCCTCGATCGAGGTCGAGGAGGCGCTCTACAAGCACCCTGCCGTCGCCTCGTGCGGCGTCGTTGCCAGGCCCGACGACAAATGGGGCGAAGTGCCGGTCGCCTATGTCGAGCTGAAGCCAGGCAAGACGGCGACCGGGGCCGAGATCATCAATCACTGCCGCGCGCTGCTCGCCCGCTTCAAGATCCCGAAAGCGGTGATCTTCGCCGAAATCCCGAAGACCTCGACCGGCAAGATCCAGAAGTTCAGGCTGAGGGAGATGGCGAAAGCCAGTGCACCATAGCTTTGGGGCAGCCGCTGGTGCTCCAGCATGAACGAACCTGAAAGGAGCCAGTCCTATCGCAGGCGGCTTCTAGCGAAGATGCGAGAGCACGTTGAGCAGCTTGCCGGTCGGGTCGGCAATGAAGAAACGTCTTACGCCCCACGGTTCGTCGGTCAAATCATAGACCACTTTGCAACCGATCTCGTTTGCGCGACGATACACCTCGTCCACATCGTCGACCTCGATCGACAAATCGGGCACAGGGGTGCCTGAGCCGCCCTCGCTGGCGATGCTGATCTGGGGGGTGGTTGTTTCGCGGGACGCCAGCGTGACAAGCCACCCGTGATCCATGACGGCATCGAGCCCGAACAGGTCGGAATAGAACGTCCGAACATCCGGAATGCTGTCTGTTGCGATATTCGTGACGATGCGCAGTACGGTCATCCCATGATCTCCTTTTCCGCGGCATTGGATGACAATGCATAGCTGCGCGGGGAGTCAGCCGGGATCAGTATAGACGGCGACGGGCGCCCACAGCAGGCTTCATTAACGCTGTTTCCGCCGAGTGGTGTCAACAGATGTCACCAGTCGTCCAAGACGGATAATGTCACGTGTTGACATTCCGTTGATTTCGAATTACGAGTGACGAAATTCAAAATTCGTCATTCGTAATGAGCTTGAAACAAGATGTATGATACTCTCGATACGACGGCCGACCTAGTCCGGCAGGAGAATGTCGCGCGCATCCTCGACTGCGCAGAGCGACTGTTCCGCCACTACGGCTACGGCAAGACCAATGTCGCCGACATAGCGCGCGAACTCGGCATGTCGACGGCCAACATCTACCGTTTCTTCGCCTCCAAGGTCGAAATCCACCAGGCCGTCTGCGGCCGCATGCTCGCTACCTGCTACCAACTGACCTACGACGCCTGCCATAGTCCCGGAACCGCCAGCGAAAAGCTTCGCCGCTACGCGCAAACGCACTATCAGTGGACCCGCGACACCATGCTCGACCAGGAGAAGGTGCACGAAATGGTCGTCGTTGCCATCGAACGCGATTGGCATGTCATTGAGAAGCATATCGACAGGATCCGCAGCTTGGTGGCGGAGGTCATCAGCGAGGGAATCGCAACCGGCGAGTTTGCCGACCAGGACCCGGAAGTCGCTTCGCGGTGCTTCAGCGCCGCTATCATCACCCTCTGTCACCCTCAGATGGTCGCCCAGTGCCTTGCCAAAGAGAACCGGGCAATGCCGGATGATCTTATCGAGTTTGCGATCAGGGCCTTGAAGAAATGACCGGCGTCGTCCGCCGGTCGTCGACAATTCATCTGCAGTTCGGGAGTACGCAAGTGCCTTTGTCCAAATCCATCATGAACAGGCTGTCGGCCGTTGGTCCCGCTCTGGTCGTCGTCGCGGCGCTCGGGCTCGCCGGCTGCTCGCAAGAAAAAGTGGAAGTCAAGGACATTGTCCGGCCGGTCAAGGTCGTCGAGATCGCCAAGGCCAACGATACCCGTGAGCTTTCCTACTCCGGATCGGTGCGCGCCCGCACCGAGATGAATCTCGGGTTCCGCATCAACGGCAAGATCACCGAGCGCCTGGTCGACATCGGCCAGCGCGTGAAGCCGGGCGACGTTCTGGCCCGCATCGATCCCGCCGACTATGACCTTTCGGTCAACAGCGCCGAGGCCAGCCTCGAGGCCGCCGAGCGGCAGGTCGAGACAACAGGCCTTGCCCGTCGTCGTGCCGAACAGTTGTTTGCCAAGAACTTCGCGTCGAAATCGCAGCTCGAACAGGCAACGCTCAGCTATGACCAGGCGGTCGCTACCCGGAATTCCGCCCGCTCAACGCTTGACCAGGCGAAAAACCAGGTACTCTACACCGATCTCAAGGCGGACAGGAACGGCATCGTCACATCAGTCGCCGCCGATGTCGGTCAGGTGGTCGGCTCCGGCACACCGGTTGTGACTGTTGCCGTCGATGGCGAAAAGGAAGTGCTGATCGCCGTTCCGGAAATGGACATCGCCCAGTTCAAGCCGGGCAAGGACGTCAAGGCAGGCTTCTGGTCCGACGACGCGCTGACGCTCGACGGCAAAGTCCGCGAAGTCGCCGGCAGCGCCGATCAGCAGTCGCGTACCTTTGCCGTCCGCGTCAGCCTGCCCAACGATCCGCGCGTGCTTCTCGGCATGACCGCGAACATCGAAGCTTCGGCGGCCAACAATCGCCCGCAAAGCGTAACGGTCCCGTTGAGCGCGCTGGCACAAAAAGATGGCCAGCAGATCGTCTGGACCGTGGACCGCAACGGCGAGACCGTCCATGCGCGTCCGGTCAAGGTCGCCGAGTTCACCGCCGGCGGCGTGCATGTTGCCGAAGGATTGAAACCCGGCGATGTCGTCATTGCGGCGGGCACACAATTCATGGCCGAGAATCTGAAGGTCAAGCTGACCGGAGATGCGGTGCAACAGTCCGCATCTGCGGACGATGATGGCGACGCCGCCAAGCGCGTGCGCTGACGGCCAAGAATAAAACGGCTTTTCCTCGCATCGGCGCAAGCCGCGAGGTCAAGCGGTTCATGGTTTCCGGGCGGCAGGTGCCCGACTGTCGAGACGTCGGGTCGATGTAACCCCCACATCGATCCTCGCGTCCCACCGCGATGAGTGTCTCTCCGCTCGGAAAGCCTCGCCGCCCGGAAGCCAGCATTAGAAGTTCCGTGGGCATGCCACGTGCGTGCGCTGACGATCAGACAAATGGACTGGCGCTATGACCACCGACATCAATGAAAAGCGGCCCTTCAATCTTTCGCGCTGGGCAATCGGGCACCCGAGCATTGCGCGGTTCCTGTTCGGCCTGATCATCATTGCCGGTGCGCTCGGCCTGATGCGCATGGGCCAGAAGGAAGACCCGGATTTCACCTTCCGCGTCATGGTCGTCCAGGCTGTCTGGCCGGGTGCCTCGATCCAGGACATGGAGGACCAGGTCGTCAACAAGATCGAGCGCAAGCTGCAGGAAACGCCGCATCTCGATTTCGTCCGTTCCTACACACGCGCCGGCAGCGCCATCATCACCTTGCAGGTCGAAGGCGACACCAATCCCGCGCAGGTCGCGGATGCCTTCTACCAGGTGCGCAAGAAGGTCGGCGATATCGCCAATGAGCTGCCTCAGGGGCTGCTTGGACCCTACTTCAACGATGAGTTCGGCGACACTTTCATCACTTTGCATTCGATCAGCGGCGACGGCTACAGCTATCCCGAGCTGAAGAAATTGGCCATCCAGGCGCGCGACATGCTGCTGACGACGCCCGGCGTCGAAAAGGCCGTGATCATCGGCGACCAGCCGGAAAAACTCTATATCGACGTTTCGTCCAAGGCGCTTGCCGAGCGCGGCCTGACGCTGACCGACCTACAGAACGCGATCAAGGGCCAGAACAATGTCGATCCGGCGGGCTCGGTCGATACCGGCACGAACTCGGTGCGCATTTCGGTCGAGGGCGATGTGGCCAAGGCGGCCGACATCCGCGAACTTCGCTTGCGCGCCGGCAACCAGGTGACGCGCCTGGGCGACATCGCGACCGTGACCTCCGGCCTTGAGGATCCCTATCAGCGCAAATACCGCTACAACGGCCACGACAGCGTCCAGGTCGGTGTCGTCATGGCCAAGGGCTTCAACGTCACC
Organism: Mesorhizobium sp.; assembly: GCF_004962925.1. Classification (GTDB taxonomy): domain Bacteria; phylum Pseudomonadota; class Alphaproteobacteria; order Rhizobiales; family Rhizobiaceae; genus Mesorhizobium. The sequence goes on along the minus strand of NZ_SUEO01000003.1, from coordinate 74,237 downwards.
GATGTCGGCAAGGACGTCGAGGCGACCTATCACCGCTTCGAAGAGGCGCTGCCTTACGGCGTTTCGGTCGATCAGATCGCCGACCAGCCGGAAGTCGTGCGGGAAGCGGTGGGTGAGTTCATGAAGGCGCTTGGCGAGGCGCTGCTGATCGTGCTTGTCGTCTCGTTCCTGACGATCGGCTGGCGCTCAGGCCTGGTGATCGCGATCACCATTCCGCTCGTGCTGGCCGCTACCTTCGCCATCATGTACGAGATCGGCATCGATCTGCAGCGCATTTCGCTCGGCGCGCTGATCATTGCGCTCGGCCTGCTCGTCGACGACGCGATGATCGTCGTCGAAATGATGGAGCGCAAGCTCGAGGAAGGGTTGGTCAAGGTCGAGGCGGCGAGCTTCGCCTACACCTCGACGGCCTTCCCGATGCTGACCGGCACGCTGATCACCACCGCCGGCTTCATCCCGGTCGGCTTCGCCGCCTCGACTGCCGGTGAATACGTGCGCACGCTGTTTTATGTCGTCGGCATCGCGCTGGTCGTGTCCTGGTTCGTGGCGGTCTATTTCACGCCGTGGCTCGGTAACATGATCCTCAAGCAGCGAAAACACGCCGGCAACCATCACGATGTCTTCGACACGCGCTTCTATCGCCGGCTTCGCGCCACCGTCAGCTGGTCCGTGCGCCACCGCATCATCGTGCTGGTCATGACGCTGGTGACCTTCGCCACCAGCCTGTGGGCGTTCCAGTTCATCCCGCAGAATTTCTTCCCGCAGTCGTCGCGTCCGGAAATCCTTGTCGACCTCTGGCTGCCGGAAGGCACCAGCATCAAGGAAGTCGAAACGCAGGCCAAGGCGCTTGAAACCAGGATGATGGACGACAAGGACAAGCGCTTCATCGCCACCTATATCGGCGAGGGCGCGCCGCGCTTCTTCCTGCCGCTCGACCAGCAGCTTCGCAATCCGAATTTTGCCCAGCTTCTGGTGATGGCCAATGACGAACCGGCCCGCGAACGGCTGATTGTCAAGCTGCGCACC